>RFGV01000280.1 GCA_003696605.1 Chloroflexota bacterium | reverse complement strand
TGTCATTCGCAGGCGGCGGGGGCGTTGCCGGGGGTGGCGATTGCGGCGGCGTTGGTTCCGCCTTTGTCCACAGTGGGGATTACGCTGGTGACGGGGCATTATCGGGAGTCGTTGGGGGCGTTGTTGCTGTTTACGACGAATCTGGTGGCGATTAGTCTGGCGACGGCGCTGACGTTTTTGATGTTGGGTTTTCGGCCGGCGCCAACGCAGAAGGTGCGACGGCAGGCACAGGTGCGGAGTGTGCGGGTGGCGTTTGTGCTGTTGTTATTGGTGGCGGGGTTGCTGGCGCTGACGACGTATAATCTGGCGCGGGAGTCGCGGATGGAGGCGCGGATTTTTGCGGTGACGGAGCAGAAGTTGCGGGAGGTGGTGGATGCGGAGTTGGCGGCGGTGGATGTGATGTCGTTTGAAAACGGCCGTCTGCAGTTGGAGGTAACAGCCCGTTCGACGCATGATATTCCGTTTAATCGGGTGCGGGCGTTGCAGGAGGCGATTGGTATTCAGTTGAAGGAGGAGGGGATTTTGGAGGAGGTGGCGCTGACGTTGACGGTGATTCGGGTGACGGAGCTGGATCCGCTTGTGCCACCGACGCCAACGCCTGTGCCTTCGCCGACGCCGACGGTGACGCCGGGGCCTTCGCCGACGGCTTCGGCTGTGCCGACGTTGACGCCGACGGTGACGGCAACGGCCGTTCCTACTGTTACGCCGCTCCCCACAGCTTCGCCGACCAGCCAGCCAACGATGACGCCGCTGCCCACAGAAACGGCCGTTCCACCTACACCGACACCGGAAACGGCCGTGGTCGTTTACCCTTATGGTCTCAATTTTCGGGCTGTGCCCGGCATGGATGGGGAGATTTTGGGGCGGCTGGAAGAGGGTACGGTGGTTGTTTTGTTGGCTGGCCGGGAAACGGCCGATAATCACATCTGGCAGGAAATCATGGTCAACGGACAAATCGGTTGGGTAGCCAGCGAGTTTCTGGAAATTCGGCCGTAATTCACACCCCGCCTGTTCAGGGTGTTCACCCGTTACATTTTGAGTATAATTTCCCTATGGCATCATTACTGCAAAAACTACGTACGTTGTTCAAGGCAACCTTGCACGAAGCGGCCGACAAAGCGCTGCAAAAGAGCGATCTGGCCGTTTATGATGAGTATATCCGCCAGGCCGAGCGCGAAGTCGAAGAATTCAAGCGTTCCATTGCGCCCATGTTTGCTCAGGTAAAAACGACCAAACGCCGCCGCGAAGCCCTCGCCGACAAGGCCGCTCGCCTGGATGCGGCTGTGGACCAGTTTCTTTTGCAGGGCAAACGCACGGAAGCAATGGTTACCCAAAAGCAGTTGAGTTCGCTGCTGGAACTTATCAAGACGTATGATGCGTCTCTCAAACGACAGGTAGCAGCGGCCGAAAAGCTGGATGATATTCGGGTGAAACTGGAAGGACGGCTGGCGATTGCCAAACAGGAGCGGGAGGAGTTGGCTTATTTGCTTCAGCTGGCTAAATCCAAAGAGATGTCGGTGAAGGCCATGCGTTCTTTGGATGCATTGATTGGGGAGGGGGATAGTGAGGTGGCGCAGGCTGCCGAGAATATTCGCCGCCGACTTGATCATGCGGATGCTGCCTGGGAAGTGCAGACAAAGAGCCTCGACAATCAGTTGACGGAGGCGATGCACAGCTTTGAAGTAGAGGCGGAACTGGCTGCCCGTATGGAACGGCTGGGCATTGAGTAGTTTCCCGAAAACGGCCGTATGAAACTCGCACTTGTTCACGACTGGCTCAACCAGATTGGCGGCGCTGAAGACGTTTTGGAAAATCTGGTTGCGCTATATCCTGATGCCCCTGTTTATACCTCTCTCTACTGGCGGGAAAAAATGCCCGCCCATTGGCAGCAGTGGCGTATTCACACCTCATTCATTGACCGCCTGCCGCTGGCCCATAAAAAACAGCAACTCTATTTCCCGCTTTATCCTTTTGCCTTTGAGCAATTTGATTTCCGTGATTATGACGTTGTCCTGAGCAACAAGAGCGGTTTTTGTCATGGCATTATTACTGGCCCGGAAACGTTGCATATTTGCTATTGCCTGACGCCAACCCGCTATGTATGGCGATATTTCCAGTATGCCGAACAGGAACAGCTAGGCCGCCTGACACGGGCAGTGTTGCCTCCTTTTATTACTTTTTTGCGCCAATGGGACAGGCTGGCTGCAGACAGGGTGGATTATTTCATTGCTATTTCGGAAGAAGTGCGTCGGCGAATCGCCAAAATCTATCGGCGGGAATCGGTTATTATTTATCCGCCGGTAGAAACGGAACGGTTTGAGCCGTCGAATCGTGTGGAAGATTATTATTTGCTGGTGGGGCGGCTGGTTCCGTATCGGCGAATAGATGTGCTGATAGAGGCGTTTAACCAGATGAAACGGCCGTTATTCATTGCCGGTTCGGGGCGCGATCGGGAACGATTGGAAGCCCTGGCTGGCCCTACCATCAAATTTCTGGGATACGTCCCCGATGAAGATTTGCCTGACCTGATGGCGCGATGTCGGGCATTCATGTTTCCCGGCGAAGAAGACTTTGGCATTGCCCCCTTGCAGGCAATGGCCGCTGGTCGGCCCGTCATTGCCTATGCTGCCGGTGGCGCGCTCGAAACAGTAATTCCCGGCAAAACCGGCACACTGTTTTATGAACAAACACCAGAAGCAATTGCCGCAGCAGTTTTGCAATTTGAACCGAACAATCTGAATAGTGCTGAGATTCGCCGCCACGCCGAACAATTTGATGTAAGCGTATTCCGTCGCAAAATCGCAGATTTTGTGGCACAAAAGCTGGCAGAAAAAACGAGGCGAAAAAAAGCGGAAGATCCGAGAAGCAGGTGACAGAATGGAATTGAGACAATATTGGCGGATTGTGCGCCGCCGCTGGCTGATTATGCTAATTCCGGCAGCCATTGTGCTGGGGCTGGGGGTAGCCACTTACCAATCGCCACCACCAGTGTATAACGCCGGTGTGCGCTTTATTGTGGGGCAATCGCCTACGCCGGCTGCCAGCGCCGAGGATGAGGAGCGGTATTATAACTGGCTGACTTCAGAATATATTGTCAATGGGTTGACGGATTGGGTGCGGAGTGGTGCATTTGCCACGGCCGTTAGCCAGCGGCTGGCTGCCCAGGGTGTTGATGTGCCTCCAGGTGCTATTCAGGGCGGGCTGGCTGCTGATAACACGCGCAGTATGATGACCCTCTCGCTCACTTTTGGGGATGCAGAACTGTTGCCGGTGATTATGGATGCGGCGATTGCCGTCCTGATGGAGGAAAACGCCCATGCATTGCCCCAACTGGGTGGCGAAACGGCCGAAATCACCCTACTCGATCAGCCCATCGTCAACCAGGTTGCGCCCGGTATTCGCAGCCAGCTAGACTTGCCGCTACGGGTAGCCGTTGCTTTCGGAGTTGGCATTGGGCTGGCTTTGCTCGTAGAATATCTTGATCCCACCATTCGCAGCCGGGAAGAGATTGAGGCAATGGGGTTACCCTTGTTGGGCGAAATCCCGGCAGGTGAAAAACAAAAATCAGGGAGGTTGTAGTGGCAATTAACGATTACATACGCATTTTGCGCCAGCGGGGTTGGATTATTATCTTGCTGGCTATACTCACCGCAATAGCCGCTTTTGGTTATAGCAAAATGCAAACGGAAGTGTACGAATCCAAATTACGTTTGCTGGTACGGCCGTCACGCACCGATTTCGGCCAGTCACAAGCTGCCAAAGAACTATTACGCAGTTATGAAGCATGGTTATACAGCAGCTATCGCGCCGATGCCGTTATCCAACAATTGCAGTTAGACATGACGCCACAACAGCTTTTGGGTGATGTGAAAGTCGCTTCTGACAATTCCAGCTTTGTCATTGAACTGGCCGTGGAAAATACCGATCCCAATCTGGCCAATGATATTGCCCGCACATGGGGAAATTTACTTATACAATGGCAAAATCAGGAAAACGATAAAAATCGCAAGGAAGATCGCATTACCATTGAGTTTATTGACGATCCTCAGGCGGCACTGGACAGGCCAAAATGGAAAATTAATACCGCTGCCGGTGGTGTGTTTGGTGCCCTGCTGGGTGTGGTGGTTGTTTTTGTGCTGGAATGGATAGAGTCTGGTGTGGTGCGACGCACAGAAGATGTGGAGCGTTATCTGGAAATTCCGGTAATTGGTACGATTCCCGGACAATAGGGCGGTGATCTCTGCGAGAAGTTTGGGGATATGGCCTGACCGGTTATCGGCATATGGATGTCCCGGTTTTATGGATGCGCTTTTATGGATGCGGGTTAATGTTGTTGGTGTGGCTTTTTGAAATTGGGGCCATATAACAAACAAGTTGAGTTGATTTGATAGGGTTAAAATGAACAAAGAAGCGGAAAAATATTTGATTACATTGAGTGATCCTCGCTCTCCGGTGAGTGAAGCATATCGGACGTTGCGTACCAACCTGTCGTTTTATAGCCTGGATAATCCGCTGCGTACGCTAGTTGTTACGTCGCCGGCGGCTGATGATGGCAAAAGTACGACAGTGGCGAACCTGGCGGTGACGATGGCGCAAAGTGGACGCAAGACGATTTTGGTGGATTGTGACTTGAGACGGCCGTCTTTGCACACCTTTTTTGGTTTGCCAGCCGAACCTGGATTGACCAACATGCTTTTGGATGATGATGAGCCGCCTTTGCAGGAAACGGGGGTTGAAAACCTGTGGTTGTTAGCCAGTGGTCCCAAGCCACCCAATCCGGCTGATTTGTTGGGAGCGCGCAAGGTAGATCGGGTGATTGAGCGGCTGAAAGAGATGGCGGATGTTATTTTGTTTGATGCGCCGCCAGTGGTGGCCGTGACCGATGCGGCCGTTTTGGGGGCAAAGGTGGATGGGGTGTTGTTGGTTATTAGTGCTGGCAAGACGCGCCGGGAACATGCGGAACGGGCCAAGGAGCTGTTGCAGAAGGCGCATGTGCGGTTGGTTGGCGTGACGTTGACGAATGCGCCTAAAGATGATGCGATTAGTGGGTATTACGGCTGATAGTCAGGGTAGTGATAAGGCGCGAAGGGTGTGTTTTGGCCTTCGCGCCTTTTGTGTTTTGGGGAGCAGGTACAGATAGTCTATTGTTGCGGGCAGGAGTTATTATTACAGTTTACAGCAAATGAAACGGCCGAATTTCTCTTTTTGGGTTTTGGTGTTTGTTTTTGCGTTGGGTGTTGGCCTGCGTTTGTATCGTTTGGGGTATCAGAGCCTGTGGTATGATGAGTTGTTCAGTGTGCTGGTGGCAAAACGGCCGTTTTCCGACATGCTTTCTCGTCTTGCCAACAGCGATGTACACCCTCCTTTGTATTACATTTTCCTTCATGTTGCTCTGCGAATTGGTCATTCCGATTTTGTCGCCCGGTTGGTTTCCTTTCTCTTTGCCAGCTTGAGCTTGCCTCTTTTTTATCTGTGTGTTTGCCGTTGGCTGGATGAAAAGGTGGCACTGGTGGCAACGGGGTTGTTGGCGATTTCCCCTTTTCATGTGTTGTTTGCTCAGGAAGCACGGATGTATGCGTTGTTGGGGTTTTGGGTGTTGGGGATGGTCTGGTTTTTTGGGCGGGCATGGGAAAACGGCCGTTTTCGTGACTGGTTACTCTTTACCCTGTGTGCAGTCCTTGCCCTTTATACCCACAACCTGGCTTTTTTGTACTTGCTGGCGATAGATGTGTACGCACTGCTGACCGGGTTGCGGCAGCGGTGGCGACCGTTGGCCCTGGCCCACCTGGCAGCTTTTCTTTGCTTGCTGCCCTGGGTCTGGGTGTGGGTTGGTCAGGCAGAGCGGGTACAGGCCGGTTTTTGGGCGGCGCCGCCGACGCCGTTAGGGTTGTTTTTGGCGGTGTATCTGATGTTGTTTGGGCCGTCAGCGCCGTTGTGGCTGGTTCCGGTGGGGTTAACGGCCGTTCTCCTTCTAATCGGTTTCCTGCTCCGCCATTTTCTGCGCCAGCGACATCTTCCCGACGGCCTTCTATTTCCCCTCCTTCTCTTCCTGGTTCCCCTGCTGGCTTTGTACGGCCTGGCATTCATTCGTCCCATTTTTGTAGAGCGGATTTTCTTGCCTGCCTCCCTGGGTCTGTATGTGCTCCTGGCCTGGGGCATTATTCACACCCCACCGGTATTACTCAACCGGGTGGCCGGAGGCGTGCTGGCCTTGGCACTGGCGATTACGTTGGTGAACTACTATACCCATCCAGACGTGCAAAAACCGCCGTTCCGCGAACTGGCGGCACAGGTGTCGGCGCTGGTTATGCCGGGTGATGTGGTGGCGCATACGTCAGATAGCTCGGCGCTGGCTTTTGCCTGGTATGCGCCGGAATTGTCGTCGGTTAGCTTTTATCTGGCTGGTGATCCGGATTTTGAGCAAATGACGGCACGGGCATATGGCGGGTTGGGGGCAGGGTTACGGCCGTTGCCTGCTGCTGCTTTTTTGCCCGATGCCCGGCGTGTATGGTTGGTAGTGGCACTGGACCATAATGAAGCATATCAGCGAGAACAGGTGGCCTGGTTTGAGCAGCAGTTTCCCCGTCGGGAGCATGTGACAGTAGGCAAAATGGATGTGTTGCGTTATGACGTGGAGCAATAAAGTAAGTCGCCCAATGCTGGTTTTGGTTGTGGCTTTGGGTGTGGCGGCGATTGTTTATATGCTTGCCCTGACGCCCTTTATTGGGGATGGGTATGATGATGCGCGCTATATTACGCTGGCCAGATCGCTGGCTGAGGGAAAGGGATACCGGTTGTTATCTATGCCTGATATGCCCCTGGAGACGAAGTATCCGCCTGGTTGGCCGCTGTTGTTGTCGCTGGTGTGGCGAATACGGCCGTTTTTCCCGGCGAACGGGGTTTGGTTTAAGGGGATGTCGGTGCTGTTTACGCTGGGGTGTGTGGCTGTTGTTTATGGCTGGTTGCGTTGGCGGGATGGGAATGAGGGGAAAGCGCTGTTGATTGCGTTGTTGACGTTGTTTAGCCCGCATGTGTTTGGGTATGGGACGTCTGCTTTTTCGGAGATGGCGTTTGCCTTTTTCTCGCTGTTGGCGTTGTGGCTGGTAGGGGTGTGGCAGAAACGGCCGTTTCCCACTTTTCGGCGTACGCTGATCACCGCACTTGTTGTTGCCTTCACGCTCTATTTGCGCATGTTTGGGTTGGCACTGGTGGTAGCCACTCTGTTTTACTTGTTGCAGACCCGACGAGACAAGCAAGTGATGCTGTTGGTTGGTCTGATTCTTGTTTTTGTTGCGCCGTTGTTGCTGCGAAATTACCTGGTTAATCAGAATTCTCCTTATGTCCAGGAGTTTTGGCTTAAATCAATGGAACAACCAGAGCTGGGGCGCATAACGGCCGTTGACCTGATATTACGTGTAGTCAACAATATGCGCGCCTACTTGCTGGCCGGATTGCCCGGCGCAATTTTCCCGTCACAAGTGCCATTAACATATGTGAATATGCCAGCAGCCTTGCGGATAGGGGCTCCCTGGTTGGGCATAGACATTTTATTGGCAATGCTGGTAGCGGGTGGGCTTATTGGCCAAATTCTTTTTCGTCATGCCTTGTCTGATTGGTACGTAGCCGCTTATTTGGGAATGGCTCTGCTTTGGCCCTGGGAACCAACCCGGTTTATGGTTCCGCTCATTCCCCTCATGTTTGACTATTTTTGGTTTGAGTTATCTCTTTTGGGGCAACTGCTGGTGCATAGATGGCCTGGCTGGCAAACGGGCTTACGGCGGTTAGCAATAGCGGGTGTTGTCCTTTTTATCCTGGCCAATGGTTGGGTGCAAGCTCTGGCAGCTGTGGCCACTTACCGCACGCCTGTTGTGCCGCCAGAATGGCAGGCACGCTATCGGCTATTTGAATGGGTGAAAGAGAACACACATCCGGAAGATGTTTTGGCCAGCCTGATTGATTTTCAATTGTATTTGTACACAGACAGATTTGTTGTGCGTGAGTTGGGGGCGGCAGATAAGCTGGCGGAGTATGGGGTGGACTATGTTGTGCTGGTTCCATATGGTGGTGTTCAGGTTACTGGTGATTTGAGTCGGTTTCAGTTTGAGCCGGTGAGGCAGGAATTTCCCACAGCATTTCAGCGTGTTTATGTGGATGAGGAGGCTGGTATAGAGGTGTTTCGTGTAGAAAAGGGGGCGTTGTTACCGTGAACGGCCGTTTTGAGCCGAAATGGAAGCACCTGGGCGGTTTGGGCTTGATCTTGCTGGTGTCAGGGTGGTTTTCGATTGCTCCCCTGACATTTTTTACCGTAGATAGTGCAGTGCGGTTTGTGCAAATCAAAGCATTGGTCACCCAAAACTGGCAAACATTGGCTGTGCCTTATCCTTTGCAAGCGATAGATCCAAACTGGGAACATACGCCGTATTATTACGCTTATTCGATTATTGAAAATCGTTTGTATTTGAATATCAGCCCCTTTTTCCCATTGGTGGCTTCATATTTGTTTGCAGGACTGGGGCGGTTAGGGCTGGTTATTTTGTTGGTAGTGGGTGGTGTGTTGATTGGTTGGGCGGCACGGGCATGGGGAGAGCTGAATCAATGGCCGCATCCTTTTCCGGAGGTGTCTCTCTGGTTGACGGTTTTTGGTACGCCGGTGGTTTTTTATACATTGGAATTATGGGATCATGTTTGGGGGGTGGTGTTTGTTGTTTGGAGTGTTTATTTTATTGGGCGTGCGGGGAAAAACGGCCGTTTTCGGGATGCATTTCTAGGGGGGGGCATGCTTGGCCTGGGCATGGGGCAACGTCCTGAACTGTATTTGTTTGCTGTGGCTATGGGGCTGGTATGGTTGGTGATGAACTGGCGGTGCAAGAAACTGCTGTTTGCTCCTGTGTTGGGTGGAATAACCAGTTTGTTGCCCATTTGGTTGGTACAGTGGTGTTGGGTAGGACATCCGCTTGGTATGGCAGTTGCGCCACATTTGTTTGATTACGGCCGTCCTGATTCTTATCCCGTTTCGTCTTACGAGGGCATTACTCTGACCCGTGCTATCAAAGTGGGCCGATTAATTGCCCACATCCAGGGACGAGACTTGTTTACTTTTGCGGCGTTTTTGCTGGTTATTGTGGGGGTGGCCGGGCTTGTGTTGGGTTGGCGAGTGCCTCGCTGGCGGCAACCCCGTTTGTTCTATGTGGCTTTGGGAGTGTTGTTGGTTGGCTATGGATTGTGGCTGGTTGTGGGATGGCAAACACCTTTGGATGGTTTGTTGACGACTTTTCCGCCGATTGTGTTTGTGTTGATGCAAACACCGAAAAGAGGAGAGAAAAACGGCCGTTTCCACCCCAATGATTTTCTACTGGCAACAACCCTGCTATTTATTGGATTGATGCTGGCAGTATGGCCGGCATTTGGCGGCACACAATGGGGCGCCCGCTATCTATTGGCTGCTTATCCCCTGCTGGTTTGGCTGGCAATCCATAACTTTCTGGCTATATGTACTCAACCCGCATGGCAACAAATCGCTCGCCACTTGTTCATTGCGCTTTTTGCTACCAGTTTATTGATACAACTGATTGGCGTACGATTACTTTTTAAAACACACATAGGGCAAATTCCCACAGTACAGGCAATTGATGCTCTTCCTGCGGAAGTGTTAATTACCAATCATCCTTTCTTGCCTGTGTTTATGAGTCGTGTGGATGATAAAATGTGGTTATACGTCAACAACGAGGCCGAATTGGCTGATTTGGTGCCAAAGCTGACTTCTCAACAGATAACAGAGATTGCTGTGGTACCTCTTGAAGGCAGTTCATTACGATTGCCGCCGCAAATTGACAATGTGTTTATTGAGCCCCAGGGAGAAATCCTGTACCGGCTAATACCCAAAGAGTAAATTCAGAATGAAAGAAAATCCCGAACTTTCTGTCATATTGCCTGTGTTTAATGAAGCGTTGACAATTCGCTCAGTGCTCCAGCAGATTGTGGCGCTGTTTACTGAAGAATTGTCAGTAGCTAACTGGGAAATAATTGCAGTGGATGATGGTTCGACGGATGGCTCGGCAGCGGCGGTTACGGCCGTTTCCGACCCCCGCATCCGTCTCATCAGCCACCCCTACAACATGGGC
>RFGV01000279.1 GCA_003696605.1 Chloroflexota bacterium | reverse complement strand
GGGTTAATTACGGGGGGGAGTGACGAGGGGGAAATAACGGCCGTTTCTCCCACCCCTAATATTGCTTCTAACCCGACAATACCTGCCCAAGTGGGCGATTCTGGCCCGGCTGCTCCCACCCCTAAACCAACCTGGACGCCACCTGTCGAAGTCCAAATTACTCCCAATGAGGAATTTTATACCCTTAAATACAACCCTTCTCCTCCACCAGATGTTGATTTGGAAACCTATCGCCTTGTTATAGAAGGAGAGGTAGATACGCCCCTCTCGCTTTCGATAGAGGAGATTCGCAATTTTCCATCTTACACACAAATGCGAACGTTGCAATGTATCAGTAATCCGGTTGGCGGCAATCTAATTGGTAACGCTATCTGGACTGGAGTAGCAATGAGGGAGTTGCTGGAAGCGGCTGGTATACGGCCGTCTGGCAAATATCTGCGCCTGGAATGTCTCGATGGGTATCATACCGGTATTCCAGTCTCCCTGGCAATGGACGAAAACTCATTGTTGGTTTATGAAATGAATGGCGAGATATTACCTGCTGATCATGGATTTCCCTTACGGGCTTTGTGGCCTGGGCGATATGGGCAAAAACAGCCCAAATGGCTTACGCGTATTGTTGTCCAACGGCAGCCTCATGTGGGGCATTGGGAAGGGCAAGGATGGAGTGATGAAGCCCGTATCCAGCCGACTTCTATTATTTGGCAACCGCCTGAACAGGAAAAGCAACCACCTGATTATTATGTGGCTGGTATTGCTTTTTCGACGGATGTGGGACTGGAGAAGGTAGAGGTCAGTCTGGATAATGGCAATACGTGGCAAGAAGCCGAGTTGTTACGTGGTCCTTCACCATTAACCTGGACTCACTGGTGGCTGAAAGTGGAAGGGGCAGAACCGGGTGTGTATCGGGTATTGGCCAGAGCAACAGATAATAATGGCAAATCGCAACGGCGCGCCAAACGGGGATTGGGATTGTTGGATGATACTTTTCCAAATGGGACAGATGCGATGCACGAAATTGCGGTGCAGGTTAGTGGAAATAGTTAAACATCACCGGCACGACATTGGGCCAAAATTGGTTCATAGGCAGAAACATCTGCACCTTGTAATTTACGGGCACAATAGTCTTGGATGATTTGGGCTTGTTGTTCGCGGTTGAAGTGGCAATATCGTTGGCCAGCGGCAACGGCCGTTTTCAGCCCCACCTCTCCCCCATACGCATAACATTGCCGCCTTGTCTTCACCAACACATAAATCGCCTCTCCCAGATATCGTGTCCCCACTCGTTCATATTGATAAACATGGGTCAGTTCATGCACCAAAATCGGCAAATTAGTCCGTGTGTG
This sequence comes from Chloroflexota bacterium, assembly GCA_003696605.1. Classification (GTDB taxonomy): domain Bacteria; phylum Chloroflexota; class Anaerolineae; order Promineifilales; family Promineifilaceae; genus J033. The sequence goes on along the minus strand of RFGV01000279.1, from coordinate 16,757 downwards.
CCGGCCAGTGCGAGGCAAATAAACCGTGCGCCAGGTGGCAAAGGCCAGATTTCCGTTTAGGCGAAATATCAGGTCCAGCAACCCGCCTTCCGCCACACGCACCTCCCCCCATCGCAACGCCTTTGATCCTAAAACAGACCCTGCCAAAGCAATTTCATCTGCTGTCAAGGGAGTGGTATGGGTTATCAGATGCATAAAAAATTGGGCGATTTCTGGCCCGCCAACCAGATCGAATATCTGTGTCAGTAGCAGATACATCCAGCCTATCGTTCCTTTCCCTGTATCTTTGAGCCATTCTGACGTTGCACCGGTGCGAATCGCCTGCATTAGGGCAAGAACGGCCGTTACCAGCCCCCTCCCTGCCGGCAACAACGTCTGCAAAATCCGCCCCAAACGAACCGGAAAGTCCCGCACCAGATTAACCGGCCACACAACAGCATCCCAAAGCCGTTCTGCCAGCCAGACAAACAACACTTGCACAACAAAAAGGAACATCACAAATTACTTACAATTTGTCGGGGTCAATACCAGCCGCTTGCAAAACAGCCAAAACTGGTGGTGCGTACACAAAACAACGCTTAAGCCGCTCATCCTGAATTGGTTCGGCCGTTTGGCGCACAAACTCAGCGGCAATATTACGATGCACCGCAGCAATCGCCTCATCATCAATTGCGTTACCCATTGTGGCATGCAATTTCCACAAAACACCTCGATCAACGGCCGTTTGTGCCGCCAACATCGCCGCATTCAACTCAGCAATCGCCGCTACACGCTCCCCCTGAGCAAACAACAACTCACCTCGTGCAAACGCCGCCAGCGCCCGAAACCGGTCTGCATCCAACGCCTCAGCCACCTCACTCAACCGGGAAACCGTTTGCACCGCATCCCCCTCCCAGCCATGCCGAATAAAAGCCCGCGTCAGATGATACAACGTCAGCGCCTCTTGTTCTCGGTTTCCAAACTGACGCGCCCCCTCCAATGCCTTCTGCAAATACATAATGCCCTTGTCATACTCGCTTTGCTCAACCAGATCAACACCCAAATTGCGATAAATTTCCGGCTTTAGCAAGTTGGCATTGCTTTCTTCAGCCATTTGCAAAGCGCGTTCATGATAAGAAAGGGCTGTTTCAATATCATAAAGTGCCTGATGACATTCCCCAATATCATTAAGACATTGAATAATCCGCCAACGATCCTCCAGCGACTCCAAAATCATTAGTGCTTCCTGGTGGGCACTCAAGGCGTACTGGTATTCACCGCGAGCATGCCGTGTACGCCCCAGGCTTGTCAACACTCGGGCCTGTTCGCGTGCCTCACCAACCTGACGGAAAGCAGCCAACGCCTGGGTTAGATGACTAACGGCTTGTTCGGTATTACCTCGGCGGCGATTCAACACCCCCAGACCACGTTGAGCACGGCCAATTACTAACAGATTACCCGCCTGTACACCTTCTGCCAATGCTTGCTGATACAACTTCTCTGCCTGTTCATACCGGCCACAAAAATCTGCCAACTCTCCCAACCGGGCACGGGCACGGGCTATCTGATTCATGTCATCACTGGCAGCCAATGCCGCTTCATAATCTGCCTCAGCTTCGTTAAACTTGCCCAATAGCCAGTAGCATTGTCCCCGATATTCCAGAGTACGTGCCCGGAAGAGATCAGGTGTGCCTTCAAAAGCGAGCGCTTCAGTAAAGTAGGTGATTGCCTGCGGGTAGTCTTGTCGGCGGGCTGCGGCTCTCCCCTGATTGTATGCAGCCAAAGCAGCTGCGGAAACGCTTGACTGTTCAAAATGACCGGATGCGACTTTTTCGGACATATTCCATATGATACATAGAGTGTCAAAAATAGCAATGAAAAGAACGTGAAGGTAACTCGGTGCTTTGTGCTATGAACTGAATTTGTACTGGTTTGTCGTAGTGGCTTTTGCTGTATTTTCGCTGAAACGGTGACTGCGAATTTGTAACAGAGCTGATGGAACAGAGCACGCCATCAGGTTAATTCCTGGTTTAAGGCGGCAATAATTTTGCGGTCGGTAATGGCAAAGGGGTATTGATGGAGGTCGTTGAGTGTTACCCAGGCATGGTCGGCAACGCCAATGTGCTGGGGTTGACCAGCAATGTGTGTGGCGTGAAAGGCGTGGAGTGTGATGCGAAAGTGGGTATAGGCGTGTTTGATGCTGGTGAGAAAACGGCCGATTTTTATGGTTATGCCCAGTTCTTCCTGTATCTCTCGTTTTAGTGCGTCTGGCAAGTTTTCTCCTGGTTCTTGTTTGCCGCCGGGAAACTCCCAAAGCCCCCCCAGGAGTGCATCCAGTGGGCGTTGGGTGATGAGAAAAGGAGCGTCGGCGGCAGGACGGCCGTTTTGCCAAATAATGCCCGCTACCACATCATAATGAGGTGTACGACGGCGCGGTGGCCGTACTGGCCGTTCCAACTGTGTGCCTGCCTGCCGTGCCTGACAAAGCTCAGCCAGCGGACACAATGCACAAAGTGGACGTGCCGGTTGACAAAGCACCTGCCCTAACTCCATCAATGCCTGGTTATATGCACCAGGTCGGTGCGCCGGCACCAGACTCTCGGCCAATTGCCAAAGTTGGCGGCGGATAGCCGATCGGGTTATATCAGCGTCTATATCATAAAGGCGGGTAAGCACACGAATGACATTGCCATCCAGCACAGGAGCAGGTTGATCGAAAGCGATGGATGCAATAGCCCCGGCAGTATAACGGCCGATTCCTTTCAGTTGCATCAACTCAGAGACTGTGGTGGGCAAACGGCCGTTTCGTTCTGCTACTACCTGCTGTGCTGCCGCATGCAAATGCCGCGCCCGGCTATAATATCCCAACCCTTCCCACATCTTCAGCACTTCAGACAACGAAGCACCAGCCAACGCCTCTACAGTAGGAAAGCGAGCCATCCACCGCTCAAAATAAGGAATAACGGTACTGATTTGCGTCTGCTGGAGCATTACCTCCGCCACCCAAATCGCATACGGGTCACGGGTGCGACGCCAGGGCAAATCAGCATGATCAGCATCCCACCAGGCCAGTAACTTTGCCGCAATTTCATTCATAGGTCAGGCGCACCGATATTTGACAACTGGATGACTATATTGGGCAATTTCATCCAGATTAGCCGCAATTAGCTCACCCCGCTGGTAAAGGTACTCTACATGAGCACCAGTCTCTTCCAGCGCCAGCAACACATGATAGCTCTCTACACGGCCAAATAGCTCCCGACTAATTTCAGCAATAGATTTTGGTGTGGTACAAATTTCCAGGATTTTTTGAAGGCGATCTTCGTGGGCTTGTTTGATTTGACGAATACGGCCGTAAACGTCAAAAATCACTTCCTCGTGTCCCCCCAACCCTAACCGAATACCCGGCAACTGCTCAATTTTTGTCAGGGAATCCAGATAATGCCCCAATCCCATGTTGTTGGTAATACTTTCCGGCGCCTGATGTGGCGTCGTGTACGACAAAATGTGATCAGCCGTCAGCAAAATATCATCAACCTGCAGACAAACCTGCCCCGGACAGTGACCCGGCACATGGTACACTTGCAAGTCACCAACTGTTGACTGTCCTTCTTCTAATAAGAATTGCACAGACGTAGAACGATAATACGTTTTGGCAAAAAGATAAACCGACATTAATGCTTCCCGATGCTCTGCCGATACGCCAGCACTCTCCAAAAAATTCTCCAGGCGGCGGGAAGCAAAGACCACCCGCTCTTCATGATTGGACAACACGCGCCGATCCAGCACATGCACGCCAATAGGCGCATCCGTAAACTGCCGCACAAAGGGAAGACCGCCAAAGTGATCGATATGGCCATGTGTGATGAGGATATAGTCTATGTCAGCCAGTGAAATTGGTTCGTACTGGTCAGTGATGGCTGTGAATCCGGCCAGGAGTTCTTCATTGGTGCTTTCCATGCCGGAGCCGGTATCTACCAGTATCCGGTGTTGGCCGTCGCTAATGACGTAAATGTTGTTGACCAGGCTGGGAAAGGATTGAATGGGAAACGTGTAGATGATTCGGCCGTTTTCTGTGGTGAATTTTTGCAATTTTTTCATGGTGAAATTATATCAGGTATGTTTTTTTTAACCGCAAATGTTGCCGGGAATGCTAAGAAAATAAAGCGTTTTTCCCCTCTTTGCGCCCATTGCATGCTTTGCCGTTCAATTCGGTGCCAGGCCTATATGGTTACTCCTGAATTTGCTGTTTCTCATCATTGCCTGCTGGTGAGAACGGCCGTAATGCAGCCCGTACCGGACTGCCATCCCCGCCTTCTATTTTCAGCGGCAATGCCACAAGCTCATAAAGACCATCAGATGCTCTCGTCAAATCCAGCCACTCAAGAATAGCAATGCCATGCCGATACAGGGCATAATGCCCAGAAAGCTCTTTACTGTCAATCGCATCCATAGACGGTGCATCTGTGCCATAAAGAATGATGCCGTTTTCAGCCAGAAATGCAGCCAGTTCGGGGGTGGGATAGACGATAGCTTCCGGGAATTGAGACAAGGGTAATTGACCGGCCGTAGTACGCACTAACAAGCGGGGGGCTCGGGTAAGGTCAAACGCAGCAAAATCGGCTGGATAGAGTGGGCCAGCTTCTTTGGTAATGGTTACGACTTGGGCCAGCCCCCAAAACGGCCGTAATGCCAGTGCTTCTATGGTTTGCCCCGCCTCTGTAAAGTGATAGGGGGCATCTACATGGGTGGCCGTGTGGGCGCTGAGGGTGAGGGTGGTCAGGTTCACCGTATCTCCTTGCGCAATGGCCAGATTTTTTGTTATGTCAAATTTTTTGTCGCCCGGCCAAACGGCCGTTTCTGGCGATAACATACGGCTAATATCAATAATCATTGTATCTACTCCACTTAAAGTTAAGATATGTTGACACTTCACGATAGAAGAAACTTCACCGCAAAGCACACAGAAGGAGCCAAAACTCAAATGCTTTCTCTGTTTCCGGGCATTCCTGGTGATTTTTGCAGTAAATAATAACCGTGCCCAAATAATTACGGGGCAAATATATTTTGCCATGAGTGCAAACTATTTGGTAGAGTTACATTGTTTATCATATTTGAGGTGAAAGATGCGACGGGCACGAATCTGGTGGGGCATATTGATCACAATCACAGGGCTGGCAAGTACGGCCGTTTTGGCCATCTCTCAACAAGAACAGTTCATGTACCTGCCTGTCATACAACAACCAATTATCCCCACCCCCACACCTACCCCTCTGACTGAATTTCGTGGCCTTTGGGTCAGCCGTTTTGACTGGACCAGCTATGGTCAACCTGCTGATCCGGCCAAAATTGACGAAATCGTACAAAATGCAGCCATGGCCGGTTTTAATGTCATTTTCTTTCAGGTACGGGGAACGGCCGATGCATATTACACCCCAGGTCTGGAACCATGGGCACAGCGAGTCAGCGGCAACCAATTAGGCCAGCCCCCCGATCCACTTTGGGATCCACTCGCCTATTTCATCCAGCAAGCCCATGCCGCCGGCTTGCAATTACACGCCTACATAAATGTATATCCTGTATGGGACAACTGTCTTTCCCCACCACCTGCCACCACCCCTCAACACTTTTACTACACCCTGCAACAAACACACGGCACGACCAATGGCAAACTAAACGGCTTGCAGTGGCACACCACTGGCGAGGTATCATGCGAAACTTATTTACGTGCCACGCCTGCTTCTGTTACTGTGGATGATCACTTAATTGCGGTCGCTACTGACCTGGTAACCCGGTACGATATTGATGGAATTCACCTGGACCATATTCGGTACGCGGGCAGCACAACCTCATGCGATCCGGTAAGCACGTTTCGTTTCGGAGCGACTTGCTTTAGTAATAGCGAGTATGGTGACTGGCAGAGACAGCAGGTAAATGGTACAGTGCGTCGCTTTTATGAGGAAGTGGTGCCGCTCAAGGCCAGATTGTGGCTTTCGGCAGCTGTGTGGCCCATCTATCAGGAGAAACCGGAATGGGGTTGGGGAGGCATCGCCCAACAAGGTTATGTTAACTATTTTCAGGATTCAAAAGCGTGGTTAAGTGGTGGGTATATTGATAGTATTTCGCCCATGATTTATCCGGGGGGGAGTTACAATTGCCCGGATGACAGTTTTTGGTCAGTAGATAAGTGGGAAACGTTGGTGCGTGATTTTCAGGCGGATGCAAACGGCCGTTTCATTATTCCCGGTATCGGCACAGGATACTGCACGTTTGCCGAAATCGAAGCACGCATCAATCTGGCCAGGCAAATTGGCACGGCCGGACACGCTCTGTTTTCTTACAAAGGTCTGCTGGAAGGGGATTATTTTGACGATTTGGCGGCAGGACCATACGCTGAACCTGCTACTGTGCCCACAATTGACTGGCATCCATAAGCAGATAAGCCAGGAGGCATTTAGACATGATAATGGATGATTTGCACGACGAAGAAGAACTGAACAAGTTACTAGAAATGGTCATTGTGCAAGAACGGCCGTTTACCTCCTCCATTCCTCTCATTGGCGGATTGATTGTTCGGTTTCGCACAGCCTGGAACAACATAGCCACTCGCTGGTACATGCTCCCCATTCTGGAACAACAAAATCGGGTCAACCAGTTGCTGGCACGCTCCTTACAAGATATTGACGCTCGATTGATAGCCCAGGATCGGGAACAGAGTATGGCAGCACAGGATTTGGCCCAAATCGTCACCCAAATCAAGCAAATGAATGCTCTGTTGACACGCATCGAACAACGTCTGGCAGCTCTGGAGGAAAAGACAACGAATGGTACATGAGGCGGGAGCAATTATTATCATTGTGCTGGCCTGTGGCATACCTGGCTGGCTGATACTGACCCAGTTTTTTGGAGAAAAACGGCCGTTTCCCGGCGACTGGCTGGCAGCTATTTTTACCGCACTCACGGCAGGCGTACTCACCCTTGGCTGGGTTGCCTTCATATTGGCCGAATCCGGACGGTTCAGCCTGTTCACCCTGGGGCTGATATGGCTGGTACTGACCAGCACACTTGCCTGGCGCACGGCTCACACCAAACAGTGGCGACCCATATTCAAAGCAGATTTTCCGCCAGCGGCAATGCCCAGGCTGGCCAACTGGCTCACATGGCCAGTTTTGGGAGGATGGCTGATAGCTTCAAGCTGGTTATTTTTTCGGCCACATATTTTTGTTACCGGAGCAGCAGATGCAGGTGTTTATGTCAACTTGTCGGCGCATATAGCCCGCGAGGGGCGTATTTTGGTGCAAGATGAAGTTCTGGCTACCCTTGAACCAGATTCTTATACCGCTTTTTTGCGCACACAAGATAATCCGGCTGCACCATTTTACTTGTACCCCGCCTTTTTTGTGGATGGTGAACCGCGCGGAGAAATTGTGCCCCAGTTTTACCATTTGCATCCGGTGTGGCAGAGTGTGGCGTATGCACTGGGAGGAACACGGGCAGCACTTTTGTTAACTGGTTTGTGGGGGATGTTGGGGGTTATGGCGGTTTATCTGGTGGCACGAGAGCTTGCGGGGTGGGAAACGGCCGTTTTGGCCATGCTGGCACTTTCTCTCAACGCCATGCAAATCTGGTTCGCCCGCTACCCTACCACAGAAGCACTCACCCAATATCTCCTGTGGGCTGGCTTCTGGAGCCTGGCAAAATGGCAAAAGCAGCAAGAAGCAACGATTGGGTGGGCGTTATTAGCAGGTGTCACCCTGGGGGAACTCTTTTTGGTACGCATTGACATGGTATTCGCCTTGCCCGCACTGGGATTATTCCTGATCTGGCTATGGGGGAGCGGGAACTGGGGACGGGCAGAATGGGCTTTCACGCTTCCGCTAGCCGGTCTGATTGGCCACTCGCTGGTCCATGCCTGGTGGCAAAGTCGGCCGTATTTTGTGGACTTGTTCGGCTTTGGTCTGCGGCTCACCCGAAACAACCCGGCATTGGTAGGCACATTGGGTATCGTTGGGGTGAGCATGTTGTGGCTTATCGCTCGCCATCGGAACAACATTCACCAACTGGAACGATGGCAAATACCGGCAAGGGGAGGGCTGATATTGGCTGTGCTGGCATTTGGGGTGTATGGCTGGTTCATACGTCCCTTTCTGGCCCCACCGAAAGTCTGGAATGACCCATTTAGTACACAAGCCATCCCTATTGTCAATCATGAAAACCTGTTACGGTTGGGGTGGTATCTGTCTCCTGTGGGGGTATGGTTGGGCATTGTGGGAATTTGCTGGCTGGTGTGGCGGGCCAGGCGGGAAACGGCCGTTCTTCTGGGCATCACACTGACATTCTCCGCCATCTATTTGTGGAACGTTCGCGCCAATCCGCAGCAAATCTACGCCATGCGTCGTTATGTACCGGCTACCTTGCCTTTGTTCATCCTCAGTTCGGCCGTTCTGACAGGCACATTACTCCGCACCCGAACATGGTGGCGAACAGGGCTGGCCGTTTTACTGGCAATTGTATGGCTGGGTGGCATCCTCTGGTCTGCACGCGGGTTTATCAGCCAGGTAGATTATCCAAATATTCTGCCCCAACTGGATAACCTGCAAGCACACTTCCCAGATAACGCCGTTATTCTGTTCAATGATCCAGCCCCAATTGGCCAGGGAGACATTCTGGGAACACCACTCCGCTTCCTATACGGCCGTTCTGTACTCACCCTGCGCGACCATCAAGCCATCTCCCCAAACCAATTACAATCCCTCATCCAACACTGGCAAGAATCTGGCAAAGACGTATTCTGGATACAAGTCCCCAACGCACCAGAAATTGATACAGGATTGGTGCTGACACCAGCAGGTAATTATCAAATTGAAACCACAATTCTGGAAAGAACCTTCGACCACAAACCCGCAGCCATAGACATTCGTCGCTGGCAAGGAAGCATTTACCACATTAGCCCGCCATAATCTGCCGACTTTTAGGAAAATTACCAGACCGATCTTACAATAACCACACATACAGGAAAGGTGGCCAACAGCATTCTGCACGCCACCTTTCTTGCTGATACTACCCAACAAGAGGTTTGTATGGCTGCTGGACGACCAATCTTAGTAACAGGTTCTCATCGCTCCGGTTCCACCTGGACAGGGAAAATGCTGGCTTTTTCCCCTCATGTGTTATATCTGCAAGAACCATTTAACGAACACTATTACAATCCAGGCACATGCCGGGCATATTTTGATATTCCATTTTGTTATGTTACAGAAGATAATGAACAAAAATATCTGGTCGATTTACAGCGAACAGTCAGCCTAAAATACAACTGGAGAGAATCGCTGGCGCATACTCATGGTTTAAAAAATTATCTTCGTATTGGGTTAGAAGGATTTTCATTTTTACGTCACCGGCTAACTGGTGGACGGCCGTTATTCAAAGACCCTTTTGCCTTGCTTTCTACCGAATGGCTGGTTAACCGGTTCAATATGCAGCCAGTTATCCTCATCCGACATCCGGCAGCCTTTACGAGTAGTGTCAAACGATTCAACTGGGAGTCCCCTGTCCATTTACTTTTGCAACAAAATTTATTGATGCGAGATTATCTGGAACCGCTGCGGCAAGATATTGAAGCGTTCTTGTCACAGCCGCGCAGTATCGTTGAGCAGGCAGCACAATTCTGGAAAATGCTTTATTTTGTCGTAGATATTTTCCGCCACCGGCATCCAGAATGGTATTTCGTACGTCATGAAGATTTATCAGCTAATCCAAAAGAAGAATTTCGCAAGATTTTTGCCTATCTGAACTTGCCTTACACGACAGATATTGTGAATCAAATACAGGATTATACGAATGCCAAAAACCCCAAATTTTCTCAAGAGCGCACCACAGTTGTTAAACTGAATAGTCAGGCAAATATCTGGAGCTGGAAGAAGCGTCTGACACCGGAAGAGGTGGCGCGTATTCGGGAAATTGCCGGGGAAATGGCCGCAAAATTTGGCTATGATGATGAAATGTGGGGGTAAGGAAAGGTAAGGATGCGGATTGCTCATTTTTCGCCGTTGCCACCACAGAAGAGTGGTATTGCTGCTTATTGTGCTGAGTTGTTGCCTTATTTGATGGCAGAAGCAGAGGTGGATGTGTTTGTGCCGGATGGGTCAACGGCCGTTTCCCAACTCCCTTTCCCTGTTCATCCAATCTCCAGCTTTTGGCAACATGCTCCCCATCAGCACCCTTGGGATATCTGCCTGTATCACATGGGTAACCATCCGGCCTATCACGACCAGATTTACACCACTCTGTTACGCTATCCAGGCATTGTCATTTTACACGACCTGAATCTTCATGCCTTTTATTTGCACTGGCGGGAAAACGGCCGTTTTCCCCACACTGCCTACCTGCGCGAAATGGCCTATGTCGGCGGCCTCAAAGCACTCCAAACTGCCCGACAAGTTATTCATGGTCACCTGTCCCCACCAACAAACCAATACCCCCTTTTCCACCGCATTACCCGCTCCTCATTGGGGCTCATCGTTCACACTCGTCATGCCCAAAAACAGATACTTGCCACCCAGCCAACAGTCAATATTGCGCACATACCACTGGGTGTTCGTCCCTCATCTCTAGCCAAACCAGCCAGCAAACCACCAATTTTGCAACAAGTCCCCCCAGATGCACCGTTACTTCTCTCGGCTGGCTATATTGCCCCCAGCAAGCGTATAGAGGTGATACTGCAAGCTTTGCACCAGCTTAAACAGGAAGGCCAACCCTTTTATTACCTGCTTCTGGGAAAACCTGTGCCAGATTACAATATTGAAGCACAAATCCATGACCTGGGGTTAGCCGACAGGATATGTCTGACCGGCTATGTGGATGACCAGACTTTTCAGGCGTGTCTTTGGCATGCAGACCTGGCTATCAATTTGCGGAGCAGGCCAACGAATGGGGAAATGTCGGCTGCTTTGTTGCGTCTGATGGCTCATGGCAAGCCAGTTCTGGTTTCGGACATTGACGGCTTTGCAGAATTTCCAAACGGGGTGGTGGCGAAAATTCCTCAGGAAACGGCCGAAGAGGAACAACAAATTCTTGTCCAGACATTGCGCGACTTGCTTACCCAACCACACAAGCGAGAACAAATCGGGACTGCAGCCCGTCAATATGTGGCCACTTATCATCAGTTTGAGGATGTCGCCCAACAATATGTGACCTTTGCCCGGCAATGTCTGCAAAAATTGACAAAGGTGAATGCGTATGGGTGAAAAACGGCCGTTTGTCTCCATCATTATCCTCAACTACAACAGCGGCGAACATCTGCCACATCTTTTGCCTTCACTCCACAACCTCGACTATCCCGCCGACCAGTACGAAATTTTGCTGGTGGACAATGCCTCCACAGACGACTCGGTAGCGTGGACAAAATCCCATTATCCCACTGTGCGTATCGTGGAAAACGGGGCCAATTTGGGCTTTGCTGCTGGCAATATGGCTGGTGTGCGGGTGGCAAAAGGAGAATGGGTAGCCATCCTAAACCCGGACACCCGTGTTGCCCCTGACTGGCTCACAGAGCTGACTCGCCCCATCATGACCGACCATACGGTAGATTGTGTAGCTTCCCGCATGTTAAACTGGGAAGGAACGGCCGTTGATTTTGCCGACGCAGCTATCAACTTCATGGGGTGGGGATGTCAGCCCGGCTTTGGTGAACCACCCCGCCCCCAGGCCAACGCCAAACCGCTTCTGTTCGCCTGTGGGGGGGCAATGCTCATCAAGCGGGATATTTTTTTGAAAACCGGGGGGTTTGACCCAGACTATTTTGCCTATTTTGAAGATGTCGATCTTGGGTGGCGACTGTGGCTAATGGGATACAAGGTTGTTTATGCCCCCAAAGCGACTGTTTATCATCGACATCATGGCACATGGGACAAGGTAAATGACGCCAAACGCTGGGTTCTGGCTGAGCGAAACACGCTGGCAACTATTATCAAAAACTATGACAACGCCAGCCTGGCGTACACATTATCGGCAGCTGTGTTACTGATGGCCCAACGTGCGTATCGGGATGTGAATCCGGCGCCCCATCTGTTTGGTGTCCCTACGGCCCCAGAAACGGCCGTTTACACACCCACCTACTACCTGAAACAAATCTGGCAACTTTTACGCCAGGGCAATTTTTCCGAACTTTACCAACGCATACACGCAGAAATACAGCGACGCCAACGCCGACAAACACCAACACACACCACCGCCCAAACCACCTATTCCACCCCACATAACGGCCACCTCACAGCGCCTCCTATCGCCATCAGCCGCCTGATAGCTGCCACCCACCTCCACAACGCCTGGCCAACGTTGCTAGAAAAGCGAAAAACCATCCAGGCATACCGCCGTCGCTCCGACAAGGAAATCTTCCCGCTTTTCCAGTGGGCACTTATTTCCAATTTTGCCGATCCGGCCATCATTCATGCCACTAACCATGTTGTCCACAAATTTCATCTAAGCAGATTGTTTGATGCAACGCAACCGCTTCCCGCCGTTTCCCCAGCGGAGTACCGGCGCAGTCTGTCTGTCAGCCGAATGCTGCTACAATTGATGGGACGGGTAACTGCTGAAGCCCAAATCTCGGCCGCAGCATTTGCCCTTGATGGACCAACGCCCCAACCTGTGTACCAGTTGCCGGTAACGGCCGTTGCCATTCTGGCTGAAATAAATCGCTGGTTATGGGAATTACCCGACCTGCCTTTACCGGCTTTGCTGATATGGTTGGAAGACAGGATTAACACATATCATGACTGACACAGAACCGATTTTGCAACACCCGCCAGACAGTCATCTGGAAAAATTGGATAACGGCTATCAAATCAACATTTCCGGGCAGGGGCCTGTAGCTGTGGACAAAACGTTGGGAGAATTGTGGCAATTAGCTGACGGCCGCAAGCCAACAGACCTGATTGACGAAATGGGGAAAGAGGTAAACACGTATTTGCTGGCTTTACGGCGTGCAGGACTTTTGTTGCCGCCATTATCATTACCCGTAGATGAACCAACAACCGGCCGTTTGGCAGAAACGCCATTGGTTTCTGTGGTTATTGTCAGCCGAAACGGCCGTCATCACCTGGCAGAATGTCTTCCCTCCATTACCAACCAGACATACCCAAACATCGAAATCATACTGGTAGACGACCAGTCCGAAGACGACACCATCCGGTATGTACAAACCCATTTCCCCTCCATCCGCATCATTCCCCAAACCAACGGCCCCAACTTCGCTGCCGGTTGCAATTTGGGCATTGCCGCCGCCCAGGGGGAGCTGATTTTCCTGGTCAATAACGACACAGTGCTTGATCCCCATTGTGTGACCGAGCTGGTTAAAACATGGCAGGCAGATCCAGAAGCTGCCGGTGTAGCCGCAATGCTTTGTTTTTATGACAATCCTTCCTTTATTAATGGCTTGGGCACAACAAGCCGACGACTTGGGTTTGGGTATGATCTGGGCATCGGTAGCCTGAATGTTGGGCAGTTTGACGGGGTAAAAGAGGTGCCGTTTCTCTGTTTTGGGGCAGCGCTGATTCCCCGACGCATGTTTGAAATTGTTGGCCCTATTGAGGAAATGTATCAATTTTATTATGAGGATGGTGATTGGAGCTATCGGGCACGGGCATTAGGATTTCGGCTGTTGGCTGCCCCACGCGCACGTGTGTATCACAAGTTTGGTGGTAGTACAGGTGCGTTACCCTCAGCTTTTAAGACACGTCTGGCAACCCGAAATCGGCGCTGGTTTGTGTTGAAAAATCTGCCGGGGAAAACGGCCGTCTTTCAACTCGCCCTCTATACACTCGATGATCTGCTTCGGTTTGGTCTGCACCTGGCACGCGGACAATTTTCTCTGGCCAGGGCGATTGCCTCCGCCTGGGTGGCCTCCGGGCAAGGATTCGCCCAAGTCTGGCAGGCACGGCAACAAACCTGGCGTGGTCGCCAACGACACCCCGTTTCCATTCCCGAACTGACACGGCCGTTTCCCCTGCCAGCACTCTACGGCGCCATGCCCTACCTCACTACCGAGCTGATAAACAAGCAATATCGGCCGTTTTTACACACCACCATCCCCACCCCTGCCAAACAACAACACATTCTCATCATCAGCCCCGACTCCGTTGCCAGCAACATGGGTGGTGTTGGCATCCGCTACTGGGAACTGGCACACCAGCTAGCCAAAGTCACTCAGGTAACACTCGCCATCCCCAACCAAACCGACCTTACCAGCTCCACATTCGCCATCCACACCTACGAAATCGGCAACGAAGACAGTCTGCGCCCCGCCGTCGAAACAGCGACCATCCTGCTACTCTCCGGCTTCACCATTTATCATCACCCATTCTTGCGGCAGGCACAACAACACTTCATCATCGACCTGTACGATCCGATGCCCCTGGAAAATCTGGAACGATTCGCCCATCGCCCCATCAACGAACGCCAACTGTTGCACAATCTGGCCATCAAAACATTTAACGAACTCTTTTCACGAGGCGATTTTTTTATCTGCGCCAGCGAAAAACAGCGCGACTATTGGCTGGGAGCACTCACAGCCGCCAATCGGGTCAACCCACAAACCTATTCCAACGATCCAACCCTGCGTCGCCTGATAGATACTGTACCTTTTGGCTTGCCAGAAACGCCTCCTCAGTCCACACAAAAGGTGCTTAAAGGCGTACGCCCCGGTATTGGCCCACAGGATAAGGTGATTTTATGGGGTGGTGGCCTGTGGGATTGGCTCGATCCGCTCACTGTTATCCGCGCCATGCCCCTTGTGCTGGAAGCTGTGCCAGAAGCACGGTTGTTCTTTCTGGGTATCAAGCACCCCAACCCCAATGTTCCCCCATCCCGCATGGCAGAGCAGGCATTGGCGCTGGCAGAAGAATTGGGTCTGAAAGACAGAGGGGTGTTTTTTAATGAATGGACGCCTTATACTGAACGTGTGAACTATCTGGTGGAGGCGGATGTAGGGGTTAGTCTGCACGGAGATCATATTGAAACCCGGTTTGCTGTACGTACGCGGTTGATGGATTATTTATGGGCCAATTTGCCTATGGTGGTTAGTGGGGGAGATATTTTGAGTGATCTGGTGCAGGTACATGGTCTGGGGCGTGTGGTGTCAGCGGGAGATGTAACGGCCGTTGCCGAAGCCCTGGTCTCAATGTTACAATCGCCACCAGATTCGGCACGCTTTCGACCTGTTGTAGAACAATTCCATTGGTCGCGCGTGGCCGCACCTTTAATACAATACGCCCAAAATCCCTGGCGCAATCCATCCCCTGGCCTCACAGACAAGAGTGCGACATTCCTGATGCCAGCAGCTACACCCTGGTACAAATTACCAGCCAAGGCCTTAACAACGCTGCGGCAACAAGGCTGGCATGGATTGCGTCGCGAAATTCAATCTTATTTAAAGTGGATTCGACAACTATAAATCAACCATGCACATATTACACGTTGTACAGGGTTACACGCCTGCTTTAGGCGGCACAGAGAGATTAATTCAGAAAGTATCAGAAAAACTGGTTGAGCGACATGGTGACCGGGTAACTGTTTTTACGACAACAGCTTACAATTGCGAGCTTTTCTGGCGGCGTGACCAACCACAATTGCCGGTTGGTGTGGAAGAAATTAATGGTGTTACCGTCCATCGGTTCCCGGTATTCAATCGGTTAAATGGTGTGCGCCGCTATCTGGCTGGGGCTTCATACAAATTTCGCCTGCCTTATAACGATTGGCTGCGCGCACTATATAATGGCCCCATTATCCCGCAAATGCCCCGCGCCATTGCCCGGGCTGGTGCAGATGTGATTGCCGGTTCGTCATTTCCACTATTGCATATGCATTACATGCTTTGGGGTGGGCGTCGGGCTGGTGTGCCGGTTGTTTTACATGGGGGCATTCATACAGCAGATGCGTTTGGCTTTGATCGCCCAATGATTTACAAGGCAATTCGTCAGGCAGATGCGTATATTGCCAACACGCGCTTCGAAAAAGAATATTTGGTAGAGAAACAAAGTATCGCAGAAGACAAGATTACAGTGATTGGTGTGGGGGTGGATCTGGAGTTGTTTGCGCGGGGAAACGGCCGTTCTCTCCGCGAATACCTTGGCTGGAACAATGCCCCTATCATCGCCTTCGTTGGCCAGCAAGTTCCCCATAAAGGCATCGACCTCATTATGCAAGCCATGCCCGCTATCTGGCAAAACCACCCCAACGCCTGCCTGCTCATTGCTGGCGCACAAACCACCTTCTCCGCCACCATTCAACAATGGCACAACCACCTCCCCCCCGAACAACATCAACGTGTTGCCATTCTCAACAACTTTCCAGAAGAACAAAAACCCGACATTTTTGCCGCAGCCGACATGCTGGTTTTTCCATCCGGCCACGAATCTTTTGGCATTGTATTCCTGGAAGCATGGGCAGCCCAAAAACCTGTTATTGGCTCTCGCATTGGTGCCATCCCCACCGTTGTCGATGAAGGCAAAGATGGCTTACTAACAACCCACCGAGACCTCAACGAACTCATCAGAGCTATCAACACCCTGTTAAGCAATCCGGCACTACGACATGAACTGGGAACAAACGGTTATCACAAAGTACGCACACATTACACCTGGGACATTGTCGCCGACAAATTCCGGCAGGTATATACAAATGTTTTATCCCCCCTGCCCACCCCTTGAAACATCACACCTGGCATCATAACCTTATCCCCCATTGCCATAGGGCATCTGTACTAACCAGTACAGTAAGCT
>RFGV01000278.1 GCA_003696605.1 Chloroflexota bacterium | reverse complement strand
TTGAGGTTCCGGCCGTAATCGTTACCCGGTCGGGCAATTGAACCGAAAATTCATCCGGGTCGATAAGCGTAAAGGTGGTGTCGCCCCGGCAACCATCTTCATCGATAACAAAAGCGGTATAGTTTCCGGAGGAAAGGCCCGTGATGATACTGTCGGATTGGAAGTTCACCCCATTCACGGAATAACTGTACGGAGGATTTCCTCCTGTTGCGGAAATGATTACCGTGCCATCACTACCAGCAAAGCAGGTGATGCCTCCCGGTGCAAGGGTGACGGTGATTCGGGCAGGTTGTAATATGGTCACATTTGCGGTGTCCGTACATCCGCTATTATCTGTGACCGTGAGCTGGTAGGTTCCGGCCGAAAGCCCGGTTGCCACAGGATTCGTTTGCACAGGATTTGTATTCCAGATAAAATTATAGGGGGGTGTGCCTCCCGACACAAATGGAATGGCAATGCCATCATCGTTGCCATAACAGCTGACATGAACAGGCGAAATCGAAGCATCCAGCCGGAGTGGTTCCTCGATAACAACCGTGGCTGACCCTGTGCAGCCATTGGCATCTGTAACGGTTACATCATACCCTCCAGCAGGCAGGGCGTTGATATTGCTGCTGTTATCACCGGTTGACCAGCTGTAGGTATAGGGTGGTGTACCACCAGATACCGTAACCGCTGCACTGCCATCGCCCGCTCCAAAACAGCTGATATCTGTGGCAGTGGTTGTTATAGCCAGACTGGCAGCAGGCTCCGTGATCGTTGTAGATGCGGTTATGGTACACCCATTGGCATCAGTTACGATAACGGAATAATTACCCGCTGGGAGGTTGTTGATATCCTCTGTAAACTCGAAATTGGACCAGAAATAGCTGTAAGGCGCTGAGCCACCGGTAACCGTCAGATCGATAGCACCATCAGCAGCACCGTTACATGTGACATCTGTTTTGGTTATAGCCGCCTGCAGTGGTGAAGGTTCGGTAATGGTAAACGTATCAGCCAGGGTGCATCCATTTCCCTCAATAACGGTGACACTATAGCTGCCACTGCCTAGGTTACTGACATCTTCGGTGTTTGCCCCATTCGACCAACTAAAAGACATCGGGGCTGTGCCTCCTTGCAGGGATATGTCGATATATCCATCATTTTCGCCATTACAGCTGACATCAGCCTTCGAAGCGAGGGTGATATACAGGGCAGGTGGCTGGCTCACCTGGAATTGTTCCACCTGCTGGCAACCATTGTTGTCGGTTATCGTCAACTGGTGGAGGCCTCCACCGATATTGCTCCGGTCTTCATTCGTATTGCCATCAGACCATTGATAGGTATATGGAGCGACACCTCCCTGCACCGTGATCTGGATGGCACCATCATGGGTGTTGGCGCAGGAAGCCCCCGTAATGGCATCCACCGTTACGCTGATGGCAGGGGGTTCTGAAATTGTGATAAGGCTGTCTTTCTGGCAACCATTGGCATCGCGTACCACGGCAGTATATGTACCTGCAGTAAGGTTATTGAAGGTTGGGTTTGATGAAAAATTGATGCCATTGATGGAATAGGAATATGGCGGGGTACCATTGATGGCAGCCAGGGTAATGCTGCCCGTGGCATCACCATTACATAACACATGGGTGATGCTGCTCACACTGACGAGGATACTCAGGTTGGCAGTTACTACAGCCGTATCCCTGCCGGAGCTGAAACAGCCGTTGGCATCTTCTATCATGATGCCATATTTCCCCGGGGCAAGATTGTTGAATGTACCACTGCTCTGGGCGGGTCCTCCATTCAGGGAATAGGAGTAAGGAGGTGTACCTCCTGCAGCCGAGAGTGTCAATGACCCATTGGCAATACCGGAACAGCTGGCAGGATTGCTGCTAACGATCGTCACACTTATCGTATCCGGGTCAACAATTGTTACATCTGCAGTATCCGTACAACCGTTATTATCAATTGCCACGACCGTGTAGGTGCCCGCTGCGAGGTTGCTGAATGCCCCGCTATTGGTAAATGGAGCACCATCCATGGAATAAAGGTAGGGTCCTGTACCTCCAGAGGCGAGAAACACAGCCATTCCATCGTTATCGCCATTACAGGTAGGATTGATCTGGAATAACAGGGTATTGACCAGCGGGGCGGGTTCGGTCACCTGCACATTGATCGATACCGAACAATTGTTACTATCCCTGACCGCAACCGTGTAATTGCCGGCAGACAGGTTTGTAAATGTTGGCGAACTCTGGAAGGTGGCAAAGTTGTCAATGGAAAATTGATAGGGAGGTGTGCCGCCTGATACCAGCACGGAGATACTGCCATCTGACAAGCCCCCACAGCTCACAGGCACGACAGAGTCGAGCGCGATTTGCAGGGTGGGAGCAGTGACCAGCGTAACCGCTGTATCATTGGTACAGCCATTAGCATCTTGCACGCTGATAATATGAACCCCGGGAGCAAGTGAAGTATAGATTTGGCAATTGATATAAGGCTGTCCATCGAGGGAACATTGATAAGGTGCCAGCCCTCCTGAAGGGTTAGGCATAATGGTGCCATCATTTGCTCCAAAGCAGGTAATATGGGTCACTGTGGCATTGATGGCTATGGGTGGGGGATTTGTGGTGGTGACGTATGCCGTATCCCTGCAACCATTATCATCCATTGCAATGACCATGTGGGTGCCCGCACCGACATTGTTAAAAGTCGTGCCGGGTTGGAAGGCTCCGGCATCTAAGCTATAGGTGTAAGGAGGCGTACCTCCGGTAGTATTGGTAACCGTAATGGAGCCGCCTGCCACGCCCCCGTAACATGTGGGATTGGTCCCGGATGCCGTAACCTGTACTTCGGCCGGCTCTGTAATGTTTACCGTCCTTACCTTCTGGCAATTCTGCGCATCGGTAACAGTAACCGTGTAAACACCGGCTGATAAATTTTTCAGGGTGTCAGTAATAACATTGGAGATAGATTGTCCGATTGACCATTGTATGGTGTAGGGAGGCGTGCCGCCACTCACATTCACAATGATTTGACCATCATTTCCATTAAAACATGACACATTTTTCTTGATGATTGCCGGGTTGAACGCAACCGATGAATCTTCCGATATCGTCAGGGTGAATGTGCCCATATCCGCAGCGGAATTGCCATCCACTACAACATAATACGTGCCGGCATTACAGAGATTCTGGATAATTTCCGATTGCGGGGCACAGGCGGGCACCAAATTATTGAAATATAACTGGTTACAGGAAGCATCAAGGATATAAAGATGGGTGTTCCAGGTTGCACCACCACACAAAGAGACCTTAACCCCTGTTCCGGCCGATAAGGTGAATTGATAGAACACATCATTACCACCTCCGCCTGCCCAGTTGTTGCTGTAACATTCATTGCTATTGAAGTGAGTCAGCACGCCTCCGGGAGGCAATGTGCCCAAATCGATGGCATTGCCGCAGGAAGTGCCCCGGGTATAGCGCCAGAAGCTCTCCATTCTGGGTCGGTAATCAGCACAACCTCCGGAAATATACCCATGGTCATACCATTGACAGGGCGGCCCCAGCCGGTAATTAATCCCCGTGGCATGTGGATCAGCAATACACTGCCGGTCGTCTTCTTCTTCCACCCCTACGCAACTGCCAAATACAACAGCTCCACAGCAAAAATTACAACAGTCATAGGCACAACTCGTGCCATTGCTCGTACAAACACCAAGCGCGCCATCGCTTGGGATGTCATCTTCCCATGCTTCCACACGCACATCAAAATATTGAGGGACAGTAGCAGTTGGGTATGTATAATTAAATAGTAACGTATTAAAATCAGAAGAGGGCGATGGCGGATTAAAATCGGATTGCAAACAACCGCTGTTCTGCCATCCTGCTCCATCAAGGTCCGCATTATCCCTGACTCCGATATAATAACGGTATTCGTCAGGCAGAAACCCTACACCCAAGATCGCTCCGTCAGAAGATGAACCAAATGTTGTATTGATATCACGCACCCGGATTTGCAATTGAATCGGTCCATCGTTTAAGGTCTGACCGATGGCTTCCCACCCGAGCAGGGT
>RFGV01000277.1 GCA_003696605.1 Chloroflexota bacterium | reverse complement strand
TTACATTTATTTCTTGCGCCTGATAAATAACCCCGGTTACTGGATTGTAGCGCACTGGATATAGACGCAATTCTACCAGTCGTATGTCTCGCAAATACATTGGTTCTGAAATGGTATAAAGTGAGGCCGGAAACAAACTGTTATTGTTGTAAACTTCCGGGTTTGGCAGGTAGGCGAGGTCAGCTTCTGAAGGGGTTTGAGTAAATGGTGCTAATGGGTTGGTTGATTCCATCTGCTGGAATGTGTTGGCAAGCTGGGGGACTGGTTGCAGGTAGCCGGCAATCTGAACAATGGGTTTGTTGACAGCAGTACTCACATGGACACTGGCTTCGGGAGGGATGGCGATATAGGTACTATAATAGGGAAGATCAGGAAAGCCAGGGGTGTGCCAACGTGTATTGAGCCCGGTAATAGAGAGTTGGTTATTGTTTATGTGGGCAGCTGGTGTGTGTAAGGTGAATTGGACGGAAGTGGTCGTGGTGGTAAGGTGGGGTATTGCGGCCGTTTTCCCTATTTGGGCTTTCGTTGCCGAAGTTTGAGCATGCACGCCATAGAATAAACTGCTGGTCATGGTGACCAGCAGTACAGACCAGAGAAAGACGGGAAAGAGATGGCCGGTAAACGGCCGTTTCAACCCTATCACCATTTAATCACTCCACACAACCAAACGATTTTTCGTCAAATCATTCAAAAAAGCCGTCAAATCCAAATGCGCCTGTTCTGGTAAAATACCAAACTCATGTACCAATTGTGCCTCAATCTCCGGTAGCGAACACCCTTCAGACAGCAACTGCCACACAAGCGTACCTGTGTGATTCAAAACTCGCACCTGTCCCTCTGCCGGTGAAACCACTACCGTATTATCATCCAACATCCGCCAAATCAAGTTGGGCGCAATTTCAGGCTTACCAGAAAAACTCATTATTGCGGCACCTCCTTCAAGCCAGAAACAATCAAACCTAGCCCAATCAACACACAAACCGCAATCAAAACCACGACACCCCATGTTATTCTGGGAACAGTAAACACAAACAAATCATCTTCATAACGGCGAGTTGTTGCATCCAATTCCACTTCTTCCAGCAAATAATAATATGTCTCTCCAGGGCGTACACTGTTATCTACAAACGAGTACGATGCGCCTGAAACCGTATTACCCTTTGCCGGAATCAGACTTTCCGTAATGCGAACAAACTCCCCTTCTGGTGACTGACTGCGGTACAAATGAAAACCAGCAGTTTGCAATTCAGTGGCCGTTTCCCATTCAATACGAACCGTTGCCGGGCGGAAAAGCTGAAAAATCAAAATAACTGCTGCCACAAAGAGCCAGACTGCCCCCATATAAACCAGCGATGAAGTAGTAACTGTGCGACTATTTGTCTGATATGAATCTTTCATTAGCGCTTGATAATTGCAGTAATCCAGCCCGGCAAGAGGCTTCGTGACCGGCGACGACGTTTTTTGCGCCTCCCTTCTACATATTCATAGGTGGCGTAATAATAATAGTCATCATAATAACTGGCACGGCCAGGTTTGGAGCGATTCATAACAACGCCATACAGGTTTGTTCCGGTCCTTGCCAAACGTTCTATGGCCTGCAAAAAAAGCGGCCGTCTGGTCGAACCAGCTTCAGCAACCACGACACACCCGTTTACCCGTGGCGCTAAAATAGCGGCATCTGCAACTGTAAGAACAGGAGGCGTATCAAAAATAATTAGATCGGCTTCTTGCTGCAAGGCTTCCAGGACTTGTTTCATGCGGTGTGAGTTTAAAAGTTCAGCCGGATTGGGGGGAATCGGGCCACTAGTCATGACTCTTAATCCTGGAACACGCGTTTTTTGCAGGTGGTAACTGACAGGTGTCAGACTATCCAGAATAGCTGTTGTCAGACCCTGATTGTTAGATAACTGAAAGATTTTATGTTGTGTTGGGCGGCGCAAATCTGCATCAACCAAAATAACTTGTTTGCCAGTTTGAGCCATGACAACAGCAAGATTAGCTGTGGTCGTGGATTTGCCTTCTCCTGGTGAAGAACTGGTAATCAGAAGAGAATGGAGTTCGGAGTCAACAGCAGAGAAGGTGAGATTTGTGCGCAGGACGCGATATGCTTCTGAAATAGGATCGCGTGGTGTGTGGTGGGTGATTAGTCGTTGGTTTGGGGCACTCCCTTTAATAAAGGCAATCGCTCCCAAGGTGGGCAAGTTTGTGTCTGCCAGCACATCATCCGGTGTTTTGATGGTATCATCCAGGTACTCCATCAGGAATACAAAGCCAAGGGCTACCATCCCGCCTATTATCGTTGCCATAATTGTATTGGTAAAAGTGCGTGGGCGAATCGGCCGTTGTGGTGGTTGTGCCGGTTCAATGGGAACAATATTGCTGCTTTCCTTGGCCTGTGACACACGAAGCTGATTTAAGTTGTTAAATGCTTCTGTGTATTGGATTTGCAATTCTTTTAGTTTTGTATCCTTGCGGGATAACTCAGCCTCTTCTTCCGGTGTTTCTGGTGTACCGAGGGCATTAATTTCTGTTTCTATGGCCTGAATTTCATTGCCAATCTCGTCCAGACGGGTTTCCCAATTTTGTATTGGTTCGGCATATCGCAGACTTTCCCGTTCTCGGTTTTGTTCAATAAAAACTTCGCCGAGCGTATTGGCGATTTGGGCCGCCAATTCCGGGTTTGGATCTTCCACACTGATAATGATGATTTGGGTATCTTGGGGGGATGAGGCAGAAACTTTGGCCGCCAGTTGTTCTGGAGTATAGGGAAGATTGAGGCGGGTAATCGTCTCTTCCATAACGGGGCGAGTTGAGAGGATTTGCAGATAGGTTTGTGTGAGTCGCTGTTCTACGAGTAGTTCGGCGTATTCGTTATTGCTACCAGAACCGGGGGCTTCGTCAATGAGCAGGCGAGAGGAGGCGCGGTAAATGGGTACGGTGTTTTTGCTAATGACATAGGCTGTGCCTCCGGCGATGATTGCGCCTAATATGATTAACCAGAGCCAGCGCCAGATAAGTCTGATGTATTGCCTGATTTCCATACGATAAGTACACTCCTGTGACCGGTTTCAGACTAGCGAGTCTTGTAATAGTTGTATAAACTCCAAATTGAGAAGGCTATCCATAGGATTGCTTCCCATGTTTGTTGACTTGTACCGGCCAGACCAATGGTGATTAAGAAGAAGCTAATCCAGTACATTTGGGTAAAAGCTGGTAATGCTAATTGTTCTTTGAGGCGACGTTGATTTTGTTGGGCTGCCCAGTAATGGTAGCTGAATGCAGCTAGCAAGAGGGCGAGTCCAAATATCCAAAAGCTGTTGATGATTACGGCGTACCAGTTAATCACGATAATTGAGTATAGCATATGCTAGAATGGCTTCAAAGTCTGTGTGCGGGCAATTTGTACCATTTTAATTGTGTGTTTTGGGTAAAAGGTGAACAAGTATGGCAAAGAGACAGGTTCGATATGTGTGTGAGTCTTGTGGACGGGTAACGGCCGCTTATATGGGGCGCTGTCCTCAGTGTGGTGAATTTGGGACGATGCAGGAGGAAGTTGTTGTGCCGGAGGAAACGGCCGTTTCTCCCAAAAACCGTCGTGCCGGGACACAGCCCAAAAGCAAACCTACCCCCCTCGCCGCAATCACAGCTGATGGCTTTGAGCGCTTAACAATTCCCATGACCGAACTCTCCCGCGTGCTAGGCGGTGGTATCGTTCCCGGCTCCCTTGTTCTCGTAGGGGGCGATCCCGGCATTGGTAAATCAACCTTGTTGTTAGAACTGGCAGCTATGATTGCCAACCAGCATGGCCCAGTTCTCTATGTATCCGGTGAAGAAAGCACACGACAAATAAAAATGCGAGCCGATCGGCTGAAACTACAGGCACAAGCACTTTACCTTGTTTCAGAAACCAATTTGTCAGTCATTTTAGAGCATGTGCGCGAACTCAAGCCAGTACTGGTCATTGTAGATAGTATTCAGACTACCTATGCGGAAGACTTGAAATCATCGGCCGGCAGCGTCTCTCAGGTGCGGGAATGTGCCAGTCGTTTGCAAGAACTTTCCAAAAGTGCGGGCATTACTGTTTTTCTGGTAGGCCATGTAACCAAAGAGGGAGCAATTGCTGGACCGCGCGTGTTGGAACATATTGTAGACACAGTCTTATATTTGGAAGGGGATCCGTTTCATCGTTATCGGTTGTTGCGAAGTGTAAAAAATCGGTTTGGGGCAACGAGTGAGGTAGGTGTATTTGAAATGGTGGAACAAGGGATGGTGGAAGTTCCCAATCCATCAGAGGCGTTTTTAGCTGAACGACAAATTAATGCACCGGGTTCGGCAATTGCCGTGACGCTGGAGGGAACACGGCCGTTATTGGTGGAAATTCAGGCATTGGCCAGCAGTTCTGCCTTTGCCAACCCTCGCCGTACCGCGAATGGTGTGGACTATAATCGTTTGTTATTGCTAACGGCCGTTCTCACCAGACGCGTCAGCATGCCTCTTTACGACAAAGACGTATTTGTCAACGTCATCGGTGGGTTGCAAATACGCGAACCAGCCGCCGACCTGGCTATTGCCCTGGCCATCGCCAGCAGCATCAAAGATCGGCCGTTGCACGCCGACCTGGCTTCAGTTGGTGAGATCGGTTTGAGCGGAGAACTACGAGCAGTCAGCCAATTAGAAACCCGACTCAAAGAAGCCGCCAAATTAGGTTTCAGGCGATGTGTTGTTCCCCGTTCCACTCAGCGTCGGTTAACCAATCCACCAAAAGGATTGGAAGTAATTGGCTGCCGCTCTTTGGCAGAAGCCATAGAAGTTGCTTTGGTCAAATAGCAGTTGCCCTATATTTATCCATTGCGACCCAGATAAAGGAAAATTGCGCCCACAATAGATAACAAACCAACCACAATGAGTACCAAAGGCAAAAGCTGCCCAACTGTATTTGTCGTTGCACCATTGGCCGTTACCGTCGAAACCACCGTTCCTTCAGGCTCACCAACACCAGTATTCATCTGAATAGTTGTTGTAGGGGCCATCGTTACAGTAGGCGGAACAAAAACAGTAGCCGTTGCTGAAGGAACAGGAGGAACTGTTGCCGTTACTGTCGCTGTTGCCAGTTCAGGGGGCAAATCCACCGAACCACCTACTGCTGCCGGTTGCGGCCGATGTCCTACCACAATTTCTTGTCCTGGTTGAATAAAACTGCCCGGTGTCAAACCACTCACTTCATATAATTCGTCTAGCGTCAGGTCATACGTCGTAGCAATCCCGATTAAAGTGTCACCAGTGGCCACGATATGAACAATCGTACCATCTGGCTTCAGACGGGCTTGCGGATATCCTGGCAACACGGTTGAGCCATCTGGCAAGACCGAATAGCCGATGATGATTTGCTGACCTGCCTGTAGTACATCCCCAGGCCCCATACCATTCCAGCCATATAATTCTGTTACCGGAATGCCCAGCCGCTGAGCGATGAAGATGAGTGTATCGCCAGGCTGCACGGTGTAGAGAATACGGCCGTCTGGCAAGGCAGTGGGGGTAACAATTGGCGTGGGTGTGGCTGTGGGAGATGGCGTGTCAGTTGGCGGAGGTAAGGGCGTCGGGGTGGGAGATGGTCCGTTTGTTGGTGTGGCCGCAATGGTTGGCGGTACGGGCGTATTTCCGCCGGAGACTGTGGGAGATGGAGGGGCTTGTGTTGGGGCTGGGGGAGCAGCAATGCTACCTGATTTATAGGCAGCAACCAGTTCGGCCGTTAGTTGCAGATAAAAATTGCCATACTCTACGCTTGGTTCAATTTGTGTGCCCTCCGGCCACTCATTATATGAGGTGATGATCAACATGTCGGGGGCACTGGCTGCTGCCCCGCCAAAGCTGGCACGATAGTAGGCGCCATCAGCCCGATCCCGTACAAAAGCCCGATCTCCCCGACCTAGTAATGTATCATTCCAGCCAGGCATGGCAGTTGCCACCCAGTATTTGTATCCGCCATAGGTGGCTGCAGCCGCGCGTGTATTGGCTGCCCAGGCCATAGCTGTACCGGCCGGATCGTCAGACCAGGCAATGTTATAAAGGTGCAGGCCATCAAATGCACTTAGATAAGCCGTATTGCCTCCTTCAGCAATCCAGATGCTGTTGCGATCTGGATCGACGGCACCGCGAATAGCTAGCCAGTCATCTACAGATAGCAGCCAGTTTGCCCAGAAGAAGATAACGGGCTTGCCATCGACACGTAGATAGGCGGGGTGGTTGACATGTGTGTTCAGCAGGGTGCGTAAGGCGTTGATGCGGTCGTCGTTGTTGGCGTAGAAGGGGCTACCAGTTTCAAAGTCCACAGCGGCTTTGAAACCATTGGCGGCAGCGATATTGAGAAGTGCCTGGAAGTTGGTTTCGGTTTGGTTGTTGGTGGTTTCTGGTCCGTACCAGCTTTGTACGAAGCCGTCTATGCCGGCGGATTTGGCTTCGTTTACGTGGCGCTGAATGGTGCCGATGTCTGAGGAGAAGTAGGGTTGGAGAGGAGTGTAGGGTGTTTTGCCGGGGCCGAAGGAGTCGGGGCTGAACCAGGCGTAGTAGAAGGCGAGGACGAGTCTGGTTTGTCCTTGGGCGTGGGTGGGTTGTGGGGGAGAGGTAGGGGTGAGCCAGAGGAGGAGGATGAGAAGAACGGCCGTTCCCCAGAGAAACGGCCGTTGTTTCCACTGGCCCGCCAGAAATACACCCAATTGCTTATTCAGAACCTGGCCCCACATACCGATACTCAAGCTTGGGTGTCGTAAATTCGCTGATTACTTCTAGCGCGGCATCTGCCTCACTCCGATTCAATCGGCTGGAGAATCCGGTCAGGAATTCTGTGAACGAAGGCAGATGCTCATACTCGACAATGCGTGGTTCACCAGTAATACCACCCAATTCGGCCGCTTTCTGGATAGCATCCTCCAAATTACCCAGTTCATCTACCAGTCCGTTTTCCAGAGCCTGACGTCCGGTATAGATACGGCCGTCTGCCAACTCCCGTACCTCTTCCTCACTCATGTTGCGTCCTTCAGCCACCACCCGTACAAATTCGTCATACGACTCCTGCACGAAATCTTCCAGGATTTGTTGTTGCTCTGGCGTCATTTCTTCCCAAAAGCTCCCCAATGCCTTATTTGGCCCGGATGTAATAGAAATGACGTCCACCCCCAATTCGTTTAGCAGTTCTTTGGCGTTGTAAATAGTCAGGATAACACCAATACTACCCGTAACGGTATCTGGGCGGGCAAAAATATAATCTGCAGGCGCGCTGACATAATAACCACCAGAAGCAGCTACACTGGCCATACTGACCACAACAGGCTTTTCCATTTCCAGAATCGCTTCGTAGATTTGTGCCGAACCGGTTACTGTGCCACCGGGACTGTCCACACGCAACACAATGGCTTTGACAGTTGGATCTGCGGCTGCTTTTTTCAGGTCAGAAATGACGACACCACTGACAGCACCGGCAGCTGCGCTCAAGTCTTCTTTGTCAGAACTGGAAATAGTGCCTTCAACACGGACGACAGCTACAGCGTCCCCTGTACCAATGGCTGGTGCATCAGAGCGACTGAATGTTCCCATGGCGACTGTGGTGGCAAAGAAGAGGATACAACTGCAAACGGGTAGCAAAAAACCGACAACAACACCGAGCAAAACCCAGAAGGGAGTACGGCCGTTTCCCTCCCGTATAATTTCCCTGACTGGTTGTGACATGATGGACACATCATCACTTTGTGATGTGGTTTCTGGCTTGGGATTATCTTCCAACATCTATGCTCCTTTTACACCAACTTGAATTTAACCAATGTATTATAACTGGCTGACTGGTTCATGGCTAACGCACCTTGCCCTAAATTTGTGCAAAAAACAATTTGTGTTATTAT
Source organism: Chloroflexota bacterium (assembly GCA_003696605.1). GTDB lineage: Bacteria > Chloroflexota > Anaerolineae > Promineifilales > Promineifilaceae > J033. The sequence goes on along the minus strand of RFGV01000277.1, from coordinate 3,178 downwards.
TCTTCACTTGTTGCACAGCAACAAACACAATCAAATAGCAGTTTGTTCGCTGCTTTCCGCTCCTGGCGCATGACCAGGGGCAAAACTCGCCAGAGTAATTCCGAGGAAAGGAGGTAAATGCAACATGCGCGAGTATGAAATCACCTTTATTATTCAACCCAAATTAGAAGAAGCAGCCCGTGAGCAGCTCATTGAGCGGGTTTTAGGCTGGATCTCCGGTGGTGATGATTCTGCCGAAAAACCAACGGTAAACCATTGGGGCATGCGTTCACTGGCGTATCCTATCAAAAAATTCACTGAAGGATACTATGTTTTGGTCGAAACCAAGATGGCTCCAGAGAATGTGAAAGAACTCGAGCGCAATTTGGAGATCGCAGAAGATGTTCTGCGTTATCTGGTTGTGCGTAAGGATTCGTAAGTTTCGATTGTTGCTGTGCATAAACGAAAAGGACGGGATGAGCTGATGAAACAAGGACTGAACAAGGTCATGATTATTGGTTGGGTGGGGGACGATTTGGAAGTACGGCAAACCCCAAGCGGCCGATATGTGGCTTCGTTTAGCGTGGCTACATCCCGCTCGTGGCTTTCATTAGATGAGTCGCCTCAAGAAGAGACGGAATGGTTTAATGTAGTGGCCTGGGGTCATCTGGCTGAAGTGTGTCAGAAAGAATTGGCACGCGGTGTGCAGATTTATGTGGAAGGGCGTTTGCACACGCGAAGCTGGGAAGATGATGCGGGCCGCAGACATTTCCGTACGGAAGTGGTGGCTCAAAACTTGTTGGTGTTGTCAGAATTTTTGGAATGAACATCTGCTAATTGATGGATTGTTGAAAAGGCGGATGTAAAGCAACTGATTTGGAGGAAGAACATGACTACAGAAACACGTGGTTCTCGTCGATTTGGTCGCAGACGCCGTATTTGTGCGTTTTGTGTTGATGGTGTGAAGGAAATTGATTATAAGGATCATGAGATGTTAAGCCGGTATATCAATGAATACGGCCGTATTCGTCCACGCCGGCAGACTGGAACCTGTGCCAAGCATCAGCGACGCCTGGCTGTCGCTATCAAGCGGGCTCGTCATCTGGCTTTGCTTCCATTCGTACGAGAGTAAACACAGGTAGTTTGACCTATGGCTAAAAAACGTCGCGATCTACGGGAAGAAGAACGGGAGCGGCAATCACGCAAGGAAATTTTGCTGGCGCGCAAACAGGCTAAACAAATGCGCCAGATTCGCATAGGTGTCGGAATTGTCGTTACCCTGTTGGTATTGGTTTTTCTGGTGGCCGTTGTTAATGAGTTTTTCATTTCACCAAACCGGGCTGTCGCCACTGTTAATGGAGAGAATATTACGTTGCGTCAGTGGCAAGAGCGGGTGCGATATGAGCGTGCTCAGCGCGTCATCCTGCTGCAGAATCAGCTGGAAACGTTTAATAACGATATGAGTTTGGTGCAGCAGTTTGGTGGCCAGCTAATTCTGGAAATGGATCCACGTAATGCCGAGTCGCTAGGGCAGGATGTGCTGAATCAGATGATTGATGAGGTGGCCATTCGGCAGGCGGCTGAAGCACGGGGAATTGTGGTGACAGATGAGGATGTGGAGAAGGCAATTCGGGAGAGCTTTAACTTTTTTGATGGGGCACTCCCAACCCCGATGCCGACAGCAACTGCTACGGTTATGCCTACGCCTTCTCTGACGCCTATTCCAACGGCCGTTATTACGGATGTGGTGCCCACCGCAACGCCAGCGCCTACCCAAACGCCAGGGCCAACAAGTACACCGTTCCCCACAGCAACGCCAGTGACACTGGAGGCATATCAGGAACAGCTTTCGGAGTTTATTGGCCAGTTTGAGGAGCTGGGGGTTTCTGAAGCTGTGTATCGGGAAGTTGTGCGGGCGCGTTTGTACCGACAACGTTTAATGGATGCTTTGGCTGAAGAAGAAAATTTGCCTACTGAGGCCGAGCACGCCAGTATTTTCCTGATGGCGTTTGGTACGGAGGAAGAGGCCAATGAGGCGTTGGCAATGGTGAAGGAGCAAGGCTTCCTGACAGTGTGGAATACAATTCGTAGTACACCGTTCGATCCGGAATCTGGTTCTACGGCCGTTGCCACGGAGTTCTTGTGGCGTACCCATGATGATTTTGCTTCGGCATTGGGTGCAGAGGTGGCCGACAAGGTGTTTGAGCTGCCACTGAATACAGCCAGTGAGATTTTGCAGCAAGAACTGGATGATGGCACGATTCGTTACTACATCATTCAGGTGAGTGGTCGGGAGTTACGGCCGTTGTCAGAGGCTGCCTTGCAAGCCCAAAAGCAGCAGTTGTTAGCCACCTTTGTTGACCAACAGCTGACCGGCAATCTGGTGATTACAGATTACTGGCGTGGTCGTACACCCACCCAGCCTGTGTTGCCACCGGAATTCTTTGTGGTGCAACCTACACCGACGCCGTTTCAGTTAGTACCACCATCGACTGATAGCGAAGCGACACCACCTGCTGACGAATAATTAGCAGGGTTACCCTGAACATCTGAGAAGTCAGACTGTGTGCATGGATGCAGTCTGACTTCTTTTTGGTTTTGTCTGGGCTTTGGTTTATAGTTTTGTGATAACGGGAATGTGTGATGGAAACTGCCTGGCTGGAAGGTGTTATCTCGGTTGAAGCGGCGTTACAAGCCGGTAGCCGTCCTGTTTATGGTGTGTATGTGCGGGAAGGGAAGTGGGATGGTGGCGTTCGGCGTGTGTTGGTAGCGGCTGAAGCGTGTGGTGTGCCGGTTCATCGTGTTTCGGCAAGTTTTATTGCTGAAAAGGCTACTGGTAGCACCCATGGGGGGGTGTTGGCAGAAGTTGGGGAGCGTCGGTTTGTGCCATTGGCAGCTTTGTTGGCAGCAGAACGGCCGTTTTTGGCCATGCTGGATGGTGTGGAAGATCCTTACAACTTTGGCCAGGCTGTACGTGCTTTGTATGCTGCTGGTGCTCATGGGCTGGTAATTAGAGCACGCAACTGGTTGCCAGTAGCTGGTATTCTGGCCCGTGCTTCAGCAGGGGCGTTTGAGCGTATTCCCATCGGTATCACCGAAACGGCCGAATCTGCGGCCAGCTTTTTTCGCCAGCATGGTCTCACCATTGCCTGTGCCACTCAATCAGACAGCATCCGCCTCTACCAGGCAGATCTTACCC
>RFGV01000276.1 GCA_003696605.1 Chloroflexota bacterium | reverse complement strand
GCCAGCACGCCGCCGGGGATAAGCAGCCGCCAGGGTTGGCCGGGAATAGCATAGGCCCACCGCCAATCCTGCGGCCCGCGCAGGTAGGGGCTGATATTGAACCCGATTGCCAACAGGATAGCCGTAGTAGATACAATCAGAAACCATCGTTGTAATTTATTCATAACAAAACTTATGGCAAAGGCCGCCAATTATTGGACTGTCCCTGCCGTTGGGCACATTGATAAGTCTATCCGTCAATTGGCGTTTATGGCACCAAAAAACAACTTCCTCCGATAACCTGTCAACCCCCAAACCGTTCCATCAAAAAATCAACAACAACCCGATCAATCATATCCCCTTCACCATTCCAGCGTTCTTCCAGATTTTCTTCGCCAACCAGTGCCCGCAATGCCTTGCGAGTTGCTTCATCAAAAACGCCAGTTTGAGGTCCGTCATAATGCCCGGTGCGCTTGAGCAAAGCCTGTAAATCGCCTGCTACTTCTGCCAAAGGAATCAGATCATTCGGGTCTGTTTCACCAAAGTACATGTGGTGCATTTTTACCAGTTGTGCCAGTTTGCGAATGGGATAAGGATCATCATCCACCCGCAAATCCAGATAACGGTCGGTCTTGCCACCATACCCCCCATTTTCTCGCACAACCAGCACACCAGCAGCCTGGCGACCACGTCGATCGCCACCGGCTTCCTGTCCGGCAGCCAGGGCTGCTACTAACCAGTCTGCCAGTTCTCCCTCTCCTTTGCGTGCTTTTTCAAATGCTTCGGCCATTGCTTCGACTGTGCCCGGAACCAGAATGTTTCCCTGACAGGCGAAACCATCGCCAACAATGTGCCCGGCCCATTCGTAGCAATCTTCACCGGTAAACGCCGCTGCCCGGCCTTGCTTATCTACAACACCAACCTGACGTAAGCCGCGTTGCGGGTCGGCTTGGGTAAGTGCTGTGACAGTTTCTTCGGCGGACATGCCGTAGGCCATCATTTCCAGCCCCAAGGGGCCATAGGCCAGATTGGCGTAGGATTGTGTGGCAACGGCACCAGCACCAGCTCGTGCCCAGGATACGACAGCCGCCGCCGCCATGAATTTGGATTGAACGGCTACACCCCATTCCTGGCGTTTGGGGTCATAAGCAACAATAGAGAATGTGGCGATTGGGTTCATGTGTGCCCTCCTTAATCTTATTATGGGTGACTTGCGAGATAATTGTACTATACTCTATTTTCCTGCCAGTGGCTTACTTTTGCCGGGGGTGTTTTTAGTGGTTTGTGTCGGTTTTTATTCTTGCAGAATGTGTATGGCGTCTCGGGGGATGGAGATTTGCCAGTGGCGATCGTGTGCCAGTCCCAGGCGTTCGTAGATGTAGTTGGGGAGTATGATTTCCAGGTCGTGGTTGTTTGGGTTTATGCGGTAAGGGGGATCAAGTTGGATGTGTAGGGTGTAGTTGAAGCCGTCTGTGTAGTCGGTGGTAATACGGCCGTTTACCAGGTTTTCTTTTGGCTTGTGTGGTACGTCTTTGCGGATAAGCTGAATGCGGTCGGCACGAATGGTCAGTAGCACCTGGCTGCCTGCTGGCAGGTCTAGCGGATTTGTTTCCAGGCTTAGTGGCCCTACTTGTACTGTGGTGGTACTTGTCACTTGGCCGGAAAAGAAGTTGCGATTGCCGGTTAATTCGGCTACCTGTCGGTTGAGTGGGTGGTAGACGACTTCTTCGGGGGTGCCGATCTGAAGTAAACGGCCGTTTGCCATGACAGCCATTCTGTCAGCCAGCAAGTAGGCTTCTGTCAGGCTATGGGTGACTAACAGAACAGGAAGCGATAATCCTGCTACCAGCCGGCGCAAATCTGCGCGCAAACGGGCACGTGTGGGGCCATCCAAAGCGGATAGTGGCTCATCCAACAAAAGAACTTGTGGATTCATGACTAACGCCCGTGCCAGGGCGACCCGTTGTTGTTGGCCACCGCTTAACCCGGCAGGATACTGACTGGCAAGATTGGATAGTCCTACCAAAGATAAAGCTTCATGGACGATTTGTTCCTTTTGGGTGCGGCTGAGGTTTGTGAGACCAAAAGCAATGTTTTCGGCAACGGTGAGATGGGGAAAGAGCAAATAGTCTTGCATCACAAAACCAACTTTTCGTTTTTGTGGGGGCAGGTTGATTTTTTGTTGGCTGTGGAAGTAGAAACGGCCGTTTATCCCGATCACCCCCTTATCTGGCCGCGTTAATCCAGCCACACAAGCCAGAGTCATGCTCTTGCCAGCACCCGATTTACCAAACAACACCGTAATGCCCGGCGGGACAACCAGATCAATATCCAGCGAATAATCACGCAACACTTTTTGAAACTTAAGCAACAGCGACATAATGACTCATTTCAGATGACGGTGTAATTGATGGGTAAAATATTGGGCCACGAAAAGCAAGACCACCGCAACGGCCGTCATGACCAACACCATAACATTCGCTTCCCCCTGTCGGTTTGCCTGAATCAAATCAAAAATACGCAAAGACATCGTCTGAGTTCGTCCCGGAATATTCCCCGCCACCATCAGCGTCGCCCCAAAATCACCCAGCGCGCGCGCAAACGACAAGGCCATGCCGGCAACAATACTTGGCCATGCCAGCGGCAATGTTACACGCCAAAAAATATACAAATTCGAACGCCCCAATACGCGCCCCATATCCTCCAGACGCCGGTCAATCCCCTCAAAACCAGAACGAGCTGTTTGAGCCATAAGCGGAAACGAAGCCACAGCCGAGGCCACCGCCGCCCCCCGCCACGTAAAAACCAATGGCCACCCAATATCATCCAGCCACCGCCCCAATGGGCTTTGGTTGCCCAACAAAACCAGCAAATAGTAGCCCAGCACTGTGGGCGGCAAAACCAGCGGCAAAGAAGTCAACCCATTCAATATTTCTTTGCCGGGAAATTCATACCGCGCCAGCAACCAGGCCGCTGGAATACCCGTTAGCAAAACCAGCAAAGTGGCGACAGTTGCCACTCGTAGCGAAAGCCATAATGGAAACCAGTCTATTTCGCCCATATTATGGTTCCGGTGTCAGAAATCCATATTGTTGGAGAATGGCCTGCCCGTGTTCGCCAGTAACAAATGCCACAAATTGGCGTGCCGCTTCTGGGTGAGGGGCAGATTTGAGAACCGCCATCCCCTGATTGATAGGGTCGTGGAGTTCGGACGAGATGGGGATAGTGGTGATTTCGGGTACGTTGGCAATGGAGAGAGAGATAATGCCAACGGGGACATCACCTGTTTGGACAAATTGCAGGGTTTGACGAACATTTTCACCAAAAACAATTTTGTCTTGAATCTCATCCCAAATGTGGCTGGTTTGCAAGGCCTGGCGGGCAGCCATGCCGTAAGGGGCATGTTCGGGGTTGGCGATGGCTACACGGGTAACGGCCGTTTCCCGCAAATCTTCCAGTGAGGTCACTACCAGGCCAGCCGCCCGATTTACCGCCAACACCAAATGCCCCTGAGCATACACCACCTTCGTATCCGACTCAATCAACCCTTGTTCCTCCAGCCTGTTTACAAAAGCCACATTTGCCGTGGCAATAACATCAAATGGCGCACCATTTTCCACTTGAGTAGTCAGGTTGCCACTAGACCCAAAAGTAAATGTCACCGGAATGCCTGTGTGTTGTTCAAAAGCACGGCCGATTTCCGGGAAGGCAAACTGCAAGTCAGAAGCTGCCGCAACCAGCAAAGAATCAGTGGGAGAAACGGCCGTTTCCCCACCCCCACTACAAGCCACCAAACCCAGCCACAACAAACACACAGCCAAACACACACGAAATCTCATCAAACAATCTCCCTCAATCAGATTTTGATTATCTGCGTCCCTACCACCTTGTCAAATCAAAAATAACCAAACGTCAGGAAAAATCCTACAAGACAGGAAAACCCCTACAAAACCCGCCAAAACCAACAAGGTTTACCCGCTACAGGCAAACACCCCGAAAAAGTACACTAACAATGTAAATTCAACCCTTGTCAATTAGTGGTAACTCGAAAAGGAGGTTCAAACATGGCAAAGACAGAGGAAAACACCACCCTCGCCCCCGACACAACACGACGCCGTCTGCTGCAAACTCTGGTGGGCGTGGCTGGTGTCGCCACAGTCGCTGCCGCTGGCCCCGTCAAAAAGGCCACGGAAGCCACCACAATATCTCTAGACACCATTCCAGTTGATGCACCAGTGGTCACCTCCGACGGCAAAGTCGACCCACTGGAACGAATGCGTGCCGACCTGGCCCGCGCCCTGCAAAAACCCGTATCCGAACGGCGCTGGGTCATGGTAATTGACCTGCGAAAATGTGTAGGATGCAGTGCCTGCACTATCTCTTGCGTAGCCGAAAACCACTTGCCACCAGGTGTAGTATATCGGCCAGTCGTCGAAGAGGAAATTGGCACATTCCCCAACGTCACCAAACGCTTCCTCCCCCGCCCCTGTATGCAATGCGACAACCCCCCATGCGTACCCGTTTGCCCCGTCAACGCAACCTGGAAGCGGGAAGACGGCATCGTCACCATTGATTACGACAAATGCATTGGATGCCGCTATTGCATCACTGCCTGCCCCTACAATGCCCGTACATTCGACAAAGGGTTGACCTACAACGACGATGTCAGCGAAACAAACACCATCGCCCTGGTCGGACCAGCCAACGCCGAAGCATACGAGATGGCAGCTACCCACGAATATGGTGAAAATCGGCCACGCAAAGAAGGACGTTCACCCATTGGCAATGCACGCAAGTGCCACTTCTGCCTGCATCGCCTGGAAAAAGGCATGTTACCAGCCTGTACCACAACTTGCATCGGCCGTGCCACCTACTTTGGTGATGCTAACGACCCAGACAGCCTGGTTTCGGAACTGATCGCCAGCCCGAACGTCATGCGGCTCAAAGAAGAGCTGGGTACAGAACCGAAAGTGTACTACTTACAATAGGTGGAGGATCGAAATGAATACAAAAACAACAAACTGGACTCGCTTGCTCTGGCTTATTGCCGGGGTTGGATTCCTGGTAGGCTTATACGGTTTGTATGATCGCATTGTGGCCGGCCACGCCCACGCTGCCTACGGTTCATATGTACCCTGGGGCTTGTGGGTAGCCGCATACACAATGCTGGTTGGTGTTTCTGCCGGGGCTTTTGCCACAGCAGCCGTCATTTACGTGCGCCAACGGGCACCATGGTACAACGTTGCTCGCACCGCATTATTAGTTGCTTTGGCCGCGCTGGCTGGTGGCATGCTCAGCGTCCTTCTTGATTTGGGACATCCTGAACGATTCTGGAGATTGTTCCTGAGCACCAACTTCACCTCAATTATGGGGTTGATGAACTGGTTTTACACTGCTTACGGCATCATTTTGATTGTGATGCTGTGGTATGCCTGGACTAACCCCCATCACGCCAGCTTGCGCTACCTGAGTTTTCTGGCAGTTCCTTTTGCCATTATGTTCTCTGGCGCTGAGGGGGCACTGTTTGGTGTGGTAGGGGCTCGTCCCTTGTGGGAATCAGGCCTGACTCCCATCTTGTTCCTCACAGAAGCGGCACTGGCTGGTGTAGCGGCCGTTACTGTCGGTGCATTCCTGTTCGACCAATTGGACGATCACAAAGCAGGCGTGCTTGGCCGTACATTAATTGCCCTGCTAGCTGTTCTGGCTTTATTTGAGTGGGCCGAATATTCCACCGGACTATATGCTGGCGTACCAGCCAAAGTAGAAGCAATGCGTACGATTCTCTTTGGTCCTTACTGGTGGGTATTCTGGTTCATCCACCTTGGCTTGGGAATTGTAGCGCCGCTGGCGTTGCTTGCACTCGGTTCCATTAATCGCATCACTGCCAGCATCGCCGGAACATTTGTGGTTATCGCTGCTATCGCATCGAAACTCAACCTTATCATTCCGGCTCTGGCCCACGCCGAAATCGAAGGACTGGAACATGCATTTACCGGCCCAGGATTGACTTTCGATTACTTCCCCACCTTGCCGGAATGGATGCTTTTCATCTGGATAGTTTCACTGGCGCTACTAATCTTCCTGGGTGGCAACATTATGCTCCCTCGCATTCAGAAGGAGGTAAAGTAAAATGACAACAAAGATCAAGCAACCAGACACGTGCGCACTGAGTCGCCGTGATTTCCTGAAATATTCTGCTGCAATTGGTGGTACAACGGCAGTGCTTGGTTCATTGCCCCATGTACAACGTATCATGGCCAAGGGTGAACACGATGATGTCTATCCCCTGAGTTCACCGGAGCATGTGCTGTATAGTGTTTGCCTGAATTGCCATAATGCTTGCCCCATTAAAGCCAAGATTCAGGATGGTGTTCTGGTTAAGATAGATGGTAACCCTTATAGTCCGCAAAATATGCTGGTGCCGTTGCCAGAAAATACGCCGCTGGATGTTTCGGCGCGGGCAGATGCCCCGGTTTGTCCCAAAGGGCAGGCGGGTGTACAGGTTTTGTACGATCCGTACCGCTTGCGTCGTGTTTTGAAGCGGGCTGGTAAACGTGGCGAAAACAAATGGGTCACGATTGATTTTGAACAGGCGATTGATGAAATCGTAAATGGTGGTGACTTGTTTGGTGAAGGGCATGTGCCTGGCCTGAAAGAAATTTACAAACTGCGTGATCCGGAATTGGCCAAGGAGTTGGCAGCAGATACGGATGCGGTTGTAAATGGAGAAATGACTATTGAAGAATTCAAGGCCAAACATGCTGATCATTTGGATTTGTTGATTGATCCAGACCACCCTGACCTGGGGCCAGTGAATAACCAGTTTGTGTTCTTGGGTGGTCGTATGGAACACGGCCGTAAGGAGCTGGGCAAGCGGTTTACTTATGCGAGCTTTGGCTCTGTGAACTTTTATTTGCATACCACAATCTGTGAGCAAAGCCATCACATTGCCTACAAGATGATGTCTGGCAAGACACATATGAAGCCAGATATTCTGAATAGCGAGTTTATCATCTATTTTGGTACCAGCCCGTTTGAAGCCAACTTTGGTCCTACCAATTTGGTGCCTAAATTAACTACGGCTATGGTGGAAAACCGTCTGAAGATTGCCGTTGTGGATCCACGGTTGAACAAAACGGCAACAAAGGCCTGGAAATGGGTTCCTATCAAGCCGGGTATGGATGGTGCGTTGGCCTTGGGTATGATGCGCTGGATGTTTGAGAACGAGCGATATGATGCCACATATCTGGCTGCGCCGAATAAGGATGTGGCTAATGCCAATAATGAGACTAGTTTCACTGATGCGACTCATCTTGTACGGCTGGATACGATGGCTTTCCTGAAGCCGGAAGATGCTGGTTTGGAAGTGCCGGTGGATGATGAAGGAAATCCGAAGTCGAGTCGTGTGGTAATGGTGGAAGGCACACCTGCATTGAGTATTGAGGCGGGTATGGCCGACTTGTTTGTGGATACAACGATTAATGGTATTCCGGTTAAGTCGGCGTTGCAGTTGTTGAAGGATCGGGCGTTTGAGAAGACGCTGGAAGAGTATGCTGAATTGAGTGGTGTGCCGGTGGATGATATTGTTGAGTTGGCACGGGAGTTTACCAGCCACGGCAAGAAGGCGGTCGCTGATTTTTATCGGGGGCCGGTGCAGCATACGAATGGGTATTACAATGGTCAGGCTATCATTACGTTGAATGTGTTGATTGGTAATGTGGACTGGAAGGGTGGCCTGACGAAAGGTGGTGGTCACTGGCATGAGGATGGCTCGAAGCCGGGTGCGCCGTTCCCGAAGAGTGTGATTACTTCTGCGCCAGGTGGCTTGAAGAAGTTTGGTATTCATGTGAATCGGGAGCAGGCAACGTATGAGAAGAGTACGTTGTTTGAAGGGTATCCGGCGAAACGGCCGTGGTATCCGTTTACTAATGAGCTTTACCAGAATGTGATTCCCAGTGCGGCCGCGGGATATCCTTACAAGATTAAAGCGATGTTTATCCAGAAGGGGACGCCTGTGTTGGCCACACCGGCTGGACATGCCCAAATTGAGATGTTGCGTGATCCAAAGATTATCCCGTTGCTGATTTCTTGTGATGTGGTGGTGGGTGAGACGTCCATGTATGCGGACTATATCATCCCTGATCTGACTTATATGGAGCGGTGGGGTACGCCTCATGTTACGCCGGATGTGGTGACGAAGGTGTCGAAGATTCGCCAGCCGTTGGTAGCCCCGTTGACGGAGACGGTGGTGATTGATGGTGAGGAGATGCCGATTAGTATGGAGGCGTTCCTGATTGCTGTGGGCAAGAAGCTGGGGTTGCCAGGCTTTGGTAAGGATGGTTTGGGTGAAGGGTTTGATTTCAACCGGCCTGAAGATTACTATCTGGCAATGGCGGCGAATCTGGCCTTTGGTGATAAGGAGGATGGTTCGGAGATGTTGCCGCCGGCGTCTGATGAGGAGATGCGGATTTTCCGTGAGGCACGGGCTCACTTGCCCAAGTCGGTTTTTGATGAAGAGAAGTGGAAGAAGGCTGTTCCGGCAGATTTGTGGCCGAGTGTGGTGACATTGCTGAATCGTGGTGGGCGGTTTGAGTCTGTGGAGAAGGCGTATGATGGGGACAAGCTGCATCACCAATGGAAGGGGCAGTGGAATCTTTATGTGGAGAAGGTGGCTCTGGGTAAGAACTCTATGAATGGCAAGAATTTTGATGGTCTGCCGAGAGTGGAGCCTGTGCTGGATGCAGCCGGAAATGAGGTGAAGGATGATGGGTATGACTTGAAGCTGATCACCTATAAGGAGGTGGTTGGTGGGCAGTCGCGGACGCATGGGGCGTATTGGCTGGATGCTGTGTTGCCGGAGAATACGGTCTGGGTGAACAGTCGGGATGCTCAGCGGCTGGGATTGCGTACTGGTGATCGGGTACGGGTGGTTGGCCCAACGTTGACTGGTGGGTTTGATTTGGGAGACGGCCGTTCCTATGAAGTCATCGGTACAGTCAAGGTTGTGGAAGGCATCCTGCCTGGTACAGTAGCTGCCTCCTGGAGCTATGGTCACTGGGCTTACGGTTCCAACGACATCGTCATTGACGGGGAAACCATCAAGGGAGACCGTCGGCGCAGCACGGGCATCGTTCCCAATCCTGCCATGCGACTTGACCCAGTTGTTGGTGATGTCTGCCTGACTGACCCAATTGGTGGTAGCGCCAGCTTCTACGACAGTTGGGTAAAACTGGAAAAAATCTAACAAAATAATCTCCTGACCTGACGCAGGGGGAATATTTGCCGCAATATTCCCCCTGCTCACATTTAAGGGCAGGCATTAAACAGGAGGTCATCAATGAATGAGAAGGAACGCCAATGGAAAAAATATTTATGGGTGCTTATTCCGATCATCGTGCTTTGGTTTGTGTTTGCGCCACCCCGCTGGTGGCTAAACCTGACAAAATCTGTTGATTTGACAGACCCGGTAGCCACAGGACAGGCTTTGGTAGAGAAATATGAATGTCGAAGTTGCCACAAAATAGGAGGCGCTGGTGCGCTCAAGGCTCCAGACTTGAATGGGGTAACAGAACGTTTAGATGAAGTTGCGATTCGTTTATGGTTGCGAAATCCGCGTGCTGTTAAAGGAAACACACCAATGCCCAACTTTCATCTTTCGGATAGCGAAATTGAGGCATTGGTGGCCTACCTGACTGCACTTGATGAGGCGGCAGCGCAAAAAGAGTAGGGAATTATTGACATTTGTCACATGAGGAAACTGATTTTGTGCAGTGACTTGGGTGGGGGAAGGTGCTACAATGCTTTACGATTGTTACATATATAACAAACGAATGGATGGAATAGGGTGATGGATCAATTATCCGAATTGCTGGCAAAATCTGCAGAAATGCATCGGCATTTATGTCCGCGTCAGGTGTTGGGGGTGCGGATGGGTATGCTGGCTGGTGAAATTTTGGGGTTATCGTTGCCGCAACCGAAAAAACGGCTTTTGACAATTGTAGAAACGGATGGTTGCTTTGCGGATGGTGTGGCTGTGGCGACTAATTGTTGGGTTGGACGGCGCACGATGCGGGTTGAGGATTATGGCAAGGTGGCGGCAACGTTTGTAGATACGCGGACAGAAGAGGCGATTCGGATTGCACCCAGCCTGGAGGCACGAGAATTGGCCCCGAAGTACGCGCCAGAAGCGCGGAATCGTTGGGAGGGGTATTTGTATGGATATCAGCGTATGCCAGCCACTGAGTTGTTTGTGGTACAAGTGGTGAAGCTGAAGACACCTGTACAGGCTATTATTAGTTATGCGGGCAAACGCACGAATTGTGAGGTTTGTGGAGAAGAAATTATTAATGAACGGGAAGTTTTGGTGGATGGGCGTGTGTTGTGCCGTTCGTGTGCGGGTGATGGGTATTATGGTGTTGTGTTTTCGTTATCTTCTCCGGAGCAGGCTGGTGTATTGATGAGAGCTGAACGTTGATTCGGCCGTGCATGATGTGCCTCCTCCTTCTGGTGTGCTGGCCTGCTCCTTATTTTAATTTTTGAATGGTGAACAAGACCTTGGGAAAGGTTTTCCGGGGTCTTGGTTTGTTTACGGGGGTGAATTATGAGACGGTTGTTTGTAGGGGTGTTGTTGATGGTAGGGTTGTTGGGAGGATGTGCGGCTGAGCCGGAAACGGCCGTTATTTCCCTCTCTCGCCTTCAGCCACTCCCTCCACCAGAAGATACCGATGTCAAGCCCCTTCGCGTTGCTGTGGCTGCTATTATTTCCCCACAAAACACGGTAGATAACTACACGCCCTTACTCAACTACCTTAGCTATAAATTGCGTCGTCCGGTTGAACTCGTACAGCGTCGTACCTATGCCGAAATTAACGAACTCATCAAAAAGGGAGAAGTGGACCTGGCCTTTGTCTGTACCAGTGCGTACGTAGTGGGGCAGCGAGAATTTGGCATGCAATTGATTGTAGCACCACAGGTCAATGGCGAAACTGTTTACCGTTCGTTGCTCATTGTGCCAGCCGACAGTCCTGCCCAAAGTATGGCAGATTTACAGGGTAAGGTGTTTGCTTTTACCGATCCCATGTCCAACACTGGCCGTAATTATCCAACTTTTTTGGTGCACCAACTGGGTAGCACCCCTGAAACATTTTTTAGCCGCACGTTTTATACCTACAGCCATGATGATGCGATTCATGCTGTGGCCAACCGTGTGGCAGATGGAGCAGCCGTAGATAGCCTGGTATTTGCCTATACAGTTCAGCAGTATCCGGAACTGGCAGAAAAAGTGCGTGTTATTCATGAATCACCACCATTTGGTATTCCACCTGTGGTAGTGGGGCCACATGTTCGGCCCCAGAGCTGGGTGATGTTGCGAGATATTTTGTTGGAGATGGACAAGGATGAAGCCGGACGTGCTGCTCTGGCGGCTGTGGGGATTGATAAGTTTGTGGTGGTAGATGATTCAATTTATGACTCAGTACGTGAATTGGAATTGACTATTTCTGCCCTTGCTACTCCGTAAGTATAATTGACCTATGCAAAACTTGTTTCGTCAACTTTTTGACCGATTTTGGGCGTATGCTGGTGCAGTAAGTGTCCGCACCAAAATTTTGGGTATTGTGTTAGGGTTGGTTGTCCTTTTTGGGCTGGGTATCACGTTGCAAGTGCGGGCTATTTCTCAGCGGGCATTGGCAGCACGCCTGGAGGAACAGAGTGTGGCCACGGCACGAGATTTGGCCGCGCGGGCCACTGACCTGATTTTGATTAACGATCTGTTTGCTTTGCATCAGCTTCTGAATGAAACTCAGGCTAATAATCCAGATGTGCGATATGCGTTTGTGGTGGATGCTGAGGGGCGGGTGTTGGCGCATACTTTTGGTGAGGGCTTTCCCGTTGAGCTGCTGGATGCCAATTCGGTGACGGCAAATGCGCATCATCAAACGGTGGTGTTGGAGACAGATGAAGGGCGGGTGTGGGATTCGGCCGTTCCTATTTTTGAGGGCAAAGCAGGTGTTGCTCGTGTTGGTTTTTCGGAGGCCGGCATCCAGGCAACTGTGGATACGCTGACTGGACAAATGTTGCTAACCACTGTTGCTGTATCCATTATCGGCATCATTGCGGCCGCCTTGCTAACCTGGATTGTCACCCGGCCTATTCTGGAACTCAAACAAGTGGCTCAGGCGGTGGCAAAAGGGGATTTTAGCCAACGTGTGCGCCCCTGGGCGGGTGATGAGATCGGCGCATTGGCCGAAGCGTTCAATTCCATGACGGAGGCATTGGCTCAGGCTGAACAAGTGCGGCAGGAACGGGAGCGGCTGCGTACCCAATTGCTGGAAAAGGTGATTACGGCTCAGGAAGAAGAGCGAAAGCGGATTGCTCGGGAACTACATGATGAAACGGGCCAGGCATTGACTTCACTTAATGTCCGGTTACAGATGATGAGCCAGAGTTGTCCGTTGCCGGAGTTAAAGGCACAGATGGATGAGTTGCGCGAAGTAGTTGGTCAAACATTGGAGAATATTCATAATCTTTCTATGGAGTTGCGTCCCAGTGTGCTGGATGATATGGGTTTGAAGGCGGCACTGGAGCGTTACGTGGCGGATTGTCGGCGACGGTACGATTTGAATATTGATTTGCTGGTGATTGGGCTGGATGAAAAGAGGTTGATGCCGCCGGTGGAGACGGCATTGTATCGGATTGTGCAGGAGGGGTTGACGAATATTGCGCGTCATGCGCAGGCGCAAACAGCGAGTATTTTGATTGAGGTCAAAAACGGCCGTGTTCGGGCTATTATTGAAGATGATGGCGTGGGTTTTGATTTGGAAACACAGAGTAAAAATAGCAAACGACTTGGATTATACGGTATGCAGGAACGGGCACAATTGTTAGGTGGCTCGCTGGAAATCGAAACCATGCCCGGACATGGAACCAGTATATTTGTGGAGGTTCCTTTATGAATTTGCCCCAAAAGGCGCGTATTCTTTTAGCTGATGATCATGCTGTATTGCGCGCTGGCTTGAAGCTGCTGATTTCCAACCAGCCGGACATGGAAGTAGTCGGAGAGGCAGAAGACGGAACGGCCGTTCTTCCCCTCGCCCAATCCACCAACCCCCACCTCATCCTCCTCGACCTCAGCATGCCCCGGTTAGGCGGTCTCGACATCCTCCCACTCATACGGCAAACACTACCCCAGACCCGCGTCCTCATTCTCACCATGCACGACGACGAAAGCTACCTGCGTCGCGCCCTAAAAGCTGGTGCCGCCGGTTACGTACTCAAAAAAGCCGCTGATGTCGAACTACTCTCCGCCATTCGTGCCGTCCTTCGTGGCGATGTTTACGTACACCCCACCATGACCAAGGCCCTCATCGAAGATATGATGCCTGCTGACGACCAGCACGCTGATACAATTGAAGCCCGCTGGAAACAACTTAGCGAACGAGAGCAAGAAGTCTTACGCATGGTCGCCCTGGGTTACACAGGGCGTGAAATTGCCGAAAAACTAGCCCTTAGCGTCAAAACAGTAGATACATACCGATCACGCGGCATGGAAAAACTGGGACTTCGTAGCCGTGCTGCATTAGTCCGGTTCGCCCTCAAACAAGGACTACTTGAAGATATTTAAGCTGCCAACAAAAAATCCCCACCTGGGACTCAGGTGTTTGGCGGTTCATTTCTGGAAATAATTAAATAGAATGAACCGCCAAACACTCAGAAAACAGACCAACAATTATTTTTTAATTATTCATTATTAGCCGTCGGCCGTGCCTCCAGCGTTACCTCCACCTGCATCGGTTCACCATCGCGTAAAATATCAAGCACTACAGTTTGACCAACCTTCGTTTCGCGCACAATGTAGGCCAGCAAATCATCGAACTCCTCTACCGGATGCTCGTCAATCCCCACAATGACATCTCCCCCTACACGGGCTTGCAAGCCATCAATTGTTACTTGCGTGTCGCTGCCACGAAGATCGGCCTTGTCGGCGGGACTATTGGCCACGACTTCGACAACCAGAACGCCCCGCTGATCGTGATCCAATCCCATTGCCTCGGCCAGTTCGGCGCTTAGTGTTGTGCCAGAAATACCCAGCCACGGATGTTCTACATGACCTTTCTCGATAAGCTCTGGTACAACCTGTGTGACGATGTTGCTGGGAACAGCATAGCCAATGCCACTAGAACCACGCACAGGGGATGTAATGGCTGTGTTAACCCCTATGACTTCTCCTTTTAAGTTGAGTAATGGACCACCAGAGTTGCCTGGGTTGATGGCTGCGTCTGTCTGAATGACGTCTGGTATGCTGAACCGTTGACCACTGGGAGTCACTGCGCCGGCTGGTAATAGTCGGCCTAATCCGGAGACGATGCCGGTTGTCATAGAGCCTTCCAGCCCGAATGGGTTGCCAATGGCCACAACAATCTGGCCGACTTTAAGGGCATCAGAGTCTCCGAATTGGACGGGTACAAGTTTTTCCGGGTCTACATCTACTTTGATGACTGCCAGGTCGGAATCCGGGTCGGTGCCGACGAGTGTGGCCGAGGCTTCGGTGTCGTCGGCAAATATGACGGTGATTTTGTCGGCGTTGGCCACTACATGGTTGTTGGTGATGATGTGGCCTTTTTTATCATAGACAAAACCGGAGCCAAGTGCTGTTTGGGGGCCGGTTTCTGGTGGCTGGAATTGGAATGGCGGGAATTCAAATCCGGGTGGGAGTTCGGGGAAGGGTGTGGTCTGACTGTCGCCTGTGGTGTCGGGTTGAATGACTACCTGGATGTTGACGACGGAGGGGTTGACGTGTTCATAAATATTGACGAAGGCTTGTTCCATGCTGGCGATGTCAACGGCCGTTTCCGGGGGGAGGATAGTCTCGCTGGATTCGGCCGTTGGCGTGGCCGTATGCGTGTCAGTTGGTGCATTGGCCGCTATAGTGGAGGCAACAGTTTGTGCCGCCGGACCAACAACAGCACACCCGCTAAGAAGAAGTGCCATTATGGTCATTGCTACGACCAATAATGTCCATTCTCTTTTCATAGTTTTCCTCCAGAATGAGAGATTTTGGCATCAATTCTTTTTGCCAACCTCAAATTCTGGAGGATGAGGGTTAAAAACAGGTAAACATAACATTAAACGTTTGTAAGAGTACAAATAACAAGGCAGGCCATTGCTGACCTGCCTTGTTGTTTAATAGCGAGGGAGTGAATCAGGCTGGGGGTACATTGGGGGGCTTGACAGTGGGAACGGCCGTTTTCCGTCGTCGCTTCACCGGTGTTGGCAAAGGCGCAAGAGCCACCTCCAACACCTCTTCCACCCGTTCTACCAGCACAATTTCCAGGTCTTGCCGCAACCGTTTAGGAATCTCATCCAAATCACGTTCATTTTTGCGAGGTAAAACAAACGTCTTCACACCAGCCCGGCGGGCAGCCAGCGCCTTTTCCCGGATACCACCCACAGGCAGCACCCGACCCCGAAGCGTCACTTCGCCAGTCATAGCCACATCTCGCCGAATCGGCCGTTCTGTAAACGCCGAAATCAAAGCCGTCACCAGCGTTACCCCCGCCGAAGGCCCATCCTTAGGCACAGCCCCCTCCGGCACATGAATATGAATATCCGTCTTCTCAAAAGCCTCCACGTCAATACCCAACACTTCAGCCTGACTGCGCGTGTATGTCAGAGCCGCCTGAGCACTTTCCTGCATCACATCCCCCAACTGCCCTGTCAGCATCAACGACCCCTTGCCCGGCATCAAATTCACTTCCACAAACAAAATATCCCCACCAGTGGGCGTCCAGGCCACACCCGTCGCTACCCCAACCTGATCCTCATTCTGTAACTCCTCCGATGTAAATCGGGGTGGACCTAACAACTCCCGCACCTGCTTTGCCGTAATTCGCTTGGGATACCGCTTCTTTTCCGCCACCAACCGGGCAATCTTACGGCACACATTAGCGACTTCCCGCTCCAGATTTCGCACCCCTGCTTCCCGGGTATATTCGCGAATAATTGCCTGCAACGCGTCCGTTTCCAGGCGCACACCCGCCTCTGCCAGCCCATGCTGTTCCAGTTGCCGTGGCACCAGAAAATGACGGGCAATTTCCAATTTTTCTTCTTCCAGATAACCCGGAAACTCAATAATTTCCATACGATCCAGCAAAGGCGCAGGAATCGTATCCAGATAATTGGCTGTGGTCACAAACAAAATTTTCGACAAATCATAATCCAGGTCCAGATAATGGTCAGCAAACGTACTATTCTGCTCTGGGTCCAACACCTCCAGCAATGCTGCTGCCGGATCACCACGAAAATCTTGACCCAACTTGTCGATTTCATCCAGCATAAACAATGGATTTCGTGTGCCAGCGCGGCGCATCGCCTGAATAATTCGTCCTGGTAACGCGCCTATGTATGTACGACGATGGCCGCGAATTTCCGCCTCGTCACGCACACCACCCAAACTGATACGGATAAACTCCCGCCCCAAAGCACGAGCAATAGAACGGCCGATAGATGTCTTACCTGTTCCTGGTGGCCCTACAAAACACAAAATTGGTGTTCGCATCCGCTCCGAAATTTGCTTAACAGCAATATATTCCAAAATACGCTCTTTTGCTTTCTCCAGCCCGTAATGATCCTCATTCAACACCTTGGCTGCATGTGCCACATCCAGATTATCTTCCGACTCCTCCAGCCAGGGAAGCTCCAAAATCCAGTCAATATAAGTGCGAATGATGCCTACTTCTGGCGACATTGGGGGCATGGCTGCCAGACGAGCCAATTCCTTTTCTGCCTTGGCTCGCACTTCTGGCGGTAATTCCTTGGCTGCGATTGCCTCCCGCAACTCATTCAGTTCTTGGGTAAATACATCCGTTTCCCCCAATTCTCCCTGAATCGCCCGGATCTGCTCTCTCAGGAAATGTTCACGCTGGCTTCGGTCTACTTCTTCCTGAATACGACTGTGGATCTTGTCTTCCAGTTCCAGCATATCCAGCTCTTTGGCCAGATGCACACTCAGTTTTTGTAACCGTTCTGCCGGATCAATCGTTTCCAGAATTTCCTGCTTCATTTTCAGTGGTGCATACAGGGTAGATGTAATAAAGTCAGCCAGCCAGCCCGGTTCATCAATATTCAGGGCAAATGTAAATGCGTCTTCGGGCATGCTTCGGTTAAGCGTGCAAATCTTTTCAAACAGGGTGCGCACTGCTCGCATGAGTGCTTCTGTGCTTCTATCCCAATCGGCAGGCTCAAAGATACGGCGGGCGCGTACCCGAATGTACGGATCCCATTGTGTGAATTCCAGAATTTCTACACGTTGTCGCCCTTGTACCAATACGCTGGTGGTGTCATCGGGCATTCGCAGAGCTTTGCCAATAGATAGTTCGGTGCCAATGGTGTAAATATCTTCTGCGACCGGATCGATGATTTCGCTGTCTTTTTGGGCGGCAACTATCAGGTTTTCGTCATTGTTAATAGCTGCTTGCAAAGCTTTGAGGGAACGTTCGCGCCCTACAAACAAGGGCATGACCATTTGCGGGTACAGCACTACGTCGCGCAATGGCAGGAAGGGGCAGTCAATGATGATTTCTTCCATTCCTTCTTCATGTAGCTGAAATAGTTCATTGTCTGGGTCAGGAATACCATCCATAAAGTCTGGATATTG
>RFGV01000275.1 GCA_003696605.1 Chloroflexota bacterium | reverse complement strand
GTCAGATTTTATGATATTATACGGCACCTTAAAAATACCCACTGAGAGCGCGAAAATGAACGAAATGGAGAAAAAATTTATCAGACGGATTTCCCTGATTCCATTTTTGGCTGGTTCTATCTTTGCTGTTGGACTGGTTTATCGGTATGGGCATCAATGGATGCGATATATTTTGCTTTATCTTTCGCGTGCCTCCTGGGCGCGGCACATTGTTACGCAGTGGCCAATAGCCTGGCAGGTGGCTAGCCGTTTTGTAGCTGGTGAAGATATTGAGTCGGCCATGATGGCCGCCCGTGAGCTAAATAATCGGGGGATGTGTGTGACGCTTGACTTTTTGGGTGAGAGTGTGACAAATCGGGAAGAGGCGATTGCTGCTCGTGAGGAGATTTTGCGGCTGCTGGACGAAATTGAGCGGGTAGGTGTGGATGCAAATGTGTCGGTGAAGTTGAGCCAATTGGGGCTAAAAACGGATGAGGCGTTGGCCCTGGAAAATGTGCGAATTTTGCTGGAACGGGCGAAACGGTATGGCAACAAGATTCGCATTGATATGGAAGAAAGTCCGTTGGTAGATACGACGTTGCGTATTTACCGGCGTCTGCGGTATGAATATGGCTTTGAAAATGTGGGGGTTGTTATTCAGGCTTATCTTTATCGGAGTGAGGCGGATGTCCGGCAGTTGGTGCAGGAGGGGGCGTGGATTCGGTTGGTGAAGGGGGCGTATGCAGAACCGCCGGAGGTGGCTTTTCCGAATAAGGCGGATACGGATGCAAATTTTGTACGGTTGATGCAGATGTTGTTGGGTGAGGAAGCGCGGGAACGGGGTGTGTATGCGGCTATTGCCACGCATGATGAAAAGATGATTGATGCCACGATTGAATATGTGAAGAAACATGGTGTGCCGCGTGATGGTTTTGAGTTTCAGATGTTGTTTGGAATTCGTCGGGATTTGCAGGAGAGTTTGGTGCAGCAGGGGTACCGGGTGCGGATTTATGTGCCGTATGGGACGGCCTGGTATCCTTATTTTATGCGGCGGCTGGCTGAGCGTCCGGCGAATTTGTGGTTTTTTGTGAGTAATTTGTTCCGTCGTTGAAGTTGTTTGAGGAGATTTGGTGGTATGGCTGTGATACGAGAGTCGTCGGTGATTTCTGGGGTGTATGTGGTGGAATTACGGCCGTTTTCCGATCCTCGTGGTCGGTTTATGGAAACTTTCCGTAAGGAATGGTTTCCGCAACGTAGTTGGGACATTATTCAAACCAATCGTTCAGATTCCAAAGCAGGGGTGTTACGGGGGCTACATTACCACCGGCAACAAGTAGATTACTGGTATGTTGCCCGCGGGCGAATACGGGCAGCCCTGGCCGATATACGGCCGTCTTCCCCCACCTACCTGGCCACCCAAACAATTGAGATGGGTGAAGAAAATGAAATTGGCCTCTTCATTCCTATTGGTGTGGCACACGGCTTCGTTGCCCTTACTCATGCCACCCTCACCTACATCGTGGACAACTACTACAACAATGGTCAGGACGAATTTGGCATTATCTGGAACGACCCCACTCTAAACATCAACTGGGGCGTTACAGAACCGATTTTATCTGACCGGGACGCAAGTAATCCTCCCTTTCGGCCTGAAAAAGCGTAAAATGTAGAAGTAAATCGGACATTGTAGAGGTCATTAACAACATGGTATCACCCAAAAAACAGCATCGGTATTTGTGGTTGGCTTCGGGCACACTGGCCGGGCTGGGCATATGGCGTGGCTGGCAATTTTTGCAGCGGGTGCTGGCACAACCCAAATATTTATACCAGCCGCCGGCCCTTCTGGTAGAGGCGGATACAGAAACACACGCACAAGCATTGGCAATTGCCACACAAAATGTGCGGCAAGCTATTGAAAAACGGCCGCTTTTGAACGGCCAGGTAAAAACCGTGCTCTGTGCTGGCATCCGCAACTTCCGTGAACCCTGGGCACGAGATTTCGGCTTTGCCAGTTTTGGCCTGCTGGAAATGGGTGAAGAAACGGCCGTACGGGAATGCCTCGAAGTATTCCTCACCTACCAAAAATCCGACGGCCAATTCCCCGTCAAAGTTCACTCCACCAACGTTCTGGAACGATATTTCCACTCCTTCTTCAACCGCCACCAACCCACCCACTCCCCCATCCGCCCCAAATACATCACCGCCCACAACACCATCTCTCTGGACGGCAACAGCCTGCTCATCATCGCCGCCTGTCATTACGCCCAACGCACCGGCAACGACCATTTCTTGCACACCCACTGGCACGCCTTCCTGCGCGCCCTAACCTGGCTGGAAACCCATGCCCGTCCCGACGATGGCCTCTTGCGTCAGGGGCCATATGCTGACTGGGCAGACAGTGTCGCTCGTGCCGGCCGTGTGCTCTACACCAATGTTCTGTACTGGAAAGCGTTGCAGGATATGGCCCAGGCCGCCACCCGGTTGGGGCTTGTCAGCGACGCAGAGCGGCTGGCTGATGAGGCAAAATGGATTGAGGAAGCTATCCAAAACTATTTTTGGCGGGATGACCTGGGCTATTTTATTACCAGTCGGCGGTTTCAGTTCCTGAGTAGCAGCGGCAATTTACTGGCCGTCGCCTGGGGATTGGCTACACCAGAACAGGCACACCGCATTCTGGATAATATGTCCCGTTTTGGTATGGCGGATCCTGTACCCACAAAGGTGACACACCAACCGTACCCAGACCGTTACATTGCAATTGAAAACCGGTTTGCCGGAATTGGACATTATCACACAGAAGCTGCCTGGCTTTGGCTGGGAGCCTGGCATGTGATTGCGCTGGCGCGTATGGGGCGGCAGGCAGAAGCAGAAACGCTTTTTGACCGAATTTGTCGTACAATTGCAGCCGATGGGGTGGTGCATGAGGTGTATGGCACAGACGGCCGTTTCCTCTCCACCCGCTGGTACACCTCCGAAGCTCCCCTGACCTGGAACGCCAGCATGGTCATCTATGCCTGGCACGTACTCCAACGCCATCGCCCAAAATAGCCAGTCAGGATGGCGTTCCGATAAACAGTCAAGTTCGCACACTGGCAAGAAGGGGGCTTGTTCCTCTCTTGCAGGAGAAAATTTTCAATGCCTCGTTTCCATATTGCCCATTTTACCAATACATATTTGCCATTTATCAATGGCGTTTCTCGCTCTGTGGAGAACTTTCGGCGCGGATTGACTGAATTGGGGCACAATGTATTCATTTTTGCGCCAGATGCGGATGCGTATGAAGATACTGTGCCCTTTGTGTTTCGGTATCCGGCTATCGAGCTGCCTCTGCAAAAATATCCGCTTACCATTCCGGTTTCCACGTTTATCGACAAGCTCTTGCCAGCGCTGAAGCTGGATGTGCTCCATGCTCACCATCCGGCATTGCTAGGTCAGGTAGCAGCCAAAAAGGCACAAGAGCTGGATGTACCGCTGGTGTTTACCCACCACACTCGCTATCGGGATTACAGTCATTATGTGGCTGCCTTGCCGCAAAATCTGGTGAAGGATGTGATTGATCGCTGGGTGGTGGACTATATGACGAAGTGTCAGCATGTGGTTGTGCCCAGTGAGAGTATTCGGGCGATGTTGATTGACCGGTACGGGATTACAGAGCGGGTGTCGGTTGTGCCCACTGGGGTGGATGTGGCTCGGTTCCATGAGGCAAACGGCCGTTTTTTGCGGCAAAAGTATGGCTGGCAAGAGGATATTGTCCTGATATCGGCAGGAAGACTGGCCGCAGAAAAGAACTGGCCAACACTCCTGGAAGCTTTTCGGCTTTTATTACCAGATTATCCACAGTGTCGGTTGGTTATCTTGGGTGATGGCCCAGAACGAAAGAATTTGGAAAATCTGTGTCGCAATTTGGGCATTGAGAAACGGGTGGTGTGGATGGGACAAGTCCCTTTTGAAGAAATGCCGGTCTTCCTGAAAGCGGCCAATATTTTCTGTTTTGCTTCTGTCACAGAAACGCAGGGGATGGTAACACTGGAAGCAATGGCGGCTGGATTGCCGGTGGTAGCCGTACGTGCTTCGGGCACGGCCGATTTTATCACAGATGGTCAAGAGGGCTTTCTGACGCCAAACGACAGCTCAGCACTGGCAGAAGCGTTAAAGGTATTGCTAACGGATAACGGCCGTTGTCAGCAATTCGGCCAGGCAGCTTATGCCAAAGCACAACAATTCACCATCTACAACCAGGCACAAAAAATGGAAACCGTGTACCAGCAAGCCATTGCCGACAAAAAAGCCGGATATACCATTCAGGCCGACCCACAAAAACCAATTTTTCGCATCAACTGGCAAAAATATCTGGGTGTTAATCTGGATTGGGGATAAGCCAACCCGGCCACCCCGCACTCACCCCCACAAACGGGCATACAAAGGTGGCCCCAAAATGAGCAAACCAATCAGCACAGCCCCCATTGCCCCCACCAAAACGGCCGCTGCAGCCACATCCTTGGCCACCTTGGCCAGAGGATGAACATCCGGCATTGTCAAATCTACCACTGCTTCCAGAGCAGTATTCATAAATTCAGCCATCCAGACAGCCATCATCGTTAGAATCAACACCGCCCAATCACGAGCAGGCAGGCTAACCCAAAAACCAACAGCAAAGACAGCCACGCTAATAATGGCATGAATCCAGGCATTGTGTTGGGTGCGGATAACATACCACCAACCTTCAAACGCATAGCGAAAACTACGCGCCCGACTATAAAGCTCATCACGTCCCGCTTTACGAATATCTGAAAAATGGTTATTCTTCCGTTGGCGTAACATTGGCAATACCCAGTTTGTGCAAAACGGCCGTTTGTGCCGCCCACATCTCCATTTTCTCCGTCGGCTCCAAATGATCATACCCCAACAAATGGAGCACCCCATGAATCGTCAACAACTGCAACTCGGCCAACAACGAATGCCCCCCCTTCTCCGCCTGACGGGCAGCATATGGCACAGAAATAACAATATCCCCCAAATATGGCGGTTCATCCAATTCCAACATCCCCGGCATCGGCTCACCAGCAGGAAAACTAAGCACATCCGTCGGTTTGTCCTCATCCCGAAAAGAACGATTCAGCTCCCGAATAGCTTCATCATCAGTAAGCAAAACCGTTAATGCCGCAGGAGACGACACTGCTTCGTGTGCGAGTGTGGCCAAAACGGCCGTTTTCACCCCACCCACAATCTCATCAGCCACAACCACATCAGCCTGCACCTCAACCTCAAACCACTCACCCATCTCCATCACCCCGACACATCCGTAGAAGACAACACCGGACTCGTCGCCCCCTGTTGCCGCTCACCAGACAAACGACCACTTTCCGTCCCCTTCATCTCCCCCTCAGCCCCCTCATCAGCCAGCGACTCATTGCCCGGATACTTCACCCGCACATGAAAACGCCCCTTCAACGTCTTGATAAACGACATGCGAATCAATTTAATATCCCCCAACGTCAATCCAGATTCATCCAACTGCCCCTCCGCCAAATGTTCATCCACAATCGAATTCACCAACTTCTCAATCGCCTTTTCCGTATCCGGCCGCAACGCACTCGACGTCGCCTCAATTGCATCCGCCAGCATCACAATCCCGGTCTCCCGCGACTGAGGCCGCGGCCCCCTATGCCGAAACTTCTCCACATCCACCTTCGACTCATCCCCCCCAGATTGCTCCACAGCCTTGCGATAAAACGCCTTCACCACCCGATCCCCATGATGCTCCGCAATAAAATCCCGAATATCATCCGGCAAACGGTAACGACGCGCCAACTCCAACCCATCACTCACATGACTGATAATAATACGCGCACTTGAATACGGATCGAGAGAATCATGTGGATTGACACCCTCCTGATTCTCCGTAAAGAAAGGCGGGCGATTCATCTTGCCAATATCATGATAAAACGCACCTACACGAACCAGGGTGCTATTTGCCTTCACCTGTTCAGCCGCCTGTTCGGCCAGGTTAGCGACCATAATACTGTGATGATACGTCCCAGGCGCCCGCCGCAACAACTCCTGCAATAACGGATGATCAAGCCGCGACAAATCCTGCAATTGCAGTGTCGTGGTAATACCAAACAGCCCCCCAAGCACAAAGAAACCAACCAGTGTCAACGCCGCAGACAGCACACCATTGCCAATGGCATATAAAATCAATTGCAGCAAATTCAGCAAATCTGCATCGGGGGAAAGGTGAAACATAAGAATCACAACCATATGACCCAAAGCAGCAATCATCCCTGCCCGAAAAAACGAGGTCATACGTTGTTCATCATGCAAGGAAAGAATCGCTAAAATGCCACCAGCAGCCGTGTACATAGCCAGTTCAAGTGAATTGGGGGCAGCATAGCCATAAAGTGCAGCTACCACCGTTGTAACTACCAAAGCCAACCGAACTTCAAACACCACCGCCAGCAACATAGACATCGCCGCAATTGGGAAAAGATAGGGAAGCAAACCCGCATTACTGGCTAAAATCAAACGTGCCCCCAGCATAAACACCAGGATTAAGCCGCCCAATGTTGCCAGACGGGCATTTTGCTTGCGTCGCTGGTTATGGAACTTGTACCAATACAAGGTAATTAGTATGGATGCCAGGAGTGCAGCCAAAAATATTCGGGCATTATCGCGCCAGTCTGGTTCTCGCTGTAACAAGCCCAATTGTGTCAGTAATTCGATGTCTTCTGGCGTAACGATGTCTCCAGCTCGAATGATGCGCTGGTCTTTTTTGATTGTACGTACCACAGGTTGAACGGCTGCCGCTGCTTCTTCCCGTTTTTGGGCTGTGGCCTGTTCGTCGGGAAAGACCGTGGGCACAATAAATTGAGGGGCTAAACTGGTAACGACATTGTTTTGTGCGGGTGATAGTTCCAGGCTGGCTTGTCGGCGGGCAATTCGCTGAAAATCGCTGACCTGGCTTTCGCGGATGTCTTCCCGCATTAGTTCGTCTATGATGGTCAGGGTTTCTTCTTTGGCGGTCTGGTATTCGGATGGAGTGAGGGAGAGTAGATCCAGCCCTACTTGTTCTTCTATTGTCAAGCCTTCGATGGCTTGCAGGTATTTGAGCTTGGTTTCGGTGGTGGCCTGGGTGTCGGCTCGTACGGTTTCTATGAAGGCGAATACGGCACGGGCGCGGGCTAACTGGGTACGGCCGATATTGAGATCGAGTGGGGTGTACACTTCGGCCACACTGGCACTGGCCTGATCGCGCAATTCCTGGGTTCGTACATTGCTGGTGTAGGTTAGCGAGCGTGGGGCAAAAATGTCGTCTGGTGCAGGCTGCCCTTCAATGACAAAAATATTAGATGTGCTTGTCAGGTTTGTTGCCAAAATTAAGGTTAATCCGATGGTAAGGATAAACGCAAAAAGCCAAAGCACGGAGCTTTGTGCGAGTTGCTGCCATCGGTTATGCGTTTCTGTGGTTTTGTCCATATGAGGATGCCAAGTCGGCAGGCAAAATGACGATCTGTTTTGGTTATTGGAGTAGTTCTCGTACTACTTCATTCACCAATCGTCCGTCTGCCTTGCCTTTTAGTTGGGGCATCAGTTTACCCATTACCTTGCCCATATCTTTGGCGCTGGTAGCCCCAACTTCGGCAATTGCTTTTGAGGCAAGTTGCCGGATTTCTTCGCGCGACATTTGTTTGGGCAAATAGTTTTCGATGATTTCAAGTTCGGCCGTTTCCTTTTGTACCAAATCGGTGCGGCCACCTTTTTCATAATCGGCAATGCTTTCCCGCCGTTGTTTGGCCTGTTTGGTTAATACATTCAGTATACCATTGTCGTCCAGTTCAGTACGGCTGTCCACTTCGGCCTGTTTTACGGCCGCCAACAGCATACGTAAGGTGTCTCGTTTTTGGGTATCGCCGGCACGCATGGCCGCCGCCATATCTCGTTTCAGGGTCTCTTTCAGACTCATGGATTTTGCTCCTTCTCGCTCACTTTCAGGTCTTTTCCAGTCGGTGATTTTTACTCGCAACTTTTTCAAATTGTAACATTGGCAAGGGGTGTGTCAACCGGCGGTTGGTACGGGGTAATGACTACAAGAAATCAGTGTGGTTTAGTCAATACGGTGTACAGGTTCAAGTCGCCTTCTTTGCCGTCGCTGAGGAATTGGTCTTGGATTTCCAGGCCAGTTGCTGCGGCTAATTCGGCCGTTTGTCGGTCGTCTATATGGCACACGTATCGCAGCCCCTCGCCGCCTCGCTTCCAGTGTAGCAAGTAATCACCCGGTTCGACGTCGTCGGCTGTCAGGCCGATGGTTTCCCAGGGGAGGATTTTGCGCTGCATGCGTGGATTGTGTGGAAATTGCCAGTTGGCGAGGATAATTCGGCCGTTTTCAGTCAGATGGGCTTTCATATCCAGCAACAGGTTTTTGCGGGTTTGCCAGCCGGGTATGTGTTGCATGGTGGCGATACAGACAATTGCGTCATATTCTCCCAACCCATACAGGGCATCTGGCTGGGCTAAATCTCGTTCGTGGAAGTCACCCATTGTCATGACAGCAGCCTGTTCGAGTAATGCCCGGCTAAAGTCAACGCCAGTGTACCATTGGATTAGCTGCCGGGCTATAAGAAAGCGACCCAAACGGCCGTCGCCACAGCCAACATCGAGTAAATAACGGGTAGGGTTGGGTAAAAATTCGATTAACCGATAAAAGCCGGCAAACGGCCGTATTCGACTCTGGGCAAATGGCTGGGCGAATTCTGTATAAAATTGATGGTTCAGGGACAAAAGCGTATCAATCACTTCCGGTTTCATCTTTTGCTTTATCGGGGCCGTAACGAATATGGCGCGTATTGGTTACAAACCAGGAACGGCCGTCTTCCGTTTGCACCCACACGCCCGGATGTGCCAAACGAATCACTTCTCCAGTTAACCAATCCACACCGTCAAATGTAATTTCTACTCGCTGACCAATTTTATATATTTCTGTCAGTCGCTTCATCTTTAAGCAATAAAAAACACACAAAAGATGCAAAGATTCTGTATGGAATTTACCACAAAATTCAGTTTTGGGCTTGAACAATCAAAAGCCAAAGCGACGCAAAATAGACACGATGGATTGTTCGTACATGGCACCAAAGAGGCGAACGTGTACCAGCAAGGGGTACAGATTATAAATATCGCGGCGCATTTCAAAAAAGCCAGGGGATAACGGCCGTATTTCCATATACCGCCGGAAAAAAGGATCGCCAAATGTGCCAAAAAGCGTGGTAAAAGCCAGTTCAATCTCTGGGTGGCCATAGTAGATAGCCGGATCGATAAAGCCGGTAATTCTATCTCCCACCGCCAGCACATTTGTTGTCCACACATCACCATGAATGAGAGACGGCCGTTCTGGCTCCTCCAGCCACTCATCCAGCCGCTCCCAAAACCGGGCCAATCTTTTCCACGTACTCTGGGACAACTGCCCCGCTCGCAGTGCCTCCTCAGCCATATATGCCAACCGATGCTCCCGAAAAAATGTAATCCAGGATTGTGTCCAGGGGTTCGGCTGGCGCAGCCCACCAATCAATGTATCTTGTTCCAGCCCAAAAGCCGGGGCACTCACGCTATGCAAATCAGCCAGCAACTCAGCCGCATGTGCCTGTGCCCTGGCCGAAAAGTGACTCTGGCCCGGCAACCAGCTCATCAACAATAAATCAGGGGCACTGTAATACACTTCTGGCACCGGCAACCGGCTGTGCGTTTTCAGATAGGTCAGCATAAAGCCTTCAATATGCAGGCAAGGCTCTGGCTGTTCGTCCACTTTGGCGACCATTTGCGTGCCATCAGAGAGGTGAACACGATAAACCTGCCCGACACACCCCCCTGTTAGCGGCTCGGCACGGGTCATGTGCAGGCCAGTTATTTGCTTTATCACACTCCGCAAATCTGTCATCACAAACGAATAGGGTAAATGGTTATCAAATGATTCAGGATAGCATGGCACAACCAGAAAGCGAAAAGGATTACGGCCGTTTCACCACCAGATTATCAAATGCCACCCGCAAACCAGCACGCCCAAAAGTCCCTGCATCCAGCCCAATCGTACCCGACACAAACTCTGCATCAGCCACCTGGTGCAAGAAAACATCATTCACATAAAAAGACAATGACCGCCCAATTGCAACCAGCTTCAGGCGATTAGGCACATTTATCCCCTGATTAATCGCTGGCGAAGGCGTCCAGTCTGGCAAAAACCGCGTCCATGTCCCATCTGGATTATAACGTTCTACCATGTAAAGGCCACTGGCTGTAATTTCAAAACGATAAAAAGCATTTGGCCCCTGCATACGAGCCAAAAGTCCAAAGCTGCTTTCGGTATCACCAGCCAGCAAACGGGCATCCACTTCCGCTACGAAATCAGATAAAATCGGTTCGGACAGTGTGGCAAATTGAACAGTATCAGGTTCGTGTATCTCGATGAGCAATACGCCGTCAGTAACGGCCGTACTCGCCTTCTCATCTCCTTCAATAAGCCAGGGACCATATTCACCAGAAGTAAATGTCTCATAAACCAGTGCCGAATCAGCAACTGGTTCTGGTTCTGCAGGGCGACAAGCGACCAGCCCCACTGCCACCACCAGCACGAAAATCCACCAACAAGATAACCTTATCTTCATATCAAGGCTGAATAACCTGCACCTGATCGAACTCAACAACGGCCGTTCCCGGCTCCAACGTACTCACCCCCAACCCAATATCACCCGCCACAAACGAATCATCCGTCACCGTCACCAAAGGCAACCCATTCACCGTCAGCGTCAGCTCATTCCCGATACAACTCGCCCGAATCTGATTCGTCGCCACACCCTGATTGATAATATCCGAAAACTGATACTGCCCCCCACCAGACAAATATTGCACCTGCGGACTCTCACTCTCATACTTGGCTATCGCATAAAACCCATCGCCACTAATCAGAAAAATATAAAAATTTTCCTCATTCTGATACCGACAAATGACCCCATAAGCATTATTATCCGGCCCGCTCACCTGTCGCGCCTGGGTGGTAATAATCACATCATCAAAATTGCGTCCGGGATTTGTCCACCAAATTTCACCCGGCTGGCTGGTACTGATACGCAAAACACCATCCACCACCTCCACAACAGCCCCACTCCGGCTATATACTGCCCAACCGCAATTGTGATCAGCAGAAAAATCATCAAAAAACAATGCCCCGCCCCCTGCACAGGCATCTGTATCCGGACCACCAAGCGTACAGGCAGCCAAAATCGTCATCCCAACCATTATCAAGAGCAACAGTGATGTGATTCGTCGCATGGCAACCTCGCAAAACGGCCGTCAGACAGAGTTCTGATCATCACCCAACATGCGCCGCAATTGTTCCAGTTCTTCCTGCAACGCCTGTTGTTCGCGTGACGAATACAGATACAATGCCATTCCAGCCACCCAAAGAACAAAAATAATAACCGTGATCAAAAGCAAATTTTCCAACATAAACAACCCCTCTTTGCCATGTATACCCAATGTTTAGCAAAAATTAAATCAACTGGCACAATAACCAGTCAAAAAAATCATACAGGTACTTTCGGATGGCACGGGGAAAGTGTACCTAAAAAATGGCAGACGGCAAAAGAAATTTCCCTCCCCCAAGAGAAATCCGTTGACAGCAAGCCTTGTTGGCTGATTATGCGAAGATACACATCTTTACAATCGCGAATTCCACAACGTTTCTGCTACCCCTTGCTGGTGATTTTCAAACCGCGCCATCACAAACAGCGCATCCGACAGGCGGTTCAAGTAAGGAATTACAAACGCCCCCACCGCCTCTTGCCGTGACAGGGCCACAACTTCTCGCTCTGCCCGCCGACACACAGTCCGCGCCACATGCAGTTGGGCGGCAGCTGGCGTTCCCCCAGGTAAAATAAAGTTAGCCAAAGGCCCCACAACGGCCGTCATTTCATCAATCCATGCTTCCAATTGCGTCACATGCCGTTGCTCAATCTGGGGAATCTGATATTGCTGCTTGTCTTCCTCCAAAAAGCAAAGGTCTGAACCCAAATGGAACAACTCATTTTGAATGATGGGCAAAATTTCGGCCAGCCGTGCACACACCCCCAACGCACGTGCCAGTCCCAAATGAGAATTTAGCTCATCTACCGTTCCATACGCCTGAACGCGGAGCGACTCTTTGGGTACACGCTGCTTGCTACCCAGGCTGGTTGTGCCATCATCTCCTTTACGCGTGTAAATTTTCGTCAATCTAGGCATCTCTCACACTTCCTTATCGGTTTGTGATGTCAAGGCATCAGCCACTGTTAGCCAATGTTGTCCGGGAAAAAGGCGGGTGATTTGAGGGGCAAACTGGGGGAAATGGGGCAAAATTTCGGCCGTTTTGCCTGTTGCCGCCACCTGACCATCGGCCAAAATTACGACACGATGCGCCAGACGGGCAACCAACTCCACATCATGTGTCACAATGAGCAACCCCATCCCTTCTGCCAGCCACTTTTGCCAGATGGCAATCAGGCGACGGCGGGCTTCTGTATCCAAACCACGTGTGGGTTCATCCAGCAACAATAGTCCTGGTCGAGTGACGACCACTGTTCCCAAAGCTACTCGCTGACGCTGCCCCACTGATAAATCACGGGGATATGCATCGGCTAATTCTGACAAACCTAATTCCGCCAACAAGTTGTCAATGGTCTCTATCGTGCCATGAACGCCATGATTGCGCAAGGTAACGGCTATTTCTTCGCGCACGGTTTCGGCAAAAAGCAAATCATCCGGGTTTTGCGGCAGGTAGCCAACATCCCGGCAAATTTCGGCCACAGAACGGCCGTTTACAGACCGCCCATTGACCCATACTTCCCCACTTTGCGGCGACAACAACCCCACCACACACCGCAACAATGTCGTCTTGCCCACCCCGTTATGCCCCATCAAGGCCACCGCCTCTCCCGGCCGCACCACCAGATTCACATCCCGCAACACAGGCCGGCCATTCCACCCAAACGACAAATTTTGCACCAGCAAACAGGTCTCATGAGGGGGCAGTTTCTCTGTAACAGGCTGCACAAATTTTGCTCTCAGGCGTCTTCCTTCTTCTATTATAAACTGACGTGCCTCTGCCACTGAGAGCGGAAGCGGATACCAGCCCTTTTTTTGCGCCAGGCGTATTACCGGTGGTGCCTCTGGCAATTTGGTTATCACGTCGGGTACTGCGCCGTTGTGGATAATGCGCCCTTTTTCCAGCCAGATTAACCGATCGGCGTAGGGCAGCATGCCTTCAAGCCGGTGGGTGGCTAATACAACCGTCAGGCCAACCTGCCGATTGAGACGACTAACGGCTTGCATGACCTGGCGGGCTGCTTCCGGATCGAGCTGGCTGGTTGGTTCATCCAGCACCAACAGGCGGGGGCGTAAGGCAATGGCCGAACCAATGGCCACTCGTTGACGCTCACCACCAGACAGGGTGGATAACGGCCGTTTTCTCACCCCTTCCAAATTCAGCAATGCCAACACCTCCGCCACCCGTTTTCGCATCTTCTCTGGCGACATCCCTACATTTTCCAGCCCAAATGCAATCTCCGCCTCCACTTCATCCAGTACCGCCTGCGCTTCCGGACTCTGAAACACAAACCCCACATACCGACTCAACACAGTTGGCCCCAGTGCAATCACATCCTTGCCACCAACTAAGACATGGCCAGATATTTGCCCGCCGCTAAAATGGGGCACCAGGCCATTGAGGCAGCGAAGCAATGTGGACTTGCCAGAACCAGATGGCCCGGCAACCAGCACAAACTCCCCTGCCGCAATTTGTAACGACACATCTTGCAAAGCCGGCTGGCTACCATCCGGGTAGGTGTATGTTAAATGCTCAATGCGAATCATTGGTCTGTCTCTGACGTAATATAAAAGGTAACCAGGCCGGTGTGGCCATACCCAAAAGGGAAAGTCCCAGCCAGGGGTCAAACGCAGGCAGGGCAAATTGTGGTGGTGGTGTATAACTCAGAGTGGTGTAATCAACTGGCCAAATGGGTAGCAAGATGATGAGAACTGGTAAAACGGCCGTTATTACCACAAAAAACTCCGGCCATCCCCACCAACCAGCATGATACCGCGTGTACAGCACCCGCCGTCCCCGCTTTCGGCTCAGCCACCACAGCCCAACCACTCCCAGAGCAATCAGCAACCAGCCCGCCGTCGCTGCCCAAAGGGTAAGTGCCCACCCGCCAAAAACGGCCGTTAACGACACCAACAACCCCACTTGCATCCAAACCGACAGCCCGGCATCGGCCGTTGCCCCATACCCACGCGCCACCATCGCCTCAGCCAACCCCATCGCCCGTTCCAAACCAGCGACCAGCAATGGCAAAACCACCGGTCGCCAATCCCGCCACCCACGCAACTGATGACCACGAATAGCCTGTGCCTCTCGAATCTGTCGCAACTGGCGTGTCGTTTCCGGAATATACGTGATGGCAATCAGCAACACCACCCCCATATCTCGCCAGGTTCCGGGAATCAGCCGCACGATTTCGCCCGGAGAAACAGCCTGATTAAAACCCTGAAATGTCAACAAAAGGGTAAACAATACCAGCCCATTGGCAGCCCCCATGATGGCTGCTTCCAGGGTAATATTTCCGCCAACCCAGGGCCATGCCTGGGGCAAGCGAAACAAGACAGTTTCGCCGGTGTGTGCCAGCAAGCTGTTGAGCAAGGCGGCCAAAAGCAGCATGAAAACACCCAGCCGCACAAATGGCAATTGGGGAAAACGGCCGTTTTGCCGCCACACCTCCATGACCCACCAGGCAACCAGCATTAACAACAACGTATAAAGTGGGTTTCGCGCCACCATAACCAGGACCAGCATCCCGGCCACCCATACCAGCCAGGCACGCGCATCAATCCGTCGTGCTATCGGCACGCACCACCTCCCGTTCAGCCATTTTATCCACATACTGAAACATCATACGCCGCTGAAAACGGGTAAAAATATGAATAACCGGTGCCCCCAAAAGACCAATCAAGGCCACATTCCCCAACGCCCGCCCGGCATCCCATACCAGTGAAGTCACCAGATAAAAGGCAACATACCGGGATAACGTATCCCGCCACCCAACACCCGCCTGCCAGCTCAAAGCCGCATCCCCATTGAAAAACGGCCAAAAATACAAGTTCATAATGAGTCCATACAAAAACCCCCATACCAGACCAGCTATACTAAGCCAAAAAACTTGCCTGCGTGTTGAATCTGGATGGGGCAACCAGGCAGCAGTCAAACCAACCCAACCAGCCGCAAACATCTGGTATGGCAACCAGGGACCCACACCACCGGTAACCAGCGCTGAAACCAACAAGGTAAGCGCCCCCATAAGAAATCCAAAACGTGCACCAAATACATACCCGGCCAACAAGATGGGGGCAAATATGGGAGAAAAACCACCAGGACCGGGAAAGGCAACTTCGAGGAAGCGCAGAACGGCCGTTATGGCCACGAGCATTCCCAGCATAGCCACCACACGGGCACTGATGGCCTCTCCTTGCAGTTCCAACAACAACACAACCAGACAGATAACCAACAGCAAGGAAGTCAACAGAGGGGTAGTGGTCGGGTTGGCCGATTGAGTTAGTTGGGGCCAGAAAAATGGCGCCAGAAAAACGGCCGTTCCCGCCAGCCCACTAACAGCAAACAGTAACCCACTCAACAGTTTGCGCATGTCACCTTCGTCGCCGAGATAACCAAATGGCCGTTCCCAGCCCAACCAGAAGCAACCCGAACACCAGATACCCATTCTGATTTGTGGCAGGTTCGGCCGTTTCCGGAAGCGGGGTCACTGGTTCGGCCGTTTCCAGCAAACACACATCGGCAAATGTGAGCGCTGGCGGCGCTGGCGCATCTCCAGGAGCACCCGCCCCCCACACCCAACCATCCACACCACCAGACTTTACCCGGTATTGGGCTGCCCCAGCCGACGAATATGCCCATGTGCCATCAGGCTGCAAATGCCAGTATGACCAATACTGACAATCTGGCCCTTGACACCGGCAAAAACAATCATCGGCCGGACAGCCCGTTCCTTCGATGGCGCAAACGGCCGTTCCCGCATTACCAGTCGCCACGACAACATCCAGCCCGGCCTGTGTAAGCAAATCGTACCCGGAAATCTCCACGCCGGAAAACGAGACACAGCGTGTGGTAACCGTCCCATCTGGTAGCACGACCACCACCCCCGC
This sequence comes from Chloroflexota bacterium, assembly GCA_003696605.1. Lineage (GTDB taxonomy): Bacteria > Chloroflexota > Anaerolineae > Promineifilales > Promineifilaceae > J033. Next base: position 3,704 of record RFGV01000275.1, on the reverse strand, counting down.
TTGCCCCTGCTCTTGGGCCAACAGCGTGAGCGGAACAAACAGGGCAATCAACCACACAAGCCAGACTGGACGTTTCCACATATCCTGTTCTCCATCAACGCTGGCGCGCGTACCAGATACCGGCAGCAATCAACACCAGCAAAACAATGGCCACTACCCACAACATAGTCGCATTCCCGCCGTCGGTGGTGTCTGCTTGTGGCGCAGAAGTGGCCGTGGCAACAGGTGTGCTGATCATCGTCGCTGTGGGTGGAACGGCCGTTTCCGTGGGGAGAGGCGTATTGGTGGGAACGGCCGTCACTGTGGCCGTAGGCGGAACGGCCGTTTCCGTGGGCTCCGAAATCAGCACCGGCACAGGCTCAACACCCGGCCGAATCGGAAATGGTTTCCCTACCACAGCCGGAATAGCCTGCACAGTCGAGAAGAAATCATCAAACGGACCACTACCAAAATCCGCCTGAAACGCACCGGACTCACTCTGCCAGTTTAACAAAGCCTGCACCGGCTCACTCACATCCTGACCCAGCGCGGCCAAAGCCTGAATAGCCAGCGCCGTACTATTCACATTTTCACCAAAGCCAGGGCCATACTCCCAGCCACCACTCTCCAAACGAGCTTGCATCAAAAAGTCAGCGGCCTGCTGCAAAGCCGGATCATCTGGAGCCAGCCCGGCCGCTAACAAAGCCATTACAGCCATTCCAGTTGCGTCCGGGTTACCCAATGTGCCAAATCCATCATCCCATGATCCCGCCAATACATCTTCAGTTGATTGGGTACTCAGCAACCAGGAAACGGCCGAATCCGGCACCGGCTCACCTGCCGCCGCCAGCCCCAATATGCCAACAGCTTGCCCAAACGGTGTCGTTACATTCAACTGTCCAGTCGGCGAAAGATGTTGCGTCAGGCTAATGACCAAATTGTAATCCCCAAAGGCACGCGGATCTTGCCCGGCTGCCACCAACGCCAAAACCACCTTGCCCGCCGTACTGCCATCAATACTGGCATACGCTGCTACCTCATCCGAATGATCATTTAGCCACATAACAGGGGTGTTTTCCTGATCAAATAATGGTTGTGCCGGATCAAAACCAGCCGCCACAATGGCCTGAATGGCATCGGCCGTTCCACCCACATCTGAAGGTGCCTGATTCGCCCCACTACTAAAGCTGGTATATCCGCCATCATCATTCTGGTGGGCTGTTACCAACCAGCGCACAGCCTCAGTAGCCGCCTCCTGAGGATCAGCAAAGGGGGCAGTTTGGGCTGGTGGCACAGCAACGGCCGTTCCTGCTGGCAAAATCGCCAACACCCCCGCCAACAACAACAGTGACAACAACATTGAAAATCCCAAAGAAATTCGTCTCATCTCTCCTCCTTAAAAACATAAAATTTCCAAATTCGACCCGGTGGACAGCGAAGAGAGACAGCAAAAACGCAAAACCCGATGCCTCGGCATCGGGTTGAGATAGGCAAAACCAGCACCTCCGCGCTTTTAATGCACAGTCTCTAACCCTTATCCACGAGGGCCGAAACTTGCCTGAGGCGGGCGACCTGGCTTATCCAGAAACCTTCTGGAATCACAGTTGCGGGACAGCACCGGACTTGCACCGGTTTCGCCTTTAAGTCTTGCCATCCGGGGCACAGACACCCCAGGCAGGTAAAATGGATTCTGTTGTAAGCGAAAGTGTAACAGAGCGTTATAATCCGGTCAAGAAGTTGCTTCCTCTCCAGAAAATATGACCAAAATCACTTTGGCTACCCCAAAAAACATGCTACTCTTATAAAATACAAATTCAACATCATAAATGCAAACAACACGCTTTGTATGTTCACGTTTTTTTAAAGGATTCAAAATGGCAGATACAGAAATCAAAAATCCATCTCCCAAAGATGATTGCGAAACACTTTTGGATGCTGTTTTGCCTGCAGCTCAACATTTTTTGGGCAAATATGGGGAATTCTACCCATTTGGTGCAACCCTGTCGCTCACCCACGAAGTCGCTTTGGTAGCCGCAGAAATAGGAGAAGAACATCCAACACCATCTGCTGTAATGGCCCTGATTGAAAATGGATTTCGCTCCGGAGCACAACGTCATATGTATCGGGCTACAGCACTGGTACACCACGTTTCGGCCGTTCCCCCAGAAAAAACAACAGAGCAAAACTGTATCGCTGTATCTCTAAATCACCAAAGCGGGTACAGTATTTTGGTCGTCTTTCCATATACACAAACAACCCAAAACAAAGTAGTCCTGGAAGCCCCTTTTGCCTATGAAACAGACAATACTATCTTCGGTGAATAACTGTTGGCTCTGCAAGCGAGTGTAAATATGATGCCGGTAACTGTCAGGTCAGAAACAGAAGCAGATTATGAAGCTATCTGGCAAGTTAATGAACTGGCTTTTGGCCGCACAGCAGAAGCAAAGCTGGTTACTCGGTTGCGTGAACAAGGGGCTGTTGCGATTTCGCTTGTGGCTGAACAGGATGACACAATAGTAGGACATATTTTGTTTTCGCCTGTTCAGATTGAAAATCCGCGTTATCGGGGAACGGCCGTTGCCCTTGGCCCCCTTGCCGTCACTCCACCCCGCCAAAAACAAGGCATCGGCTCCGCGCTAGTCAAAACCGGCTTGCACCATTGCATCTCCCAAGGCTTCCACACCGTTGTCGTGCTAGGTCACCCCACCTACTACCCCCGCTTTGGATTTCAGCCAGCACACCAGCTAGGACTCCACTGCGAATACAACGTTCCCCCAGAAATCTTCATGGCCCTGTCATTAAGCCCTAACCCCCAGACAAAAATTAGCGGTCTGGTCCGCTACCACCCCGCATTCCAGGCAACATAGTCAACATTCGAGCAACTTATGTCAACCTTGACTTTTCTTAACTATTTGCTATAATCACAAGCTGTCAACGCGGGGTAGAGCAGAGGCAGCTCGTCGGGCTCATAACCCGGAGGTCGCAGGTTCGAATCCTGCCCCCGCAACTGAAAACGCCCTCTCATCATTCTGGTAGAGGGCGTTTTTTATTGCACTGGACTACTGCACAATCACACCTGAGCCAGTTCATCCATCTTGCGGGCCAGTTCCACATCCAGATTACTGATGACGTTCCCCAAATCATGCGTCACCAGATTAACTGTTACCCGGTTATACACATTCGACCACTCCGGATGATGATCGATTTTGTCAGCCACAACAGCCACACTGACCATCCAGCCAATTGCCTGAGCAAAAGAGCCAAATTTATAGGTCTTGTGCAGCTTGCCATCACGGACTTCCCACCCCGACAGTTCTGTTAAAGCAGTCGCTAATTCTTGTGCTTCCAGTTTATACCGTGCCATTATTTTCTCCTATCTGCCCGATGGGCATTCAAGCCACACCAGTCAGCATTTGCGCCAGCCATTGTCCGGCCACATACCCCAGGCTGCTCCCAACGATACCAATAAGAATGCCTACTGCAGCTCCAGCAATGGCCTGTCGTCGGGAGCTGGTGAGTTGTTGGATAACTCGTCCCACAGGCCAGCTCGTTGTGCCCATCATGCCCATTTCGATGATAGAGCGTGGTGTAACACGGCTATCCGGGCGGCTGTCAATATCGCCAAACGCCCCAAATGCCATTCCTAGCAGTCCCAGTCCAGCAGGCAAGGTGATCAGGCTGGCCGGGCCGGCGGCGGCAGCACCAATGATCCCGCCGGTAATTAC
>RFGV01000274.1 GCA_003696605.1 Chloroflexota bacterium | reverse complement strand
GGCGCTGGCGGCGCTGGATGACCGGGCGTGGCTGGCGGAGAAGGTGGCGCTGATTGTGCAGGAACGGGCGCGGTTGGTGCGGGAATTGGGGCGGTTTGAATGGTTACGGCCGTTTCCCAGCCAATCCAATTTTGTCCTGTTCCGCGTGCTGGGCCGGGACGCCGGGCAGTTGAAGCGGGATTTGGAACAGCACGGCGTGTTGGTGCGCTACTTCAACAAACCGGGCGTGGACAACTGCATCCGCATCAGTGTGGGACGGCCATCGGACACGGACAAGCTGGTGGCGGCACTGGAGCAAATACGCTGATCAATGGTGTCAATAACTATCTGATAATGGGTAAGTAAAGAAAATCATTAAAGGCAATTCCGTCAGGAATTATAAAAAGGGTTCCGGTAAGTGTTGTGGTACGTTGGGAAACGGCCGTGTCTAACACCAATCGAACCGTTGCTTCCGTATTCCCATCTTGCGCCATAATATAATAAACCCCTGTATCCGTTTCTGGCATTGTCTCCAATAACACGAAAAAGTTACCATCGATATCTGAAGTAACTGTCCCTAATACAACACCATTCACCCATAACAACACACCCTGACTGGCTGTCCATCCTGCCCCAGATAATTCAAACAAACTCCCTGGCGCACCTTCTGTATAGGACAAGCGAATCCAGGGTAAAGGGTAAGCGGGTGTGGGAGAGGGAGTTGGGGTGACTGTAGCTGTTGGCGTTGGTGGTTGTGGCGTGTTCGTTGGCGTGGCGGTCGGCGTTGGTGGTTGTGGCGTGTTCGTTGGTGTGGCGGTCGGCGTTGGTGGTTGTGGCGTGTTCGTTGGTGTGGCGGTCGGCGTTGGTGGCTGTGGTGTGTTCGTTGGCGTGGCGGTCGGCGTTGGTGGCTCAGATGTTACAGTTAAGGGCACACTGACTTCCCAGACCGAATAGTCAAGCAAACCAGCCTGATATCGGGCCATCAAAACAGTTGGAAAAACCGTAGATGAAACTGGAAGTTGAATCTGATAAGTGGGACTCATCCATACGCTGTTACAACTGCCAATCGTACACCGAGTTCCAGCTGCGACACCATCAGGATCATCTTGTCCGGTAGAAAAGGTTAAAGACCACTCTGAATCAGGAATGGTATTCAGGTAAAAGGTGATGGGGGGAGTAGTCCCAGTATCCAGGTCAAAAGGGGAGACAAATACCGTCTCTCCGGCATACTCCGCACCAAGTTCGGCTAATGGCATCACATAAGGGAAATTCTCTACTGGGAAAGTTACGACAGGAATGTAAGCCATCGCATAAATTTCTACACCTTGTGCGTCGTGGTCGGCAGGATTGTTAGCAAGGTACACATTGCGAGCATTTCCATCCGATGGAACAAGGGAAACGTAGTCATCGGGACCAGCCCAAATGGCAAAGTTGTTGGCTGAAGCACCATCAATAGCTGTTACATCTAAATAGAGATAGCGATCACCAGTAGCTGGGTCAATGACAATGCCGGGTAAATCTGTCGTCAGATCAATCTCAAAGCCGGTTTGAGAACCTGGATCGGCGGGAACGGCCGTTTGCTGATCAAAACTCATTGTCCCCCCTGGACTCACCCAACGCAAATCTGTTTGATGATCACCCATATCCCGCACACTGTCACCTGCTTGCCCGGTATAACTGGAAAGATCAACACGAGTTTCCGCTCCATTACCATCTGCCCGAAAATAATAAAGCTCAAATCGCAACCGTGTATTCAGCGTAGGATCATAGGTAGAAGGCAGCCCACAAACCCCTGGTGTCCCTGTCCCTCGATTATTATCTATACGCACAAACCAGTATGGATTGACATCTTCAATCGAAAACATGCCACCAGCCAATAATGCATTCTCACCTGTGTTCAATAAACACGTGTTTCTCTGATCCGCTGAAACAGAGCAAGTTAAAGTGGCAGATGGGGGAAATCCATTTGTTATGGCTGCAACCGTATGCGTTACAACGGCCGAATCAGTTGATTGATTAATTGAATCCGGATCAAAAAGTTCGACTCGTAATTTGTTGTCAGGGTAGTTAGCAGGAATGCGAATCCGATAACGATAAGTGTACAAACCTGGCATCCATGGGCTATTAGCCGGAGAAAAAGGATCCCCAAAAGCAATACATATATCTGGGCCAAAGATCGCGGACAATCTGTCCACAATACGGCCGTTTGTAAACAAATCAACCGGTATATCGGCAACGGCCGTTTGTGGTGCATGAAATGCAGCCAACTCCCCCAGAAAAAACCACAAAACAGCTATTCCCACTACCCCAACCAACAAAACGGAAAAACCCCGCCGCCATTTTTTTGCTTGCACGCTCTGCTCTCCAAATCTTCAACCAAACAACGTCACCAGTCTGATATAACCCATTTCATTATTCCCATAAAAACATAGTGTAAAATACAAATGCTCAAAATGTAATACCCGTGATGAAAATAGAACGCTACAATAGGCATAATACAGATATCAACCAGGCACGCTGACACTTATGAAACCGAAAAATATCGTACTCTCTTTTTAGGAACCCACAAAAATGCGAACAACCACCATTCACCGCAAAACATCGGAAACCGACATTACCATTACGTTAGGGCTGGACGGAACAGGCCAACACGACATCAGCACCGGCGTCGGCTTTTTTGACCATATGCTGACCGCGTTGGCAGTTCATGGCCTGTTCGATTTGACCGTCCACGCCAAAGGCGACCTGCACATTGACACCCACCACACCATTGAGGATGTGGGCATTGTTTTCGGGCAGGCGCTGGACAAGGCGTTGGGCGACCGGGCGGGCATTACACGCATGGGGCACGCCTATGTGCCGATGGATGAAGCGTTAGGCTTTGTGGCGGTG
>RFGV01000273.1 GCA_003696605.1 Chloroflexota bacterium | reverse complement strand
GTTTAAGCCATTTTCGCGAACCAGCGTGCAAAGTACTGGTGGTGAAAAAAGTACAGGTTTGGGACTGGCAATAACGCGCAAAATCATCGAAGCGCACAACGGCCGTATTTGGGTCACCAGCAAAGAAGGACAAGGATCTACATTTGCGTTTTCATTGCCAATTAAGGAGACCAATCCTCCATGACGCACACATCGCTCCCTGCTTTTATCTCTCCTGCTCATATTCTTGTTGTTGATGACGAACCGCTTTTGCGGCAGGCTTTAGCCCATATTTTGCGCAAAGCTGGTCATCATGTCACAGAAGCAGAGAGAGGCGAGGAAGCCTGGGAACTGATCCAAAATGAACGTCCGGAACTGGTTGTGCTGGACGTGGTTTTGCCCGATATGACCGGCACAGAACTTTGCCGACGGATTCGGAAGATGGATCCGGCACGGGAAATCAGTGTGGTGCTCATATCCGGTATTCGGACAGCTACTAATTATCAGGCACAAGGGCTGGAAGCCGGCGCAGACGAATATATCATCCGTCCTATCTCTAATCGGGAACTGGAAGCACGTATTACCACTGTTTTGCAGTTGCGCCATGTCCGAATCCAGGCTGACCGGCACGCTCGCGAACAGGAAATCATTGCAGATTTGGGCAGATGGGCACTCCGAGGCATGAAACCCTCAGTGCTAATGCAGGAGTTGTTAACGGCCGTTGCCAGACACCTGCATATGCCCTACGGTGAACTGTTGCGATTGACGGGGGATAATCAAACATTGATGCTGGAAGCAGCTTATGGCTGGGATACAGTGCAATTGGGCAAACCGGTTGCAAGTGCGGACGTTTCTCCCTTTTCCACCGTCTTGAATACAACTGTGCCGCTTATTCTTAGTGGTCAGGCGTGTCGTCAGCTTCCGCCCGCTTTTTTGGAACATGCGCCACAAGCTGGTGTATGGGTAGTCATTCCCGGAGAAAAACGGCCGTTTGGCCTTCTGGGTTTCCATACCGACGCACCTCACACCTTTGCCACGCACGAAACACAATTCTTGCAAACTGTCACAACCACGCTCGCTTCTGTCTTTCTCCGCCAACAAGCAGAAAATATATTGCGCCAAAGTGAAGAACGGTATCGTATTTTTACCCAACTCACGGCAGATGCTGCCTATGTACTCCACGTGGCCGAAAACGGCCGTTTTACCTTCCAATGGACCTCCGACACCCTGCCCCACATCACCGGTCACACCCCCAAAGAAATTGAAAACCTCGAAAACTGGCAGCACCTCATCCACCCCGAAGACCTTTCCACTGCCCTGGAACATGGCCATCAACTCCGCAAAGGCCAACCCCATACGGCCAAATTCCGTATTCTCACCAAACAAAACACCTATCGCTGGATTGAAAGCATCGGCTATCCAGAAACCAACCCTGATTCAGGGCAAGTCACACGCATTTACGGTGCAGTCCAGGACATCACCACCAAAATTCGTCACCAGGAAGAAGATCGGCTATTTGCCACCGTTTATCAGGCACTATCCAATCGTCGCCCCGGTGAAGGCCTGCATGAAGCCATAAAAGTTCTGGGACGCATCCTGCCCATTGATGCAGCCGCCCTGTTTAGCTGGCAGGCAGGCGAAAAGGCACTTACGCTCAACATACAATGGATCCGCCCCGATTTGGTTGAAAAAGCCAATGCCTTTTTCCTGGAAACCTTTGGCAGTACTACCGACATAAAAATTCCATTGACAGAAAAAACTTATGGCACAGAAGTCTTCCGAACCGGCCAACCCATCTACACCCCCGACTTGAAAGAAAGCCCCAACACCTTCAATCGGGCCATGACGAAAACTGGGGCAAGGACAATGTACACCTTGCCCATCAACACCCAGGAAACTTATAAAACCGTCCTGACCTTGTTCAGCATTCAAAAAGATGCATTTGACGAACAAACAAGGGCACACATTGACAAATTGCTACCAACCCTGGCTTCTGTGCTGGAAGCGTGGCGCTATGAGCAGGAGCTGGCAAAATTGAATGCCCGATTGGAAGAACATATTCGGCGGCGCACGCATGAGCTGGAAACGCTGTACGCCTTATCGCAGGAAATTGGTTACACACTGGATTATGGTCAGTTGGCAGAATTGATAGTTACGCACCTGTACCACGCTATACCTTATGATACAGTTGCTTTTTTGCTGGAAACGGAAACAGGTGGAGAGTTGGCTATCAGTATCTCCCGTCCGGTTAGCGACAAGTTATTGGCAGAACTGGAAGAACAGGTGCTTGAAACTTTTACCAATTTGGGCGGGGCTGCTTTACGTCCGGAGTTTATTCACCGCCAGCAAGTTAGATTGCCTGATTTTCAGGAGGATTTGCCCGAATTGACGCAATTTGGGTCTTCTTTTTATGTGCCGGTAACGAGTGAAACGAGCACAGTGGGGGTGTTGCTGGTGGCAAATGAATCTCGGGCGTCTATTAGCCATGAGCAGGTGCGGCTATTGTACACAGTGGCAAATCAAACGGCCGTTTCTCTGGAGCGGCTGCAAGCAATTCTGGCCGCCGAACAACGCCGCCTGGAAAGTCTGTTGGCCAATTTGCCATTGGGCGTTATCTTGCTCAATGAACAGCAACAAATTCTGGTACTCAACCGTGCCGCTCGCGACCTCCTGAAAAAACTGGATGCCCTGGAAGCCACAAACGGCCGTCCGCTCACCCAACTTGGTCCAGTACCAGTTTCTGAAATTCTTGAGCAATACCACACTCCCCTTCCCACCGAAATCCGCCTGGAAAAACCATCCCTTTCCATTATAGAAGTGTACGCTCACCCTCTGGAATTTGATCAGGAACGCCAGTGGATTCTTGTGCTACAAGATGTAACCGAAGAACACGAGTTGCAAGTTCGCCTGCAAACACAGGAGCGGCTGGCAACTGTGGGACAACTGGCAGCAGGAATTGCCCACGACTTTAACAACATTCTGGCCATTATCATTTTGTATTCCCAGCTTCTGCGCGAAACGGCCGAACTTTCACCCCGTAACCAGGAACGCCTGAAAACCATTGACCAACAAAGCCACCGCGCCGCCAATCTTATTCGACAAATTCTGGACTTCAGCCGGCAATCAGTCATGGAGCCAATTACTCTGGACCTCGTCCCCTTCCTCAAAGAACTACGCCACCTGCTCCAGCGCACACTACCAGAGAATATCCATGTGGAACTGAATCATACAGAAGACACACTCCCTATTACGGCCGATCCCACCCGCTTACAGCAGGTATTGATGAATCTGGCTATTAATGCCCGCGATGCCATGCCCAATGGGGGAACACTGCAAATTGACGTCGGCCGTTTTCAACTCAACCAAACTGCCCCACCTGAAATCTTGCCAGAACTGGAAACGGGAGACTGGATTGTCTTGCGTGTCTCAGACACCGGCGTTGGAATTCCACCAGAAATTCAACCCCGTATCTTTGAACCATTTTTCACGACCAAATCATCTGGACAAGGAACAGGACTGGGACTGGCACAGGTCTATGGTATTGTCAAACAGCACGGAGGACATATTCACGTTATCAGTCGGGTGGGCGAAGGGACCACTTTTGAGCTGTACTTTCCAGTCCAATCAACATTAATAGCCCTCAAAACCGACGAAACGGAATCAGAAACAATGATAAAGGGAGACGGCCGTACCATCCTCATCGTCGAAGACAACCAGGACACCCGCTCCGCCCTCCGCGAAACCCTGGAAAACCTCAACTACCACGTTCTGGAAGCCAAAGATGGCGAAGAAGCTTTGGCCATCCTCGATCTTCATGGCGAGAAAATTTCCCTCATACTCAGCGACATCGTCATGCCTCGCGTTGACGGCCTTACCCTCTTCCAACACATCAAAAAAGAACACCCCGGCACCAAAATGATCCTTGTCACAGGCTATCCACTCAACAAAGAAAACCAATCCTTACTTACCCGCGAACAAGTCCAATGGCTACAAAAACCCATCACCTCTGATAAACTGCTCCTGGCCATACAAAAAGCATTATCCGTATGACATGCAAAAAGTTCCACACATAGCTGGAACACACAACCATAAAATGAAATACAGGTCGCAGATTTTTCTCCCATCTTTCTGCACCTTCTATATTTCTTAAACTTTCCAGGAGGAGGAAAACAAAAATGTCCACAGACAAAAAAAGCATTATTCGCGAAAAACTAACCCGCACCCGCGCCGAACTGATGGCGTTTATCCAGCAAGTGGATGAAGCCACCTGGCAAAAAGAAGTGTATAGCGAAGGAGATCATTGGACGATGGCCGATATTTTGCGCCACCTGGTGGATGCAGAACGGGGCATGACACGCCTGATGATACGCATCCAGGAAGGTCATGAGGGTGTGCCTCCTGATTTTGACCAGGCCAGATGGAATCGCCGGGCGATAGAAAAATCACGCCAGAAATCCATCCAGGAATTGATAGAAGAAATGAGTGAAAACAGGCAACAATTGCTGGCATTCATTGAAACCATTCAACCAGATGATTGGCAAAAGAAAGGACGGCATGCCAGCCTGCGCATTCTGAGCATAGAAGAAATTTGTCATCTCATTGCCGACCACGAAGAGCGACATTTGCGTGACATGCGACAAGTGGCAGGCGTGACCGCCTAAACAAAAAGCGGGTGTTCCACAATAAGAGGGGATTGTGGAACACCCTGGATGAAGGGAAGAGGTGAACTCAATTAGGTATTGGGCGGTGCTGAATTTCATTTTCGGCACCGCCCATGCTTCCCCCGCCACTGGCACGCTAGTGATGAACGGAAGGCCAGTCACTATGCTCATCTGGTGGGTTTTCTTTTGGTTTGGGTGGAGGTGCTTTTGTGCCGGTATGATTGTCACCACGATTGGGGTTGTTTTGAATAATGGTGTTAGGTATCAGCAAACTGACACCGTTTTTGCTCATTTCGTAGATTTGCTTGATGAGAATCATGGCATTAATGTCCTTTTCGGAAAATTGGCTGATTAGTTTTTGGAACTGCTCCAGAGATTGGATTTCACTTTGGGTGTAGGTTTCTCGCTCCAGAGCAGCTTCGAGAGATTTTTGTACATTGAGGGGGAAGATGATCTCCTCTATCATTATCCGATAAACCTGAAAGCCAAACGGCCGTAATCGTTCATTAATCCGATCTCTCAGCGCCCGTTCCAGCCCCCTGCGTGCTCCTTGCTGGAAGAGTTGTCCTGATGTCATTTCATTGACGAATTGCTGCAGGCAATTGTTGATGTGCTTGCGCAGCAGATTATCGCCATATGTTGGCAAAGCTCGGGCCAAATCAGGGCGCCATTCAATTGCGATGCTCTCTGGCTGCCAGCGGCCACTGACTGACCAGTTTGCAGTGATGTAAATGCCGTCTCTGGTAAGGGCGTTGCGGCAAATACCGCGTGTGCTGGTGATAGCTGTGGAGATAATGCCACCGATATAGTGAATCCAGGGCAGGAGAAAGACCCGACCATGCCCGGCAAAGCGAACGAAGCTTTTGGTTTCACGGTTGTAGATAACGGCCGTTTCCTGTTCACCCACTCTCACCCACACATACTTCTCTATCACAAACCCAATCCCAACCACAACGAGTAAAACAAACATTATCCTGATTGCCAGGAATTCACTTTTTGTCAGTGCAAAAAGCAATCCCCATAAAAGAAGCAACCCTCCCCCGAAGCATAAAACTTTCTGACTTGTGCTCATACCACACTCCTTTCGAGAGAAACTCAACTATTCAATTATCCCTCCTGCAAAAACAGCAATTTTGGGGGCGACTGAGTGTATGCGGGCAACAATTTTTTCTTAAAATTGTCTGTTTGTTGACATTATAGAGATATTTT
>RFGV01000272.1 GCA_003696605.1 Chloroflexota bacterium | reverse complement strand
TCCATAGCCAGACCACTGTTTCCCGAAACATTGAAACCAAGCGCATCTGTGGTTACAATTCCACCTGGTATGGTCGCAGTAGCCAGAATCGCCCCGGATAATAAATCCCTTTTGTGCAACACCCTGCCATCGGTGGTATATAAAAAGTTGGCATCGGCAACAATTGCGGATATGGGACCATTGCCATTATTGGGTCTGAAATCTTCACATTTGTAGCCAAATGCATAACCGTGATTCACCTGGAGGATGGGTTCCGGATCCGGGCATGTGGTACCCAGTCCCTGATCTATAGCTCCAAGCGTATCATGGGTAAGGTAATAATACCGTGCATTATAGGAAGATGTTATCGCCCTGACTTCAACAGGTGTACCCAATAATCCGGGGCGGGATTTCCCAACGAAAACACTGTTGGTTACATTGCCATTATTGGGATTGATATCGAAGATCATGGCACTGTTGTAGATGCCGGCCGGGAACAGGGGCAGCCGTGTTCCACCCACAAGTAGTTTTGTCTGATCGCAGTTAAAAGCGATTTGCCAGTATTCATCAAATGCACCACCATTGACACTGTACAATACGGTCCCTGCGGAGTTGACCTTGGTTATTGCCGCAGTTGAACCGCGGGTTACGTAACTATTGCCCGCATTATCAGTTGCCAGTGCTCCTAACCAGTCACCGTTATTGGTATCATAGGGTGTATTGTAAGACCACTGGAAAACGCCAGCAGCATTATATTTCACCAGCCGCATGGGCGTACCGCCTCCAATGGCATATACATTGCCCATACCATCCACTTCCACCTCCCATACCCCGCTTGGATTGGTGAGCGCAGGGGTTTGCGTCCATGGGTCAATAATTACCGTTTCGCTTGCTGATACAGGAGCCAGTTTAAAACCAACACTATTGGCTTGATGGGTAAACCATGAGGGTATGATGTGACTGCTGTCGCTGGCATAAAAGCTAACCGGAAAATGGTCTATGATATCACCAAAGCGGGTGGGGATGTGTATTTCCCCGTTTTTAAGAGTTACATCCCTGGAATATACCATCCGGACCTGCCGGGGATTCGCACCGGGATGGACAACCAGGCTGTATTTAATCCCCTCCTTGGGGTGAGTCGTATAAACCACATCGATACCGGGATATAAATTGCGGTAGGTGAGTGATTTGTATCCATTGCAAAAATTTACATGCTTCAAACTATCTCCTAC
>RFGV01000271.1 GCA_003696605.1 Chloroflexota bacterium | reverse complement strand
GGGTAAGGGTGGGTAATGGGGTGGAGGTGGCTTCGGGTGCTGGCCATTGGCGAGCGGTGTAGAAGAGGGTATCCATCAGGTCTCCGGTTTCGTTGTCGAGGAGGAGGGCTGCATACAGGACGCCTACTTGATTGTCTTGGGCTAAAACGGCCGTTATCACATCCGCCTCTATCGCCTTTTCCCCCAATGCTAACCCTTCAGCCATTTCCCAACGAGAACCGTTCCACACCCATTCCAGCAACTCCAGTTGCCCCGCATTACTTTCGGCCAGTTGTAATAGATGAGGGGTACCAGCTGCATCTAAAACCAGTGTAGTCGGTCCGCTTTGGCTATTTGGATCGGAAATACGGATTGGTTGAGTCCATGTCAGGCCATTATCCAGTGATACCTGATGCCACACAAACTGCCGGTCCTCGCGCGGACTCATCCAGACTCGATGAACAATCCGTTCTCCTACTCCCACAATATCCGCCCAGAAAACAGGATCGGCGGTTACCTGGGCGGGAGAAGTCCAGGATGTCCCGCCATCATCTGAGCGAGCATATACCAGTGTCAGAGGTCCTGTTCCATCCGGTAAGGTCTCGCGTGTCCATAACAAGTGGAGGGAACCGTTGCCTGTTTGGGTCAGACGAGGGGCACCTACCATTTCCCAACCAGCGGCGACACCATTAAATATCTGGATTGGATCAGACCAGGTGTTGCCATTGTCGGCTGAGCGCACCAGATAGATGCCACGTGCTTCGTTAAGCTGGATGGTGTAAACAACGTAGATAATGCCTGCCCGATCGACGAGAATGTCTGGCCAACTACCAGCCTCACGTGGTGCAGGCAGCAGTTGCGGTTCTAGCCATTCTGTAACAGATGCTGCCCGGTCGGCGACAGCGCGACTGAAGTAAATGCCGCCTGATTCACCGCCGCTCCAGACTGCCAGGAGGTTGCCGCGTTGATCGGCGGCAATGGCGATCTGGTCGGTTTTGCCTTTGGGTGAGTTGAGAACTGGTCGGGGGGATGTCCAACGGCCGTTTTCGAAGCGGGCATAGTAAATTGTATCCCCTGTTTCCCCTATTATTCGTTCGATGCGGCCACTGGTAACACGACTGGTGGCCTGGCTCCACAGGGCATGCAAACGGCCGTCTGTAGCCTGTACAATTTGCGGCAACAAGATACGAACGGGCACACTGGCAACAGTCAGGGGGGATTGCCAGACGGGTGTAGGCCGGAACAGGGCAGACCAGTCGGTCAGGCCACCTAACGGCCGTTCCAGCCACCAGATGTCATCGGCGTTGCTGTCGCCACAGCCCACCACGACCAGTCGATTATTGGCTGTTGTTGCTGCCTGCAGGCAATCCAGATTTACCAACAACAAGGTATCTGGATCGGTAAAACTGACAAGAGGTGGTTGAATTTCAGGATCACTCCAGGCGGTGCCATCCCAGGCCATCAGGTATATTTCCTCGCGGATGGAAATGAGCAAAAAGAGTAATCCTTCACGCCCAACAAAGAAACGGCCGTTTGTGGGGCAGTCATTATTATCAGCAAAGGCGGCTTGTGGCGGCAACCAGGTTTGGCCACCATCTTCAGAGATTTGATGATATTGTGTACAGGGAGATTCGGCATGAGTTGCGCGCCAGGTCAGGTGCACACTGTTTTCCTGTATCAACAGCTCCAGCCCGGCAGGACCGGCAGCAAGTGGGTCATCGTCTGGCTGGCGACGGTCAATTTCCTGTGGCTGCGACCATGATTCACCACCATCGCCAGAACGAACAAGGCTGATTTGTTCTGTGGCCGGGTTATCCCAGCCAACCAACACCAGGTCGGCGGCAGCAGCAAGGCGCAAATGAGCGGTTTCGGCTGTGGCGGTACGGAAGTAGGTAGACCCTTCCAACAAGATGCCTGGCCCCCAGCTAATGCCGTTGTCGGTTGAGCGGCGGTAGTAGATGCCAGCTGGTTCGTCATCGGTGTGGCGAGTGTGTATGTAGGTGAGGTGAATTCGGCCGTTTTCGGTTGTTGTTACTTCCAGTGTTATAACCGCCTGAGCCAGTTCCACAGGTGTGGTCCAGCTTTCTCGGGCTACAAAACCGTCCAATGGGGCACGACTGTACCACAGCGTACTGTCTTCATCGATCCAAAATACATGCAATTGGTTATCAGTAGCCAGTAACCAGGGTTGATACAGCCCCTCAAAGTCGTCATCGCCAGGTGCTGTGAGTGGGGGTTCGGTAGCGGGCAAGGTAACGGCCGTTGGGGTTTGCCAGCTTTCACCATCACCAGCGGTAAACGTGAATCCATCAAATTCATCTTGCCAAAATACCAGGAAACGGCCGTCGGCCAATGGTACAAGCACAGGTTGACTCGTTGCACCACTACGGGAGAGGTTTTGTGGTGTTTGCCAGGGAGACGCCTCAATTTGTGCCCAAGCCCCGCGCACTACTAATAACAAGAGGACAATCAACGAAAAGAACACCCCAAACAATAGGTGACGGGAAAAACGGCCGTTTAGCCAGCCAAAACAAAAAGACAGAAATCGGGACATAAAAACATCCTTGATAAACAAACTGGCACCAACAAAACAGCGACCAACTCAAACACAGGTGCGCCACGCCAAAAACCTCGTGGCGCACCCAATATCAATCTAACCCAAATCAGGCAGGGTAAAATTTAAAACAATGTGTAAATAAACGGTGTCAGACCAGAAGCAGAACCAAAAATTACCAATAACCCAAAAAGCAACAAAACTGTTACCATGGGAATCAGCCACCACAATTTACGCGCCCACAAAAATCCTAACAACTCGCCTACAACACTAAAACTGGAACTCATCGTCCGCAAAAACGCCTTCATTGCTCGATCCTCCTTCGAAAATAAATCAACTGTGAAGATGCAAAGAGCGCAAAGAAAATGAAAAACTTGCTATTTTCATTCATAATGCAAAGCCTGCGTTCATGCTATCTCCTCAAAAATGATTGATAATCACTTTTTATCATATAATATTTATCGCATAAACAGCACTCAATTCTGCTGTCCAATTTGAATACCCGATGGAATTAACAAGCTTTCTGCCACAAAGTCAGCAATCAATTTACCTGCCAAATGGTGTCCGCCTTCGTTCATGTGAAAATCCCGCTTATAGTATAATGTATCGCCACCGGCAAGCATGTGATCCCGAAAAGGTTGGAGCATGTCCAGATATGGAATACCTTCCTCATCCAGGAAAGCTGTCAATTCCTGATTCGGCCGTTCACAATACCAACTCACGCCATCCTTGGGCGGAATAACCTGCGCCGCTGTCGGAATGAGCACAATCGCCAATTGGGCCCCGTTTGCTTCCACCTCGGTACGCATTTGGCGAATAATCGCCTTGGTAATGTTCCAGGCTTCTTCAATTTCCGGCGCATATTCTGCATCACAAATAGTCGGTTCTTTGGTACGGCCAGCAGATGCCTTGGCTTGTTCATTTTCGCCCTCATCCTCACTTGCCGTTTTTGTCTGCTGTACACCCCGACTGCCACTAAACAGGGAAACAATCGGCCGTAACCATCCCGGCACTTCACCCCGCAAATTAAGCGTTTGGGCAACAAAACGAGGCAATTGAAAATGCTTCTTCAGGAAGGAACCAATCCGAATAAACAACGTATCTGTATTCTCTGCCGGGAAGTTATGCAATTCCAGTTCACCCGTTTCTGTCAGGGTAAAATACGGCTTGTGACTTTGACCACCAGTCCGCAATTCTAACACCCGGCTATTATTATAAATGTCATTAGCCAGATAGACGCCTACCAATACAATATCCGGCTGGTATTTGATACCTTCTTCCCGGTAAAAAATCAGCTCGTTATCTGTACCGAACCCATTTACTGCACCATTTACAACGGTCCACTGGTTCTCGTTATCCCACTGATTAAGGTAGTCTTCCAGTTGTTCGCCAAATGTATCGGCCAAAGGAACTTGCATGCCGGCTGTCATGGAGTCGCCCAAAAGCAGAATACGCTTCTCACCCTCAGCCTTCTCATAAGGAATTTCCTCATCTCGTAATCCCCGACTGTTAATTTTCACATGAACAGCACATTCGCCATAACAGGACTCCCACCCGTCGGCATTAGGGATATTGCGCCATCCATACAGGGGGTGAGGCTCCCAAAAGCCGCCTGTACCCAAATGAAAAACACGAGCAGCGATTTCTAACATCGCCAGGGTAAACAGCAAGCTAAAAAGAGCCAGGCTGAGGTTTTTGAGCAGTGATTTCATGTTGTCTCCATAACAAACAGCATATCCTATTTGCCGTTACTGGATTTGCGTACTATGAACCCATCCATATAAAGGGTGTCTATATCGCTTTTGGTGAAGGTGTTTAGTGCATTTTGGGGCGTGGTTACAATGGGTTCACCTCGCAGGTTAAAGCTGGTGTTCAGCAAAACAGGCACACCTGTGGCCTCGCCAAATAGCTCGATAGCCCGATAGTAAAGTGGGTTCCACTCGCGGCGCACGGTTTGGATACGGCCGCTTCCCTGATGATTGACTGCTTGAATCTTGTCTCCTTGTTCTGGTCGGGTGCGACAAACTGCCAGCATGTACCGGTAGGGGTATGTCTGGCGATGGTCGCCCAGGTCTTCCCAAAATTCGGGGGCACATTCTTCCAGGGTTACTGGTGCAAACGGCCGAAATGGTTCCCGGAATTTGATGCGTTCGTTGACGATGTTCTTCATTTCTGCGCTGCGGGGGTCGGCCAAAATGGAGCGATTGCCCAGCGCCCGTGGCCCCCACTCGAACCGCCCCTGATACAAGGCAATGACCTTTTTGTTGAGCATGTCTTCTACCATAAGGCGGGCGATTTCATCCATGTCTTCGACATATGACCAGGTGTAGCCACTGGCTGCTACAGCGGCGCGGATTTCGTCGTGGGTGTATGCTTTGCCCCAGTAGGCATGTTCCATGATGAAGCGGCGGGGTTTTCCCAGCAGGACATGATAGACGTACAGGGCGGCTCCCAGAGCGCCACCAGCATCACCGGCTGCTGGCTGGATGAAGACGTTTTCGAAGGGGCTTTCGCGCAAAATACGGCCGTTTGCCACCGAGTTCAAAGCAACACCACCTGCCAGACACAAATTGCGTGACCCTGTGCGCTCGTAAGCATGATTCACCATTTTCAGAATGGTCTCTTCCGTAACGCGCTGTACGCTGGCGGCTATATCGGCATAATACTGGTTACGTTCGGCCGTGGCATCATCCCATTGGGGGTGATCCTTATTGGGGTGGGTGGTGGGTGTGTAGAAGACAGAATCATGTACACGTGGTTCACCGAATAGCTTGATAAACTTGTCACTGAAAGTACGTTTGGTAGAGCGATGGAAGTCGAAGTAATCCATGTTCAGGCGAACGCTGCCATCTTGTCCTACCTGAATGACTTTGTACACGTCATCCATGCGTGTGGGACGGCCGTAGGGGGCCATGCCCATTACTTTGTATTCGCCATTGTTTACGCGGAAGCCAAGAAAAGCAGTGAAGGCAGAGTAAAACAACCCCAATGAATGAGGAAAGCGCATTTCGCCAAACAGGTCTATGTGGTTGGTCGTTTGGGTGGGTGTGCCTCCTCCATTGGGGAGTTCTTCCCAAACGGCCGTTCCGCGCCCAATTGTCGCTGTTGTCCACTCCCCTACCCCGTCAATTGTAACAATCGCTGCTTCCTCATAAGGCGAGCAAAAAAAGGTACTGGCTGCATGGCTAAGATGATGCTCCACAAACAGCAATTTCTCGTCTGGGATATCCAGCGTAGCCAGAATTTTGCCCTTAATCCACAGCTTTTCGTTAAACCAGCTTACCATTGACTCGCGAAACACACCCCACGATTGGGGAAACATTTGCAGAGCAGTCATTAAAATTCGTTCAAATTTCAACAACGGTTTTTCATAAAAAACCACATAATCCAGGTCTTGGGCTGTAATTCCGGCCTGTTCCAGGCAAAAGTTGATCGCGTTTTGTGGAAAACCATAATCATGCTTTTTCCGAGAGAATCGCTCTTCTTCTGCAGCCGCTACCAGCATGCCATCATGCAACAGGGCAGCCGCGGCATCATGATAGTAACAAGAAATACCCAGAATATACATTATGAGAGCCTCCGTGCATCATCCAATGTGTTATCTTTGGTGGTTCGCTCTTGCCAGTGTGATTCGGAGCGTGGCTTGAGGTCCAGCGGATCGCTAAACAGACGTGTCCCCAGCCCAAAGGGAACAAATAAGGTGAAATAGAAAATAGTAAGTACAATGCGGGCAACAAAGTCGCCAATTAATTGCCCGAATCGCTTCCATGCTTCCCAAAATTTGCGTAATGGTGACATGCTTTTCTCCCGGTGTGAAAATTGTCTCTGAATTCTTTCTTTCAACGTATTGTTTCAAACCAAGCTTACTATAAAGCTAACGGTTTTTGTTTGCTGGCGAAAACGGCCGTTTTTCCGGCGGTGACGTTTGTTCAAGCATTGTGCTCATTATAGTGGCATTGTGGGCAAATTCAGGGTATCCCTGTCGCTGCCACCAGTCAGCATAGATGGACATTTCGCGTTGGGCCTCAGGAATATCCCGGAGAAGTGGGAGAGCGGTTTCTACATCACCCAGCCAGACGTAGCTATATCCGAGTGCTTTGCGGATACCGCGATGAGGTGGACAAAGTTGCCAGGCATGAGCAAGATGGGAAACGGCCGTTTCATAATCCCGATGCAACATTGCCGACAATCCCAACCGATACTGCGCCGTCATATTTTCAGGATTAACCGCCAAAGCCATCATAAACCGCTCTTCTGCCGGAGCCAAAGCCCCCACATTCTGTCCTTCATCCCACCTGTTCGTTGGCCAGCCCGCCAAATCCACACGAGCCATCTCCAACGCACCCAAATTTGCCTGCCATGCGGCCATCGCCAGCTGCCCAAAAAATAATAATATCCCAATCCCCACCAGCGTGGTAGCACCCAACCCAATACGTATCCATTTGGTCGGCCAATCGTTCCAAACCCGTTTGCTATAATGACCGCTATATCCACTTATTGCCACAGCCAGCCCAGGCAAAAACCAGACCAATGGTGTACCCAGATGCCCATAAAGCGCATCATCCGTCAGACCATGTATGCCCATCACTAATAAAGCCGCAAATAATGCCCATCGAAACAAGCGCAGATCTTTTTGGGTGCGCCGATAACGCCGTTCACGCCTGCGCCGTTTCCGCTCCCGATCGGTTTCTTTGAATACTGGCGGTGAAACTGGCCGGGAAAAAGTCAGCAACCAGACCGCCCCGCCCCAAACCAACACAAAGGCCAAAAGCCCTAAAATTGTTTGCTCCAGCCAGATATCCAAATAAAAGTTACTGTAAACGACCCATAAAACAGGCATTACTACAATATATTGAGAAAATTGTGCGGGGAAAGTGGCTAAACCACTACCGGTAAAGGGGTAATCAGCAATCAGATAAAGGGTTTGCTGGAATAATTCCAGGCGAGATGTTTCTTCTGTTGTGGCTGCGACTGAGCCAACTATGGCTGTTATATCGCCAAAGAAGAGAAAAGAGAAGAACAGGATGGCGACAATCAAGAGGGCAGTTCCTCCCAATACGAGTTTGTGGCGGCTGATGGGAAGACCCAGCTTGTTGCCCCATGCCCACAATCCCCAAATGGTGAGGGCAATAAACAGGGCCAGCCATGCGCCACGGGAGCTGGTGAGCAGCAGGGCAATCAGGGAAATGGCGCCACAAACGGCCGTTCCCCGCACGAATAATTTTTTTCTTCTTTGCCAGCTACGCCAGCCAAACGCCACCCATAGCGGAACAAGCATGGCCAAAATGCCGCCAGCTGTGTTAGGGTGCATAACAGGCAATCGCCGGATGGCAGGTCGCAAACGCATAATAAACCCACCAATACGGTTGAGTATCGCTATGTCAGCTGGCCAGGCAGCCCAGTCGTTAGTAAGCAGGAAATAACCCGCCAACGCGGCACTAAAAACGGCCGTTCCCCCCATCACCAGCCACAAGTCCCGCCGCCGAATCTCGGCCAGCGCATAGTAAATAAACACCCCCCCTAACAAAATATAAAATTTATGCCATGCCTGCACCGTGTCATACGCCGTCCATACAGCCAGCAAAGCAGTGAGCATAAATACCCACAGACCAACATCAAGAGGAGTACGCCGAAAGGGAAAACGGCCGTTGGCTACCCGCGCCATCCAGGGAGCTATAGCCACAAACAATGGTGCCCACAACAACTCATCCCCGGCAACATACCACATCAGACTCGCCAGCAAAGCGCAACCCAAACAAAACCATGGAAACCACTTCTGGTAAATAATCCCTTTCATCTTCTCAAATTTTCAAATTTTATGCGAAAATCCAACCAAAAAAGATGGCCGGTACTTGCGGGGAGAAACAAAAAGCACCGGCCATCCTGTACCTGGAGGCAAAACCTGATTTATTCCGCCGAACTCGACTGCCAAGTCAAATGCTGCAAACCAACACTCAACGCCGACTTGATTGTCGAAATATCCGACATCAACATCTTCAAATACGTCATCACCGGTCCCGGTCGGAACGCCCACTCCCGGAAAGCCCGCTTTTGCCAGTACAACAACTGTTCCGCAGACAAACCATCATAATCCAGAACCGTCCCCTTATCCATATCCACCTGCTCCCACCGTGTTCCCGGCCGGAACCAGCCATTCTTCACCACTTCAAAGAAAAACGGTGTACCGGGATACGGCGCAGCCACATGGAACAAAGCAATATCCAACGGCAATCGTTTAGAGAAATCAATCGTCTGCCGAATTGTCTCTTCTGTTTCACCCGGCAAACCAATAATAAAATAACCCCAATTCTTGATTCCCGCCTGACGTGCCCACTTCAACGCCCGTTGTGCTTTATCAGGATACGCCCCCTTGCGGGCATGGCGCAAAATCTGCTCATTACCACTCTCAATTCCCCAGGAAATAAGCCAGCAACCAGCCTTCGCCATCGTGTGCAACATCTCTTCATCCACAAAATCCACGCGGCTGTTGCACGTCCAGCGAATGTTAATGCCTTCTTCAATCATCAGTTTGCACAAACCCATCACCTGATCCCGATTTACAGTAAACAGGTCAGCATACATATGGATATTATTGATGCCCAACTTTTTCAGAATCCACAGCTCCTCCATGATATTCTCTGGGGAACGGAGCCGAACAGTAAACTGATAACTGACGTGCTTGATACAATACGTACATCCGGCCGGACAACCACGACTGGTCACAATGAAGGTAAACGGCCCTTTGATAAGGGGCATACGGTATTTTTGTAACGGCAAAAGATGATGCATGGGCAAAGGCATATCGTCGAGGTTGGGGATAAACGGCCGTGTCAGATTCACCACAATCTCCTCCCCACGTCGCCACACCAACCCCTTGATGCCACTCAAGTCCACCTCACCATCTGGCCCAAAAGACGGCCGATAATTCGGGTCATGATCCGCAAAAATCTTCTGAATATTCGGCGGACGCTGATCTACCTTTCCTTCCAGATGATCCAGCAAATCCCGAAT
>RFGV01000270.1 GCA_003696605.1 Chloroflexota bacterium | reverse complement strand
CCGATGGTGCAGAACGGGTAAGGGTTGAGTATGAGCCGTTACCTGCGGCTACAACCATTGATGCGGCACTGGCGCCAGATGCACCACTGGTTTGGCCAACTGGTACACCGGGCGAAACTGGAGAAGCAGCCGCTCATGGTGCGGATGTGGCTGGTGAAAAGGGGAGCGATCGCCCTACCAATGTGGCCCGTAGTACGCAATTCAAACGGGGAGATGTGGCAGCTGGTTTTGCTGAAGCGGATGTGGTTATCGAGCGAACGTTTACAACGCCAATGGTGCACCAGAGTTATCTGGAGACACACGGAATGTTGGTGCAGCCGGATCCGTTGACGGGTGGCGCGACGGTGTGGACGAGTACGCAAGCTCCCTTTTATGTGCGCGAAGAGGTGGCCAAGGTGTTGGGTGTGCCAGAAACGGCCGTTCGTGTGGTTGCTACCCGACCAGGTGGCGCGTTTGGGGGCAAATTTTTACTTTACGAATTGCTGATTGCGTTAGCTGCCCGACAAATGAACCGACCAGTGCGCCTGGTGTTGACGCGCAACGAAGACTTGTTGGCTGCCAATCCGGCACCTGCTGCCCGGTTTGTCATGCGCCTGGGCGCAAAACAGGATGGAACGTTGACTGCACTTTCGGCCAATATTACGTTTGATGTGGGTTGTTACCCCAGCCCGCATGGTATTTCGGCCGTTTTACTGGGCAGTTATTATCAGATTCCCAATCTGGATGTGCGGTACACAGAAGTGATGACCTTTAAGGTTTCCACTGGTGCATATCGCGCACCGGGGGCACCTCAGGCTACCTTTGCTCTGGAAAGTATGATGGATGAACTGGCCCGAAAGCTGGCAATTGACCCGCTGGAACTTCGTTTGCGACATGCCAGCCGTCCAGGTGACCCGATGGTGCATAAACGGCCGTGGCCGAGTATGGGGCTTCCCGACGTGTTGGCTCGCCTGCAAGCACATCCTGCCTGGCAACAACGGGATAAAATACGGGCGAAAGGTCGAGGTATCGGGATTGCCGTTGGGGGGTGGCCGGGTGGTGTAGAGCCAACGGCCGCTTCTTGCCAGTTGCATCGAGATGGGACATTGCAGGTACATATTGGTGCCGTAGATTTGACGGGTACGCCAACTGGCCTGGCCTTGATTGCGGCCGAAGCATTTGGGGTTTCTGCGGATAAGGTGCGTGTGGTGACCGGAGATACCAGCACGGCCGCTTTTGCTGGCGCCACTGGTGGTAGCAAAATTACTTATATGTTGGGACCATCGGTCATTGCGGCCGCGCAAGATGCCCGCCAGCAAGTGTTGGCGATTGCAGCGGAGGAGCTGGAAGCAGACCCGGCTGATATGGAGATTGTGGATGGTCGGGTGCAGGTGCGTGGTGTGCCGGATCGGGCATTGTCCCTGACGGAGATTGCCGCCAAGACGATGCAGTTTGGGGGTAAGTATGCGCCGGTAGTGGGAAACGGCCGTTATGCCAATACCAAAGCCTCCCCCGGTTTTTGTGCCCAACTTGCTGAGGTTTCAGTGGATCAGGAAACTGGCGAAGTAACCGTCCACCGATTGGTGCTCGTTCAAGATGTGGGGCGGGCGATTAACCCGCTTACGCTTACCGGTCAGCTACATGGGGGAGCGATGCAGGGCATTGGCTGGGCGTTGTATGAGCAAATGGTACATTCTGAAGAAGGGCAGCTTTTGACAGGAACATGGATGGATTATACAGTGCCGCATTTTGTTCATGCTGTGCCGGAGATTGAAACGATTATTGTAGAAGTACCATCGGAACAGGGGCCATTTGGGGCGCGGGGTGCGGGTGAGCCGCCAGTGATTGCGACGGCAGCGGCTGTAGCTAATGCGATTGCTGATTGTACGGGGGCGCGTCTGACGGCTTTGCCCATGACACCTGCCCGTGTTTTGGCCGCATTGGAGACAAATGTGGAAACAGATTAGGTGAAGTTTCTTGTCGAATGGCGCAGCCTAGGCCGGGTTCATGTTGGCCTGGGGCTGGGGCTGGAGGGTGAAGACGGTTAACGGCCGTTTCTTCCCTTTCACTCTCAGATATTGTGGGAGAAGTTCACCTGGTAGCCATTCTTTGAGGCTATCGGAAATCAAAATTGTGCCTGGTTGGGCAGCAGCTGTCAGTCGGCTGGCAATGTTGACTGTGTCACCAATGAGATCATATTG
This sequence comes from Chloroflexota bacterium, assembly GCA_003696605.1. Classification (GTDB taxonomy): domain Bacteria; phylum Chloroflexota; class Anaerolineae; order Promineifilales; family Promineifilaceae; genus J033. Next base: position 34,989 of record RFGV01000270.1, on the reverse strand, counting down.
TTGAGTTTGTGTGGAACCAAGCAACCCGGCCACAACAAGCCCCCGATGAATACCAATGCCGATTGTGAGGTGAAACGGCCGTAATAACTTCGTTACCTTTTCCATCAACTCAACTCCAGCCGCAATCGCCTGTTCCGGTGCTACAAACCACGCCATGACCTCATCCCCAATAAATCGAGGCTTGTATCCATTATGCTTCAGAATAATCTGTTCTGCTTCCTCGTAGAATGCATTTAACATCGCCACTACCATTTCCGGCGAGTGAGACTCACTCCACTGTGTGAACCCCCGAATATCCATAAATAACACTGTGCGTTCCACGCGTTGCCGCTTTAGAATGTCAGGGTTTTCCAGAGAACGGGTAAGTAATCTGGAATCTGTTGTCCATTCAGAGAACCGCCGCAGATGTTGGGCAATTCGCTGCAGAGAATGAATGTATCCTTCTCGTTGTACTTCGCTAATCCCCAGTAGCATACCTAAAATCAATGCACCAAACACAATGTATTGATGCCCTGTACTACCACTCCAATATCTGCTGAATTCATGCTGGGTTAGTGGCATATTAACTTCCACGGTTATTTCTGCCAAAATGTATTGAGCAGCAAAAAGTGCACCTAACCAAATGTTGTGCAATAAAATCAAAATCTCTTTCAACTGGGGCAGATAATTTTCCAGGGAATAAAAAACGGCGATACCTATACTATATATCCAAAATAGCCAGTGGTAGGGCTGGGTGAAAAACTCATGCGGACTTTCCAACAAAATGTCCAGAATAGTATAAGTCACAGGTGCAATTAAATTGACAATTCCGCGTTCCCAACCTTTTAGCTGGTGTTGGCGTTTGCCAATTATCCATGCCTGCAGGAATGCGCCCAGAAATAGGAGATAGTGGGGTAATTCAGTCAGGTAGGCATAAAATCCCTCAGTTGCAATGCTGCGAATAGCATCAAAGAGGGGAAAAACGGCCGAATTTGTGACGAATTCTCGAATAAACCAAAGCTTGGGTCTCCCCCATATTTGCTCATGTAATGTCTGATTCATCTTTGTCCTCATTGATGGGCCACCAGACTGTTACGGATGTGCCCGTTCCAATACCATGACTATGTACAACAATACGCCCTTGATAAAATTCAACAATAGATTTAGCTAATGGCAATCCCAATCCAGTACCAGGTGCATCTCTTGTATGGGCTTTATCTGCCCGATAAAAACGTTTAAACAAATGAGGTAAATCCTCGGGAGCAATTCCCGTCCCTGTATCTGTGAGTTCCGATACAACAAACCCGTCTTCTTGCCAAATTCGCCATCGAATTTTTCCGTTAGGGGGTGTATATTTGATGGCATTGTCTAGTAAATTGCGAAAGACAACTTGAAGATGGTTTATGTTGGCCTGAACGGCTGGTAATGTGTCCGGAATTTCCAAAGAGATTGTGAGTTGTCGGCTTTGGATTTTGGGAGTTGCCTCCCGAATCAGGCTTTGGACGAGTCGATGGAATTGAACGGCCTCCCTTCCTCTTTCAGCCCGACCACTATCAAATCGAGAAAGCAACATCAGGTCATTTACTAATGCACTTAATCGGGTAATTTCATCATCAATTTCTGCAATATACTGTTGGGCTGTTTCTTCATCCAGATTGCCTTCTCGTAAGGCTTCGCTGCGAAGGCGAATGGTGGTGAGGGGTGTGCGTAACTCATGGGAGGCGTTGCTGGCAAATGAGCGTTGTTCTTCAAGCATTGCCTGGACCTGGTTGGCCATATGGTTGAATGCTCTGGCCAGTTCACCAATTTCGTCGGTTCGATCTTCAGGCAGATGCTGTGAAAAATCTCCGCTGGCCAGTTTTAGGACGGATTCGCGGAGTTGGGTTAGCGGTTTTGTAAGTGATGTGGAGAGCCATAAGCTGGCGATGATAGCCACAATGGTTAAGATGGTGATTCCCAGGGTCATTGCTGCCCAGCGCTGCCAGACGGTTGCCTGAGCCTGGGTAAATGGGGTGGCTATTTGGACAACGCTGATAACTTGCCCGTCTTCTATAATAGGGGCAGCGGCGTAAAGGGTAGTGGTGTTGTTTGTAGTGCGGACATCGTAGGTTTTTTGTCTGTCTAGTGCGTTTTTGACTTCGGGGTATTCTTTGAAATTTGGGGTGGGCAGGTGTGGGGAGCTGCTTAGCCACGGCCGTCCGGTAGTGTCTATGAGGGTTATTTCAATATTTAGCTGTGTGGCGTATTCTTGAACGGCCGTTTCCACTTCTGCCTGACTGGTTTCCCCCTCCTTAAAATGCTCTACTGCATCCTTGAGACCTCTGGCTACCAGCTCCGCTTGTGTGATAAATCCGCGTTCAAAATCTTCAATAGCTCCTTGCGATATTTGACGACCGGCAACAAGTGCCAGACCACCAAAGCCAATAATAATTAACCCAGTATAGGCAAGGATCAATTTTGCTCGCAGATTCATTGTGCCTGATCCTTCTCTGGTGGAGGCATAAAGCAATATCCAACGCCGCGAACAGTTTTAATATAGGCAGGTTCGCCAGGATCATCTTCTATTTTTTCGCGTAACCAACGAATATGTACATCCAGCGTGCGCGTATCTCCCAACCAGTCAGTTCCCCAAACCTGATCGAACAACTCAGCGCGGGTAATGACCTCACCAGCACGACTCATCAACAGACTCAATAATTCGAATTCCTTAAAGCGCAATGAAAGTGGTTGGTCTCCCTTAAAAACCTGACGTGTATCTAATTCCAGACGAATGTCGCCAATGACCAATTTCCGATTTTTGGGGTGAATGTCTGCTTTATCTAGAGCAATGCGCCGCAACATTGCCCGGATTCTGGCTTTTAGTTCACGTGCGCTAAACGGCTTGGTTAGGTAGTCATCTGCGCCCAACTCTAACCCTAGAATGCGGTCAACCTCTTCTCCCAATGCAGTCAGCATCAGTATGGGAACGTTGCTTTGCGCACGAAGAGATTTGCATACTTCCCAACCATCCATACCGGGGAGCATAACATCCAGAATGACTAGATCGGGGTTATGGGTAAGCGCCATTTCTAATCCTTCCTGACCGTTGTGAGCTACCCATACCTGGTAACCACTTTGACGCAGTGTGTGCGCCAGAGGGCCGGTAATCATTTTGTCGTCGTCGATTAAGAGAATGCTGGTCATTGTTTTTGCTTTTGTGTTGATTTGTTTTCATTTTGGCACAGATGGGGTGGGTGATCAATGCTGGATGGGTGATTTAAGGTGGATTTAAGGTGATTTAGGGTTGTGTTAACCACGGGATGTTTGTTTTTGGTTAGTATGGGCACGCAACAAGTTACTGGATTGGGAAACCTTGTACCCAAGATTTTTTAGTGTATGGAGGTATGACGATGAGTAAATTACAGGGAATTTTAGCGGCAGGTACATTGACAGGATTGGTTTTGGCAGTGATTGTGGCTTTTGGATGGCGAGATTTGACAGGAGGTAATGGAGGGGGAGAGGATGTTGCCGTTCCGGCAACTCAAGAGGTTGTGCCTTTAGAGCCGCCTGTGATTGAGGCGCCAATTGTTGTGACGCAGGTGGCGCCGCCAGTAACGTCGGGGGAAACGGCCGTTCAGCCATCTGTGTCGCAGCAAACCCAACAAACGGAGCAAATTCAGGCTATGGAGGCCTATACACAACAACTGGAGCAGGCGTTACAGGTGATGAAGGCACGGGAAGCACAGTATCAGGCGCAATTGGAAGCAGCGAATCAGGCCATTTTGCAACTAGAAGCCAATCAGGCTGCGCTTGTTTCACAACAGACACAACCTGTGGCAAACAGTGCACCGTCTGCTACAGCACCGCAATATGATGATGATCGATATGAGGAACATGAAGAGCATGAGGAACATGAAGAGCATGAGGAACATGAAGAGCATGAAGAACATGAAGAGCACGAGAAGCATGAAAAGGACGACGATTAATCGGTCAAATTCAGATAAGAAAATGGGAGCCATGAAGGCCGCTTTGGTAGCAGGGAGTCTGGTGACTTCTTTGCTGGGGACGAGATTGGTGGCAATGAAAGATGAGGGGATGGTAGCAACGGCCGTTCCTCAAGTTGATACAACACCAAACACAACAACGGCCGTTCGTATTCGCCCCAAAATTATTTTGGTCGTGCCGGCCACACCGGCTGCCCCAACTGGAGAAAATGCATCTGCCAGTACAAGCACAAACACAGTTAATACGCCGCCTGGATCGAATATTAATTCTGGATTTTCTCTGGATTTGCCACCAATCCCTACGGCGGTATCACCAGTGATTGTGCAGCCGCCACCGGCTCCGGTGCAGCCGCAACCTGTGGCTCGCTCCCGCTCTTCCAAATAATTACTTGAGATGAGGACACATCACATGACAGATTCATTGACGCATCAATGGACCAGCTATCACTTTCGGGCAATGGGAAGTCATATTTCCGTGTGGTTGGAAACGGATGAGGAACGGGTGGCACAAATGGCGTTTGCGGAAGTGCAACGCTTGTTTGCCAGATTCGAACAGATTTTTAGCCGTTTTTTGCCCAATAGTGAATTGTCACGGGTGAATGAATGCGCTGGTGAATGGATTGTGGTGTCCTCATTGTTTTGGCAGGTTTTGGAACAGGCATTGGTATTAGCCGAAGAGACGGAAGGGGTGTTTGATCCAACACTTTTGAGGGAGTTGGAAACGGCAGGATATGATCGCTCATTTGAGTTGTTGTCAATGTCAGTCCCTTCCGTTTCCACTCCTTTTTCTCTAATCGAACAGCCTGTTTCGGCGCATCGCTGGCGATCTATTGAACGGGATGAAGCCCGGCGAGCAATTCGGTTGCCGAAAGGGATGGGACTGGATTTGGGTGGAATTGTAAAAGGGGTTTGTGCAGAAACGGCCGTTTCTCACCTTTCTCTCTGGGGAGCATGTCTGATAGATGCTGGGGGAGATTTGGTGGCTGGCGATCCACCTGTCGCATACACCGGGTGGCCGGTGAGCGTTGCTCGTCCTACACGTAGTCCAGATGCGCCAGAGCAAGATTTGGTTACGCTTTGGCTGGCTAATGCGACGCTGGCAACATCAGGAACAGATTATCGGCATTGGCAAAGAAACGGCCGTTTATATCATCACATTATCGATCCCCGAACTGGCGAACCAGCCAATAGCGACGCCATTACCGCCACTGTCTGTGCCCCCTCGGCTGCTCGTGCCGAAGCATGGGCGACAGCCTCCCTGGTTCTAGGCCTAAAACAAGGCGCCGAACAACTTGCCTGGCAAGGATTACCCGGTTTGCTGATTAGTCAAGATGGCCTCATGGCATTCACACCACAAATGTACACCCTTGTTCAATTTGCAAACACTTAGCAAGGAGCGAAATATGACAACACGAACAAATGCACCCAAAGAACAAGAGAACCCTTTCGTTTTTATAGCTCGTTTGAGTAGTTTTTTGATTAGCCTGTTGGTTGGCTTATTAGCCGGTGCCAGCGGGCTGGTTATGGTTTGGTTATTATCTGCTGTTTTGCCAACATCACAGATAATAACGGCCGTATTCCCTTACGGTAACAAAACAGCCTGGTATTTTACTCGTTCTACCGGCACAATCGCCTACTTCCTGCTCACAACCGCAACCGCTTGGGGCATTTTACTCAGTACAAAATTTATCAAAGAAACCGTACCCGCCCCGCTCACCCTCGCCATGCATACCATCCTTTCCTGGCTTTCACTTCTTATAACCAGTTTTCACATAACCGCCTTGCTGTTTGATACCTACTATACATACCGTCTGGCCGATCTGGTTATCCCATTTATTGGCCCCTATCGTCCCCAATGGGTAGCACCAGGCATCATCAGCTTCTATTTAATGTTCCTGACCTCCATCAGCTTTTCCTGGCGCAAACAAATAGGCCAGACATGGTGGCGACGCCTCCACTACCTTACATTTCTGGCCTACGCCCTGGCTACCATTCACGGACTTATGGCCGGTACTGATAGCACTGACTGGGGCATGAAAATCATGTTTGTTGCTAGTGGCACAATCATTCTATTCCTCACCAACTACCGATTAATAGCTGGTACGAAACAAAGAAAAAAACGGATAACCCATACCAGAAAACCCCCTACGGTTACCGTTAAAAATCAGACCAATTAATTAGAGGGAGAAGCATGTTCAAAAAAACAATCATGAAAGCCAAAAAAATGTTCCTTCGGTTCGGATTATTAATAGCGGGATTAGGAATTCTGATACAACTTGTGCCCTATGGCCGTAACCATACCAACCCGCCTGTAATTCAAGAACCAAATTGGGATTCCCCCCAGACCAGAGAGCTGGCAAAGCTTGCCTGTTTCGATTGTCACAGCAACGAAACCACCTGGCCATGGTACGCAAATATTGCCCCTGTTTCATGGATTGTTCAGCATGATGTAGATGAAGGACGACGCAAACTGAACTTTTCTGAATGGTCTGGTGGTCGTCGGGAGGCTGAACGTGCCCATGAAATCATAGAAACAATTCAAGAAGGAGAAATGCCGCCACCCATTTACTTGCTAACCCATCCGCAAGCATATCTGACGCCAGAAGAAAAACAATTGCTCATACAAGGGTTACAGGAAACCAGCCAGCTTTCTGTTGCTAACAATGGGGCACAGCCCTGAAATGCTCCTTATACCACACCAAATCGTTACTTTTAGGGTGTTTTTTCGACTTTAGTAAATGTGAAGTTGTATTTGGATGCAGTAACTGATTGACAGGAGAGTATGAAATGCGTGTATTAAAAATCTGTTTTAGCCTGGTGTTTGTGGTTTTACTGGGTGTTGGCGTGGTTTCCCCGTTTGTGGGGCAGGCCGATGATGGCAATAATCTTGATTTTGTCGGAATTGTAGATAGCAGACCAACAGGAGTGACCGGAACCTGGGTGATTGGGGGAAAGAGTTTTACCGCCACATCAAGCACGCAGATTGAAGAGGAACATGGTACGTTGTCGGTGGGAGTGTGTGCTAAGGTCGAATATCCCAGTGCTACAGATTTGACAGCTATCAAAATAGAGAGTAAAGAGCCTTTGGAATGCTCTGGCGGAGGTGGTGATGCACTCCATATGCAAGTATATGGCATATTACAAAGCTTTCCGGCTGGCCAGACAGGAAATTGGGTGGTTGATGGTGTGACATATGTGGCTGATGCTGGCACAGAGTTTAATGAGGAACATGGTCCCTTTACTATTGGCCAATGTGTGGAAGTGAAGTTTTTGCCGGGAAGTAATCAGGCACTGGAGATTGAAACAGAAGAAAGTTACAAGTGTTCAGGTACGCCGGTTACTGGTTTCACTGAGATATATGGTGTCGTAGAAAGTTTTCCAGCCGATCTGGTTGGTGCCTGGGTAGTCGCTGGGACAACTTATACCGCTACGCTGGATACGCAGTTTGAGCAAGTGAATGGGCCGTTTTTTGTGGGAGCTTGTGTGGAAGTGAAATTTGTTGGTAATACCAAAACGGCCGTTGAAATTGGGACGACAACGCCTGATGACTGTGATGGTACAGGGGGAGAACCGGCGGAACTCAAGTTCTACGGTGTTGTGGATACGATTCCCGTAGGTATGGTCGGTGATTGGGTAATTGAGGGGGAGACCTTCACCAGTACGTCAACAACAACCATCAAACAAGAACACGGCCCCTTGGCTGTTGGTGTATGTGCCGAAGTTGAATACTTCATTAGCAGTGGAGACAAAATTGCCACCAAGATTGGTAGTGAAGAGCCTTATAAATGTAACGGGGCAACGTTTACTAACGAAGTGTATGGTACTGTAAACAGCTTCCCGACTTCTTTCTTTGGCACATGGGTTGTAGATGGTATTAACTATGTAGCAGATCCTGCTCTTACAGAGTTGGAACAAAGTGCTGGTGCGTTTGCTGTCGGATCTTGTGTCAAGGTGCAATACTTTGTTGAATCTGGCATCAACAAGGCAACAAAGATTGAAACAGAGAATGCAGGTGATTGTAGTGGTGGGGCAGAATTGCCCGGTCTGAGCAAGGTGTATGCCACTATTGATAGTTTTCCACCCAGCCCATTTGTTGGCACCTGGCAAATTGGTGGTGTGGACTATGAGGCAACGGCCGTTACCCAGTTCGAGCAGGATCATGGGGCATTTGCTAATGGGGTTTGTGTGGAAGCGAAGTATACTGCCAGTAGTGGGGTAAACTCGTTGGTGAAAGTGGAAACAGAAAGTGCCTATAAATGTCAGAATAGTGGCGGCGTACAGCCGGAATTTTCTGGCTATGGGGTGGTGGAAGTGATGCCACCGACGACTGATTTCACGGGTGTTTGGCAGGTAAGTGGCATCACTTATACGGCTACAGCCGGTACTGAGTTTAAGCAGGAGCATGGTTTCTTTGCCGTAGGTGCGTTTGTTGAGGTGAAGTATGTTATTAGCGGTACCACACGTTTGATGACCAGTTTGGAAACCCATGTGGCGCCAAATGCGGGCACGAATACAGTAAGTGGTTTGCTGACAGCGTTTGATGCTAATGACAAATGGAATGATTGGACGATTGACGGTAAGATTTATAAAGCCGATCCGGTAATTGAAGTAGGCACAAACGGGCAGGTACCTGTAGCTGGTGAGCCAGTTATTCTTAATTCGTATCAATTAAATGGTGTGGATTATGTGACGGTGGTCAATATGGCGTCACAGACCTTTTTGCCGGTTGTTTCTCAGCCTTAAATAAATAAAGGTGGTGTTTTATGGGGCACGGGTTTTACTTCCGTGCCCCTTTTTTGTGTTATGCCTTGCCCAAAACGGCCGCTAACAGGGCCATCCGAATAAACATCCCGTTTCTTACCTGGCGGAAGTAGGCAGCGCGGGGATCGTGATCGACGCTGTAATGGATTTCGCCAACACGGGGCAGGGGGTGCATGACGATCATTTTTTTCTTTGCTTTTTGCATGAGTTCGGGGGTGATTTCATAATGGTCTTTTACTTCTTCGTATTGGGAAAGGTCTGAAAATCGCTCTTTTTGTACACGGGTGACGTAGAGAACATCGGCGTTTTCGATGACGTCAGCTACGTCGTGGGTTTCACGGACGTTGATGCCAGCGTCAATAACCTGGTTCATGATGTTAAGGGGCAGGCGGAGGATTTCGGGGGAGACGAAGCGCAGGCTGACATTGTACTGGAGGAGTAGTTTGGTGAGGGAGTGGACAGTACGGCCGTATCTGAGATCGCCTACCATGGCAATTTTGAGCCCATCAATACGCCCCAGTTCTTCCCGAATGGTGAATAGATCCAGCAATGCCTGTGTGGGATGTTCCCCTGGTCCATCTCCGGCATTGATGACCGGCACACTCGCATAGTCTGCTGCCAATTTGGCCGCCCCCATTTCCGGATGACGCAGAACGATGACATCGGCATATTGTTCCAGAGTGCGGACTGTGTCGGCTAATGTTTCGCCTTTGCTGACGGAACTGAACTTGACACCCTGGGTAATGGGAATAACGCCACCCCCCAGGCGTTCCATGGCAGCGATGAAAGAAGAGCTGGTGCGGGTGCTGGGTTCGTAGAACAGGCAAGCCAGTACATGACCTTTGAGCAGGTCGGTTCCACCTACACGCTCTACCATTTCCCGCATTTCACGGGCACGGGCGAAGATGTAGTCGAGCTTGTCTTTGTCGAATTGGGATACGGATAAAATGTCTTGCCCGGTGAGGCCGTTGCTAAAAACGGCCGTTTTCTCCATTGCCTCAAAGTTAAACAACGGGGGCAACTGTTTCACATTCATCACAATACTTTCTCCTTCTATCCAAATATGGTTTATTTACAACTTTTCTCCTGGTATGGGCCACAGTTCTCCACTGCCTGGCTCTGCCAACAAACGGCCGTTTTCAAAAGCCACCTTTCCCCGCAACACCACCCGTGCTACCCGACCAGCCACCTGCATGCCAGCAAACGGTGACCAGCCACATCGCGTGAACAAGCCATCATTCCGGATTTTGACAGGCGTCATTTCTACTTCAACCCACGTGTCTGGTTGTTCCGGCAAGCCAAAAATACGGCGAGGATTAGTTGCCATCAGGTCAATCAGGCGTTCCAGGGAAAGACGGCCGTTTGCCACCGCCGTCAACATCAACGGTAACGACGTCTCCAACCCCGGCACACCAGGAGGTGGATTATCCGACCGCTTCTCTACCAATGTATGTGGCGCATGATCAGTCGCCACACAATCAATCGTACTACCCAAATGTGCCCAAAGCGCCGCCACATCCTCCGGCGTACCCAACACTGGCCGCATATCCCCCAACGCACCCAGACGAGGCAGATCCGCTTGCGACAAAAATAAATGATGCGGCGTCACTTCACACGTAACCGGCAAACCTTGCGCTTTTGCCTCTGCAATCAACTCCACTTCCTCTTTGCGGCTGATATGACAAAAATGCACCGGCCGCTCAAACGCCGCACATAACCCAATTCCCACAGCCACACTTTGCCTTTCTGCATGCATGGCGATCATCTTTTCCCGCGGCCACATACGAAAACAAGCCAACAATGTGGGCACATCCTCCACCCGCAATGGACCAAATGTATCATTCAGATAAATCTTTAGGGCCACGGCCTCTTCTGCCAACTCCGGCAATGCGGCTATATGCGCCGGACTCGCTCCGGCAAATAGTCCCACATCACACCTGATCGTTTGTCGGGCTACTTGTCGCGTTTTCTGCAATACATCCCGCGTTACCAGCGGCGGCGATGTATTTGGCATTGCCAACACCTGGGTAATTCCACCGGCCAGGGCAGCGGCCGTTCCCGTAGCAAAATCTTCCTTATGCGCTCCGCCCGGCACACGCAGATGCGTATGCACATCCACCAACCCGGGCAACTTCAGCCAATCCATTCAAATCCTCCATCACACAAGCTGCAGACAAAAAAAAGCCCGATCACAAAGGATCGGGCTTTGAAAGGCAAACGATTCACCCTTTACGGGCAGTATTTTCCACCAAACTATTTTTCGTTTCACAATTCCAGGCATCTCTAACTCACTTCCATCATGCACTGGAAAGATATAATAACGACGAAATGCTAAAACGGCAAGAAAAATACCACTTTTGGCCTTTTGGCACTGTACGCTTTCTGATATCATCTTTTTGGGTTTTGTATTTGCCCAACACCAGCAACAGTTTGAAATGAAATTTTGGCTAAATATGGAGAGCAGAAATGTCTTATCTGGAAAAGCTTAAGGCTGCCCAGGAAAAAAATCAGTCCTGGTTATGCGTTGGTTTAGACCCTCAACCGGAGCGATTGCCAGTGCAGGCATTAAAATGGGATGAGCCTGTATTACCATTTAACAAGGCAATTATTGATGCCACGGCCGATTTGGTTTGCGCCTATAAACCAAACCTTGGCTTTTATCTCCAGTGGGGAGCAGCCGGTATCATTGCTCTGGAACGGACAATTGCCTATATTCCAGACGATATTCCAGTTATTGTAGATTGCAAAACGGGGGATATTGGCCACACTCAGGCCGCCTGGGCTGTCGGACTATTTGACCAATGGGGTGTGGACGCAGTGACAGTGAATCCCTATGTGGGAGAAGAGGCTGTATTGCCTATGATTGGCGATCGCCCAGACAAAGCTGTGTATATTCTCGCCCGCACTTCAAACCCAAGTGCCACCCAGTTTCAGGGAGACCTGGCCGCGCAAACAGGGTTGTCGGCTGATGTGTTGCGCCAGAGCCAGCAATGGCATACTGCTGGCCACAAAGGGTATGTTGTTGGTGCTACTTATCCCCAGGAGCTGGCTGTTGCCCGCAAGCTGGCCCCTGCTGCTAATTTTCTGATACCGGGAGTGGGGGCACAAGGAGGTAATCTGGAAACGGCCGTTCGGTATGGCCCCGATACCATAGCCGGTCCAGTCATCAGTGTTAGCCGCAGCATCATCTACGCCTCAGCAAAGATAGATTTCGCCGAAGCCGCGCGCGAGGCAGCCCGCACCATTCGCGAGCAAATCAACAGATTACGTCAGTCAAACCATTAAAAACCTTCATCCAAAAATGTATTCAACCCACAGCAGGCCCAAATACGGCCTGCTGTTTTCGTAAGTGAAGGTGTAAGCCCCCCCCATTAAACTTATCAGGTAATTTACCAGCTTAAATTATTAATTTGACATAAAGAGATAGCCATGATCAACGAAACACACGCCATCACCCTGGATTTTTATACCCTTGATGATTTGAGAGCCATCATTGAAAACCGCCCCCGACTGACACTTAGTCCGGAAGTAGAAGCCAAAATTGACGCAGGGGCGCAATTTGTGTTGCGCAAAGGAGCCGAAGATCGGTATATCTACGGTGTAAATACAGGCTTTGGTTCACTTTGTGAAACACGTGTCGAAGCCGAAGAAATGGAACAACTGCAATACAATCATGTTGTTTCCCATGCCGTTGGGGTAGGAGAAATTGTGTCGGAGCGCATTTCCCGCCTGGTTATGTTTATCAAACTGCTGACTTTTCGAACGGGTAACACCGGGATTTCGGTGCGTACCGTCAAGCGAATGCTGGACTTTTGGAACAATGATGTCATTCCCACAATTCCGAAGAAAGGGACTGTGGGAGCAAGTGGTGATTTGGCACCATTGGCGCACATGGCGTTACCCTTGTTAGGTTTAGGACAGGTGCATTTTAGGGGCGAGATTGTTCCGGCGGATGTAGCACTGGCAGAAATGGGCTGGGAGCCGATTCGGTTACTACCCAAGGAGGGATTGGCATTAACCAATGGCGTCCAGTATATCAATGCGAATGCGGTAAACAGCTTGTTGGAGATAGAAGATTTTGTGAAGGCGGCAGATGTGCTGGCGGCGTTGAGTGCACAGGCGTTTAGTGCTTCGGAAACGTTTTATCAGGCGCCGTATCATCAGACTTCATGGCATGAGGAACGACGGGTGGTGGCGGCGAATCTGCGTCGTTTGCTGGCGGGAAGTAATCATTTTGAGCTACCTACTTGTAACCAGTCAAAGCAGGATCCGTATTCGTTCCGCTGTATTCCGCAAGTACATGGGGCGGTGCGGCAGGCGTTTCGTTTTGCCAGGGATATTATTGAGAAGGAGTGTAATAGTGTTTCAGATAATCCGCTCTTTTTTCCGGACCAGGATTTGATTTTGTTTGGTGGAAATTTACACGGGGAGTCAACGGCGTTGGCGTTGGATTTTTTGGCAATGGCAACGAGTGAGCTGGCGTATATTTCGGAGCGGCGTACGTATCAGTTGCTTTCGGGCCAGCGAGGGTTGCCGGATTTTTTGGTGAATAAGCCGGGATTGAATTCGGGGTTTATGATTGTGCAGTATACGTCGGCGGCGCTGGTGAATGAGAATAAGGTGTTGTGTACACCAGCGAGTATTGACACGATTCCGACGTGTCAGTTGCAGGAAGATCATGTGAGTATGGGGGGGACTTCGGCGTATAAACTGGCGGAGATTGTGAGTAATTGTGGGTATATTTTTGGGAATGAGTTGTTAACGGCCGTTCAGGCCATTGATTTTAATAAGCCACTCCGCCTTTCGCCTGTGACGCAAGAGATTGTGGATGCATTTCGCGCCGAAGTGTCGTTCCTGGAAGAAGACCGGGTGATGGCAACAGATATGGAAACGGCACGGCAATTTTTCCTGGCGCATAAGCATCGTTGGGCTACTGAATTGGGGTTAGCTTAAAACCACTGAGTAGATTGACAATAGGTATTGGTTATGGCTGAAGCACGGGTTTCAGAGGATGTGGTAGCTTCGGGTGGGGGGCACTCGCTTCATGATTTTTTACCCGGTATTGTGGTGCCACCACGCGAGATTGACTTGAACGGGGTGGCTGGACTGGTGCCGTTTACGGCGGGGCAACATCGGACGTGGTTGCGCAGTCAGATTGTCCCTACGGCGGCGGATAATGTACCGATGGTGGTGCGTTTGTTGGGGAAGCTGGATTTGGGGCGGCTGAAGACGGCCGTTGCTACTGTTTTCTCCCAGTTTCCGCTTTTGTCCATGGGTGTTAAGGTGCAGGATGGTGAGCCAATGTGGGAGACACGGCCGTTTCCATCTTTTGCCCTCATCCCCCAGCCAGTTACCAACGAAACCGAACTTCACAGCCAACTGCAAACTTTCATTGCTGAGCCATTTGAACCATTCCAGTATCCCTTCTGGCGCGTTGCCCTATGGCAATTGAATCCCGAAGAGCATTGGCTGGTATGGGTGACTTCTCGTCTGGTCATGGACAATCCATCGGCTCAAATCTGTTTGCGTGAACTCATTACCCGCTACCATAATCCGGGCAGTCAGCCAATCCAATTTGAGTGGGGGGCTGTAGCCTATGGTCAGAAGCGTTCTCGTGCTTTGCCCCTGACAGAACAACACCTGACTTTTTGGGAGACAACGTTGAGGGATGTGCCGCCGATGATTCAGTTACCGGTTGATCGGCGGACGCCTCAGGTGCGAACACTGGCCGGAGGGCGGCATGTGTGGCAAATGCCACCGGAGTTATTTACGGCCGTTTCTGCTCTGGCCAACCAATGGGGTGTTTCTTTGCCTGTGTTCATGTTGGCTGTCTGGCAACTGCTTCTTTACCGGTACACTGAGGCCACAGATTTTTGGGTTGGGTTGGAAGTAACAGACGGCCGTTTGGTGCATGGTAAACCTGTTGCCGGATTGTTGACCGACCTTCTGCCGCTTCGTGCCCGCTTGTCAGACAAAATGACAATTGTAGAGTTGGTAACAGAGCTTTCTGCCAGTCTAAAACAGGCAGGGGAGCATGCTGTTGTGCCGTATGAGTGGATTGTTGAGCAGGTGTGGCCCAAACGGCCGTTAGCAGAGACGTGGCCACAGCTGGTATTTCGCGTAGCGAACGGAGAAATTACAATAGAGAAAGAGGGGTTGACCTGGGCACAAGTAGATATACACCCAGGAACGGCCGTTTCCGACCTCACCCTCGAACTGCGCCACACCCCCAGCCAGGCCACCCTCCACATCATCTATCCCCACGACATCTTCGATACAGCCACCATCAACCGCATGACCGGACATCTGCAAACCCTTCTGCAAGCCATCCTCACCACCCCCGACACCGCCATTGCCCATTTGCCCTTGCTCACAGAAGCTGAAAAACACCAACTACTTATTGAGTGGAACGACCCACACACCTACACATACGAAAGTCTCCATGCCCTTTTTGAAGCTCAGGCAGCAGCCCACCCGAACAACACCGCCATTACCTTCACAGGGCAGCAAATTACCTATAACCAACTCAACACCACGAGTAACCAGATTGCACACACGCTTCTTCAGGCCAATCTTCAACCCGATCAGGTAGTCGCTGTGATGCTGGAAAATGGTCCCCAGCAAGTCGAAGCCTTGTTCGGCATTCTCAAGGCGGGCGGGGTATTCACCTGCCTCGATCCCAATTATCCTACCAGCCGTCTTGAAACCATCCTGGAAGAAGCACAGCCAGCTTGCCTCATTGCCGAAGGAAGCTGCCTGGAACGACATCCTGACTTGTGGGCACAACTGGACACCCTGAATTGCACCATACTGGCTTACGACAATACGGCCGTTATAGCGGCAAGCCAACACCCCCAAATCACCTGTATCCCTCCCGAAAACTGGCAAAACGCACCCACACACAATCCAGACATCAAAAAAGACCCCACTTCACCCGCATACATCGTTTACACTTCTGGCTCAACTGGTCGCCCGAAAGGAATCATGCAATCCCATCTCAGCTTTTGTCAGTTTATTGACTGGCAAAGCCGTCAGATTGGCATTGTTGCACCCGAACGATTTGCCCAATGGGCATCCATCGCCTACGATGCTTCATATTGTGAAATTTTTGGCACATTATGCTTTGGGGCAACATTATGCATGGCCCCAGCCAATGTTCGCTTTAATCCCCGCCATCTGGTAGCGTGGGTACGCTCCGAGAAAATCACGATTTTGCAGTTTGTGCCCAGTTTTGCACGCCAGGTGGTGGAACTCTTGCTGGCTGAGCCACGTGCCAATGGGCATCACCCTTTGCCTGATTTACGTGTGCTAATGTTGGCAGGGGAGATTTTGCCGGTAGATTTGGCTCGTGCCTGGCTGGAACTGTTCCCAAACCCTCCCCGACTATTTAATTTGTATGGCCCATCAGAATGTGTGTTGGCCACCTGGTATGAGGTGAAAGAAGTCAAGCCCGATCAGTTGTCAATTCCAGTAGGGCGGGCAATTGACGGCCGTCAGATTCTCATCCTGGACAAGGAACAGCAGCTATGTCCAATTGGTGTGCGGGGTGAGATTTATGTGCGAAGCAATTACCTCACAATGGGGTATGTGCACCGTCCAGAGGAGACGCAGCGCAAGTTTATCCAAAATCCGTTGCACAATGATTATCCAGATCCGGTGTATCGTACTGGCGACATGGGGCGATGGTTGCCGGATGGCACCATTGAGTTCTTTGGTCGCATGGACAATCTGGTGAAGCTGCGAGGTATTCGGGTTGAATTGGGTGATATTGAAGCAGCTTTGCGGCAGCATGATCAGGTTCGGAATTGTGCTGTGGTGGTGCGTACGGTACGGCGCAAGCAGAATCGGCTGGTAGCCAAAGAGTGGGAGATTCGAGAGCAGGTTGCTGGTGGGGGACAACAGGTGTTGATGGCGTATTATACGGCGGATGTGCCGTTGTCGGCGACAGAGTTACGGGCGTTTTTGGAGGCGCGTTTGCCGGCGCATATGATTCCCCAGCAGTTTGTGCAGCTTGATGAATTGCCGTTGAATGCGAATCATAAGCTGGATTTACGGGCGCTGCCGGAGCCAGAGAATGTGCGCCCGGTGTTGAGTGTGCCGTATGTGGCACCACGTGATGAGCTGGAGCAGTGTATTGCGGCTGTGTGGCGGGATGTGTTGGGGATTGATCGGGTTGGTGCCAAGGATGGCTTTTTTGAGTTGGGTGGGGATAGTTTGCTGGCGATGCAGGTGTTGAACCGGTTGCGGGATGAGGTGGCACGGCCGTTTTCGTTCCGTGATTTGTTTGTACACCAGACAGTGGAGAAGCTGGCGGCACTTGCCCGGCAGGAAACGGCGGCTGATCGAGTGATTGAGACAAGTCGAAAAACGGCCGTTTCTCGCACCACGTTTCCCCTTTCCCACGCGCAACAAGGCATTTGGTATCTCTGGCAGCTTGATCCCGACAACCCATATTACACCGCTCAGGGCGTGATTCATCTGCGCGGACCAATTGATACGGCCGTTTTGCGTCGTGCCTGGCAAGCCCTCATTGAGCGTCATGCCATCCTTCGTGCCCGTTTCGCCACCGAAAACGGCCGTCCTGTTCAGTTCTTTGACCGTCCCCTTACCACCTTGCCCCTGATCGATCTAACCCATTTGCCAAAAGCCCGGCGCCGGTCAGAAATGGAAAAAATGATGTGGCAAAAAGGCCAACATGCCCTTGACCTGGAAAACGACCCCCTTGTGCAGGCACAACTGTACAAAATCAGTGATGCCGAGTATGAAATTGGCCTCACATTCCACGAAATCACACTCGATTTATGGGCACTTTCCCTGATGATTCGGGATTTGGGACAATTGTACACAGGCTTTTTACAAGACAACGACACGCCACTACCACCACTTGCCTTTGGTTTTGAAGATTATGTGGTGTGGGAAAGTGAGCACATGTGCCGGGAAACACTGGCCGAACAGGCAACTTACTGGCAAGAGCAACTGGCTGGCGAATTGCCGGTACTCGATCTGCCCACAGATCGGCCGTATCCCACTCAACCTACCTACAAAGGGGCGGCAACCAGCCTCATGCTCACCCCAGAACTGACTGCCCAATTACGCCAGCTCAGCCAAAAACACAATGCCACCCTTTTCATGACCTTACTGGCCTGCTTTAAACTATTGCTTCGCATCTATTCCGGTCAGGAAGACATCATCGTTGGGGCACCAATTGCCAATCGTACCCGTGCCCACGCCGAAGAAATTGTCGGGTTCTTCCTGAACATGCTTCCCTTGCGAACCCGCACCAGTCGGGAACAATCATTTGCCGAATTTCTGGCACAGGTGCGCGAAGTTGTTACAGGTGGTATTATCAACGCGGAATACCCGTTTAGCTGGATGCTAGAAAACGCCAATGTACGCCGCGATGCCAGCACCGCACCGGTCTTTCAGGTCATGTTCAACATGCTAAATCTGCCCCATACTTCACTGACTTACGACGATTTGGAAATCGCGTTTAGTGAACTGGATACAGGGTATATCAAATACGATATGGCCCTGTATGCCCAAGAGCATGGCGATCAAATTTTCTTGCAATTGGCATATCTCACCGATTTGTTCGATGCAGAAACGGCCGAACGAATGCTAAACAACCTGGTTGTCATCCTCCAACACGCCGTTACCCATCCCGAACACCCCCTTACTCACTTCCCCACCATGACCACCGCCGAACGGCAAGCCATCCTTTACACATTCAATCAAACCCAACAAGATTTTCAGAACACATACTGCATTCACCAATTGTTTGAACAACAAGTTGAGCGCACACCAGATAAAACCGCCTTCATCTTCAACGACCAACACCTCACCTACGCCGAACTTAATCGCCGCGCCAACCAATTAGCCCACTACCTGCGACGACAGGGTGTTGGTCCCCAAACACGAGTTGCTATTTGTACCGAACGCTCCTTTGAAATGATCATCGGCCTGATGGGTATCCTGAAAGCGGGAGGCGCATATGTTGCCCTCGACCCGGATTATCCTGTTCGTCGCCTGAACGACATCCTGACCGACACCGACCCTGCCTTCTTGATTCTCCAGAAAAAGCTGGATCGTTTTGATCAGTTTACCGGACAAAAAGTTTATATTGATCAAAACTGGTCAGAAATCGGACAGGAAAGCGATGCCAATCTGGAAAATCTTTCTTCTCCAGATGACCTGTTTAACATTGTCTATACATCGTCCAGCACGGGCAAACCCAAGGGCGTATTGATTCCCGGACGGGCCGTGTTGAATCGGCTCTTTTGGATGTGGACAGAATATCCGTTTCGGGAAGATGATGTGGCAGTATTACAGAAATCGTATGCGCTGGTAGCTGCCAGCTGGGAGCTTTTTGGGGCATTGCTCAAAGGGGTGCCTACGCTGATTTTGTCGAGTGAAGATGTGCTGGATCCGGTGCGCTTTTGGGAGAAGGTCACGACTTATCGAGTGACATATCTGTTGGCAGCACCGGCATTGTATGAAGGGGTGCTGCGGCAGGCAGAGGCTCATCCAAACGGCTGGGAGAGTTTGCGGTTGGCTACAACCAGTGCCGAACCGATTCCGCCAGCAATGGTTTATCGGTGGCAAAAGCGGTTTCCGCATGTGCCGTTATTGAATTTGTATGGAGCGAGTGAGTGTGCCTCGAATGTGATGCAGTATGATGTGCGTCAGTTGCCGCCAAATGCAGTGCGGGTGCCGGTGGGTAAACCGTTGCCGAATATGCAGGTATATGTACTGGATGAGGCGTTGAATCCGGTGCCGATTGGTGTGACGGGAGAGCTGTGTGTGTCGGGGGTGTGTCTGGCGTGGGGGTATTTGAATATGCCGGAACTGACGGCCGAAAAGTTTGTGCCGAATCCGTTTGTGGAGGAGGTGGGTGCACGGCTGTATCGTACAGGTGATCTGGCTCGCTGGCGGGCGGATGGAACAATTGAGCTGGTGGGGCGGGCGGATTATCAGGTGAAGATTCGTGGTTTTCGGGTGGAGTTGAATGATGTGGAGGCGGTGTTGGCGCAACATGAAGGGGTGGAGAAGTGTGCTGTGGTTTTGTATGCGCCAGATGAGGCGCAGAAACGGCTGGTGGCTTATGTGCAGCCGAAAACGGCCGTTTCTCCTACCGACCTGCGCCATTTCTTGCGTGAGCGTTTGCCTGGCTATATGGTCCCAGCCGACTATGTGCTGCTCGATAAATTCCCGCTAACGCCCACTGGCAAGATCGACCGCAAAAATTTGCCTGTGCCAGAGAAGACACTTCTGGCGGTTGCTAATGAATATGTACCACCCCGTAATGAATTGGAAGCCGCTTTGGTGGAGATTTGGCAAAAATTATTGAAACGGGAACGGATTGGTATTCATGATAACTTTTTTGATTTAGGGGGGCATTCCTTACTGTCGGCACAATTGTTTGCGGCCATAGACAAGCAGTTGAACAAGCATTTGCCTCTGGCAACGTTGTTCCGTGCGCCGACGATTGCGGAGTTGGCCGAGTGTCTGGTAACAGAAACGGCCGATACCCGTTCCTCCCTTGTACCTATCCAGCCTAACGGGGATCGTTATCCCTTTTATTGCGTACATGGGGTTGGTGGTCACGTTATTGGCTACTATCAGCTTGCCCAACTGTTAGGTCACGATCAGCCATTCTATGGTATTCGGGCGCGGGGTGTGGACGACCAGGAGATAAGCGAGCAGATGGCCGGAGTACAGCTGGAGCAGATGGCTGCTAACTATGTGGCCGAAATTTTGGCGCATCAGCCTGAAGGACCATATTTTATTGGTGGTTTTTCGTTTGGTGGGGTAGTGGCCTTCGAAATGGCGCGACAATTACATGCTATGGGGCATGAAGTCCGTCGCCTCATTTTGCTGGATACGACCAACCCCGCCTATAAACCGTCTCGTCCTTTGCAGAAACGGTTGTCGCGATGGCAAAAGTTGCGCCAAATGGGTGTACAGGAAGCGATCGTTGTGCTGAAGGACAAGGTTGAATTTCAGCTTGGTTACCGTTGGCGGTGGACTAAAGAAAAGGTGGAAAATCTTTGGCACAAAGCCAATTATCATATTCGTAATAAGTTGGGGCTGGAAATCTCACGCGAATTAAAGTACGCCTATTTACAGACACGGCGTGGCAAGGTGGCTTTGCAATATATGCCTGAACCATACGCAGGAGAAGTGTATCTCTTGCGTCGCCGTGAAGGTCATGCGGTGCCTCATTTGGGGTGGGAAGGGTTGGCTTTGGGTGGACTGCATATCAGGCTTATTACAGGCCGTCGCCATATTGATATTTTGGAACAGCCGGATGTGCAGGTTTTGGCGCGTGAGTTGCGGGCTTGTCTGGATGAGGCGTATGAGTGATTTGGCTCGATGGTTACCGTTTTACCGTCAACGGCCGAATGAGCGATTGTGGCTTTTTTGTTTTCCTCATGCTGGCGGTGGCGCGTCATTGTATCGTGGGTGGCAGGAGGTGTTGCCTCCTGAAGTGGGGGTGTGTGCGGTGCAGTGGCCTGGGCGGGAAACGCGGATTGAGGAACGGCCGTTTACCAGTCTGGATGAACTCATTGAGGCCTGGTTAGATGTCTTCACACCCTGGCTAAAACGGCCGTTTGCCTTCTTCGGTCATAGCCTGGGGGCACTTATCGCCTTTGAACTCGCTCGTTCCATTCGACGAAAGACGGGACACACGCCGGCGCTATTTATTGCTTCCGGGTTTCGCGCACCCCAATTACCTTCCTCTTTGCCTCGCATTTGCCATTTGCCCGATGCCGCATTTCTGCATGAACTGTCCCATTTGGGCAGCTTGCCTCAGGCTGTGTGGGACACGCCTGAACTGATCGAGCTGCTACTGCCTGCATTACGGGCAGACTTCACCATATATGAACAGTATCAATACCAGCCTTCGTCGGAATTGCCGTTGCCCTGTCCTGTATATGCCTGGGGCGGGTTGGGGGACAAGCTGGTTAGTTTTGAGGAGTTGGATGGCTGGCGTGAACAGGCGTGGGATGCGTTTGCGGTGCGCCTGTTTCCAGGGGGGCATTTTTATCTGCAAGAGAGTCGGTCATATATTTTGCCAGCTTTGGCACATTTGTTGGCGGAATGTGTTGCCCAATTTATCTAACAGACAAGGAATGAAACATGGCTGCTAATTCGCCCAAGCAACTTTTGCACAAGCTGTTTTTTAAGGGGTTACTTTTATGGGAAAAACGGCTGGCACAACAGCAGTATGAATTGCGTTATAGTCCGGTGTTTTTGGTGGCTCCACCACGAGCGGGGACAACGCTGACGCGCCAATTGATTGCCTGGGCGTTGCCGACGAGCTATTTGACGAACTTGCTAATGATGGGGTGGCGAAGTCTGAAACGGCCGTTACCCTTGAGTACGGCGCGTCTGGTTACCCGTTTTGGCTGGCATCATTTTGATGCTACTTTTGAAAGCAATTATGGTTATACAGAAGGGCGTGGTGCGCCTGCCGAAGCGGAACCGGTGTGGGATTACTGGTTTGGTGTGCGATATACGGCCGTTTCCCCCGATCAGCTTTCTCTGGCCCAAAAGACACAAATTTACCAGGCCGTTGCTGGTACAGAACATGCCTTTGGGTATCCTTTTGTAAACAAAACAACCGTGCTTAGCCTTCGTATTCGGGCATTAGTAGATATTTTCCCCAATGCCCTGTTTATCAACATTGTGCGCGATCCGCTGGATACCGCCCAATCTATCTATCGGGCGCGAAAATCAGGCTATGATCGTTGGTTGGGACCAAAGCCACCCCAATGTAAACCAGATGGGCAGCCCGTGTGGCAACAGGTGTGTGATCAGGTGTATTATACGGAACAGTTTATTGCTCAAGAACGTGCCATCGTAGGGGATAGCTGTTTTCTGGACATTCATTACAAGTCGCTGTGTGCTCAACCCCGTCAGGAAATAGCGCGTATTGCCCGCTTTATGAATGAGCATGGCGCACCCGTGCCCCAACCCCGCCAGGTTCCTGCCTCTTTTCGGCGGTCACATGGTCGCAAAGTAGATGAAGAGGTGTACGCACATATGTGTGACTATCTGCGAGCTTTGTACGGTGCGGATGGAAACGGCCGTTTTGACCCCAGCTAACCTTCCTTAAGACAAAAAGTAACCTTTCCCTCTTACTCTATGCTATGTGTGACAGGTAGATGGATAGTTTCTATCCGCCTGCTATTTGGTATTTCCCCAAAACCGCAACAAGTTGACATAAGTAAACAATTCCCGGTAAGCCACATTGTAAGCTTGCCTGAGTAAGATGCAAGGGGTAGAGAGACTAACATCGAGAAGGTTTTACAAATGGATTTTTCCTGGAGCGACGAACAACTCGAATTCAAAAACGCGGTCATTGAATTTGCCCGCAACGAGCTAAACGAAGGATTGATAGAGCGGGACAGAGACGGCCGTTTCTCTCGCGAAAACTGGCTCAAATGCGCCCGCTTTGGCATTCTGGGTCTCTCATTCCCCGAAGCATATGGCGGCACAGGGGATGACATCCTCACCACCATGCTCACAATGGAAGGGTTAGGGTATGCCTGCCGCGACAACGGCCTCATATTCGCCCTCAACGCCCAAATGTGGAGCGTGCAGCACCCCATCCTCACTATGGGCACCGAAGCCCAGAAACGCAAATACTTACCCCGCCTGATAAACGGCGAAATCATTGGTGCCCACGGCATGACAGAACCAGACTCCGGCTCCGATGCATACAGCTTGCGCACCCGTGCCGAAAAAGTTGAAGGCGGATACATTCTGAACGGCACAAAAATGTTCGTAACCAGTGCCCCAATTGCCGACATTGCTGTGGTGTTTGCCACCATTAACCCAGATGTTGGTATGTGGGGAATCACTGCATTCATCGTCGAAAAAGGCACTCCCGGTTTTAGCGTCAGCCGCGACATCGAAAAAATGGGCTTGCGTACTTCACCAATGGGTGAGCTAATTCTGGAAGATTGTTTTGTGCCCGAAGAAAATCGGCTGGGGCCAGAAGGGGGCGGAGCACGTATCTTTACCAGCTCAATGGAGTGGGAACGAAGTTGCATTTTGGGTAGCCACTTGGGGGCGATGGAGCGACAGTTAGAGACATGTATTCGGTATGCACGAGAACGCAAACAATTCAATCAGCCTATTGGCAAGTTTCAGTCTGTGTCCAACCGTATTGCCGAAATGAAAGTCCGGCTGGAAACAGCTCGTTTGTTGCTCTACAAAGTAGCCTGGCTGAAAAGTCAGGGTAAGTCGGCCAATATGGAAGCAGCAATGGCTAAATTGTATTTAAGTGAGGCGTTTGTACAGTCTAGCCTGGATGCCATCCGTATTCATGGGGGCTACGGGTATATGACTGAGTTTGAAGTAGAACGGGACTTGCGTGACGCGATTGGCGGCACCATTTATTCGGGCACATCGGATATTCAACGGAATATCATTGCCCGGCTATTGGGGTTGTAGCGATGAGAATTTCATTACCACAAGTATTAGACCAGGCAGCGGAGCGTTATCCGGATAAAGAAGCAGTGCGTTGTAATGGTAAGGCGTTGACTTACGCAGAGTTACAACGACGTGCTGATGCGTTGGCGTGCTTGTTGCAGCAGCAGGGAGTGCGTCGCGGTGATCGGGTTGGAATGTTTATGAATAAGGATCTGGAATCGGCCGTTACCGTTTACGGTATCATGAAAGCCGGCGGTGCTTATGTGCCCCTCGATCCTTTCGCACCTGTTTCCCGACTCAACTTTGTGATCCAGGATTGTGGCATCAAGGTTTTGGTTACCAAGCCCAATAAACTGCCACAAGTTAAAGAAATGGTAGCTGAGACCAACCTGACCACAGTGATTGGTATTGAACCACAAGCCAATCTGGGAGTGCAGTGCATCACATGGGATAGCGTGGTGAATGCACCACCCACTGCCCGTCCCAATATTCACGTTATCGAGCAAGACCTGGCCTACATCCTTTATACTTCCGGTTCTACTGGTACGCCCAAAGGCATTATGCACACACATCGGAGTGCGCTTAGTTTTGCTGAATGGGCAGCTGATGAATATGGCCTTACGTCAGAAGATCGGGTAAGCAACCACGCGCCATTCCACTTTGACCTTTCTACCTTTGATATGTACGCCACAGCAATTGCTGGTGGTACAACGGTGATTATTCCGGAATTTGTCACCAAGTTTCCGGCCAGTCTTTCCAAACTGTTGCAGGATGAGCGCATCACAGTTTCTTATTCGGTGCCTTTTGCCCTGATCCAGATGATGGAGCGGGGGGTACTGGAATCACGGGACTTGAGTGCGTTGCGTTGGGTATTGTTTGCCGGGGAGGTGTTCCCCACCAAACATCTGCGCCGACTGATGCAAATGTTACCCCATGCCCGCTTTAGTAATCTGTATGGCCCTACGGAAACGAATGTATGTACGTTTTACCATGTTAACGAGATTCCTCAGACGGATGAACCAATTCCCATTGGTATTCCGTGTGCCAATGAAGAAATGCTGGTGGTGGATGCTGATGATAATCCGGTGCCACCTGGAGAAGTGGGGGAATTGTTGGTACGTGGTGGTACGGTGATGCGTGGTTATTGGGGACGCCCGGATTTGAATGAGAAGGGGTTTTACCGGCGGCAGGTGTTTGGGTTTTATGAGGATGTGTTTTATCGCACGGGTGACCTGGTGCAGTTATTGCCGGACGGGAATTATAAATATTTGGGACGGAAAGACCGTCAGGTAAAGACGCGGGGTTATCGTGTGGAGTTAGATGAGGTAGAAGTGGCGTTGTTGTCGCATGAGGGAGTGCAGGAAGCGGCCGTTTATACCGTGCCGGATGGTGAGGGAAGTAACTTGATTGAAGCGGCTGTTATTCCCAAAGAGGGGGTGGAACTGACGCCAGCGATGTTGGCTCGTCATGCCAATACGAAACTGCCTCATTATGCTGTTCCGGTTACGATTCATGTGATGAGGGATTTTCCGCGGACTTCCACAGGCAAGATTAATCGGCGTGAGTTGCAGGCGCTTTCCATGAAGAATGGGGCAAGTGTGTAACATTGGAATTATTTAGGAGGCTTGAAATGATGAAGACAGATGTAGTTATTGTAGGTGGTGGTCCGGGTGGGGCAGCAACGGCCGTTTTTTTGGCCAAACATGGTATCCAGTCGATTATCATCGAGAAGGAGCAGTTCCCTCGCTTTCATATCGGTGAATCAATGACTGGTGAATGCGGCAACATGGTACGCGCCATGGGGCTGGAAGAAGAAATGCTCAAGCGCAATCACCCAGTCAAATACGGCGTTCTTGTTTACGGACAGGGTGGTAATAATACTTTTTGGGTTCCGGTTATGAAACGGGATGAGCAGGGCAATTTGCAAGATTCCTTTACCTGGCAAGTGCGCCGCAGTGATTTTGACAAGATGGTACTTGATCATGCGATTGCCCAGGGCGCAACCCTTATTCAGGGGCAGGCCACAAAAGTGCTGCGTGCTGAGGATGGGGCTGTGTGTGGTGTGCAGGTGCGCCTGGCTGACGGTTCAGTAGAAGAGATTCATGCCGAAGTTGTGGTGGATGCCTCTGGAGCGGCCACATTTTTGTCAAATGCTGGTGTGGCCAGCAAGAAGGAACGAGGTAAATATGACCGGCAGGTAGCCGTGTATTCTCATGTCAAGGGAGCTATTCGGGACGAGCAGGACAATACCCTGATTTTCTACGAAAAGAAAAATCATTGGGGCTGGTTTATTCCGATTGATGCCGAAACGGTGAGTATTGGCGTTGTTGCTCCATCTGATTATTACCGTGCTTATGAGGGGGATATGCGTTCGTATTTCCTCCAGCAGATGCACAAGATTAATCCGGAGCTGTCGAAGCGTGTGCCAGATGTGGAGTTGGTCGAGGAGGTGCGGGCGACGTCGAATTATTCCTATCACGTCAAGCAATTTACTGGTAAAGGATTTCTTTGTGTCGGTGATTCGCATCGTTTTATTGACCCGATTTTTTCGTTTGGGTTGCATTTTGCCCTGACTGAAGCACGGTTGGCGGCTCAGGCGATTGCCGGATATATGAATGGCGAGAATCGGGATGCGGAGAATCCGTTTGCAGATTATCAGGCATATAGTGAGCTGGGTATGGATGTGATTGAAGACTTGGTGGATTGCTTCTGGGAGAATCCATTGTCTTTTGCTTTCTTTGTGCATACGCGATATGTGGATGATTTTATTGATTTGTTTGCAGGGCGGGTGTATCAGGATCCACCGTCGCCCGGATTGCAGGCTATTCGGAAGGTGAATGCCAAGGCGCGGGCGAAGAAAACGGCCGTTTCTGCCCAGGCATATGCCTAAACCTAACTTATTTCGAAAAACAACCAAACTTTCCCCAAAATATAAAGAGGAGTTAATCATGAATACAGTTGAGATTTTGAAACAATACATCAAGGAAGAACTAATGAACGGTGCTGGTGGTGATTTAGACGTAAACGAAAACCTGCTTGCGTCCGGCATCATTGACTCTCTTGGCGTATTGCGACTTGTCTCATTCGTCGAAGAACGTTTCAACATCGAAGTTCCCGACGAAGACGTAACACTCGATAACTTTCAGAGCATTCAGGCCATCACCGATTACCTGACACAGCTTCAAAGCGCATAAACAGATGATTGGGTTGGTTTATTCATAAAAGCACGAGTTGGATCCGAATAAAAAATGACCAGACGTTTACTCACTTTATTAGGCATTGCTGTTATATGTGTGGTGTTATTTCACTCCACCGTGTACGGGTTCAATTCACTATTCTTTTGGACTAATCGGTATGCGGATGTCAGTGTGCCTAATTTTGATCAGTATGGAACACCTACTTATTACTCCCTGCTCTTCATTCGTCGGGCTGTGGCGTTTGGGGTAGGTGTTTTCCTCTTTGTGTCCGGTTACTTTGTGGCATTTGCTACCGGTCGCAAGAATGAAACGATAGAGTGGAAGGTTATTTGGACTCGAATTCTCTATCTTCTTATTCCATATTTCATCTGGTCAACGGTGATTTTCACAGGAAAAGCATTGGCATATGGGCAAATATTGTCACCAATGGAATATGTGCGCCGGTTTTTGCTGGGACAGGCAACGACAGCCTACTATTATGTGCCGCTAATATGTCAGTTGTATGTTGTTTCTCGGTTTATGGTGCCGCTGGCAAAGAAGCATTGGAAGCTGTTTTTGGTGACAACGGCCGTTATTCAATTCGCCGTCCAAGCCCTCCGCTACTTCAACTTGCTTGACATTTCCAACCCAACCATTGACACCCTCATTCGACTAACACCCATCTGGTTCTTCCCCATTCGCATTTTCTGGTTTGCTTTGGGGCTCGTCATTGGGTTTCACTTCAAACAATTCAAAGAATTCCTTATGCGAACCCGCTGGGTTTTTCTGGTGGCCACAATTCTGCTATTGATTGCCTCATTGGTAGAATTTGAGACACTCTTGCATCTTACCAACATGGACTGGCGGCGTGTTGCTTCCTTCTCGCCTATTTCCAGTACCCTTTACGGTATTTCATTCATTTTCACTTTCCTGGCCTTCGACAAACTCTCTCGGCCACTACCTGCCGAATTGTCAGATATTGGCACAAAATCTTACGGTGTGTACCTGCTCACTGACCAGGTGCTGGATTTAACAGGTACGCTTATGTACCGATTTACACCCTGGGTGCTGGGCAATCAACTGCTTTATCAGATTGTTATGGTGGCAGCCGGACTCGGCATCCCTTTGTTACTCATGAATCGGATTAGCAAATCGCCAGCCAGGCGCATGTACCGATATCTTTTTGGATAATTGCATACATAAATATATGCCTGTACGTCATTCGGGTGTACTCGGCGTTGACGAAAAACGAGAAAAATACATCGACTATGTCACAGCAGCGTACCGTCACTTCATCCAGCCATACCGATATTTCGAGCGACCTGTATTCCCGCTCTAATCTCACACGTCTGCAATTGTTGTATTGGATTGGTCAGAAATTAAGGGCAGATGTGCCGATGTTTACGGGCACACTGGCATTTACATTTTCTGGTCCGCTGGATCCAGTTGTGTTTCAGCAGGCGTTTCAGATGTTTTTGGCGCGGAGTGATGCGTTTCGGACTGTGATTGTAGAGGAAGATGGTGTGCCGCAACGGTATGTTTTGCCAGAAATGCCAGATGGATTGTTGCTGGTGGATCTGTCTGGCGAGGTTGATCCGGAAGCTGCGGCTAAGGCCTGGATGGAAGAAAGGATAAAACGGCCGTTTTCCCTCGAAACCCGCCTCTTTGACACAGCCCTCATCCGCCTCAACCCCAAACGCCACATCTGGTACCTGAACCAACACCATCTTATTACCGATGCCGGTTCCACCTTTTTAGTGTACGATGACGTTCTGGCCTGCTATGCACGCTTACAATCCGGCGAATCCAGCCTCCCGCCTCCCCTTGCCCCATTTGAAGCTTACGCAGAGTATGAACTTGCCTACCGCAAATCACCTCAGCATACCCGTTCCGCCACCTACTGGCAGAAAAAACTCACCAAAACGGCCGAACCTTTGCCATTTTTAGGGAAAACAGCCACCAAAAAAAGCGTCAACGTTCACCGTATTACCTACAAACCCGGCGCTGAACGTACCCGTCAACTTAAAGAAATTACCACTCGCGAAGGCATTTTCTCCCTCACTACCGAACTATCCACCTACAACGTTCTGGCAGCACTTTACTTCGCGCTACTCCACCGGCTTACCGGTCAGGAATACCTCACGTTTCTTTCTCCTGTCCATAACCGACCAACCCTGGCTTTTCGCCAGACCATTGGCGCATTGATGGAATTATGTCCCGTTCAGATCACCATCACCGAAAATGATACATTCCTTACTCTGATTCAAAAGATGCAGAAAGAAAGCAGGGGAATGATGCGCCACTATCAATATGGTACATCCCTGGTGGCGCATGGAAACAAGGTGCACGACCTGATGTTCAATTACCATCAACGCCCGCTGCTTACTTTTGCTGACCAGCCTGTTGATCAGGAAATGCTACATCCGGGTTTTGGCAGCGATTCGCTGGCATTGCACGTGCATGAATTTGCTGACCGGGATAGTCTGGAATTTTATTTTGATTTTCATGAAGATGTGTTTTCTCCGACTGAGCAGGAAACAATTGTGGCCGCATTCGAGACAGTGCTGGATGGATTTTTGGCCGATGAAATGATGCCCCTTTCGGCGTTGCCGGCATGGTGGGGGAAGAAACAGTCGGCAGCAAACGTGGTGACGCCACAAAAAACGGCCGATTCCCCCCGTGATTGCACCATTCCCCACGACATGCTCGAATTCCAACTGCGACAAATCTGGGAAAACATCCTTGGTATCCAAGGGATTGGCGTTCGTGACAGCTTCTTCGACCTTGGTGGCAGTTCCTGGCAAGCAATGCGCCTTTTTCTGGAAATTGAAAAGTTGACCGGTCACTATTTGCCGCTTTCTACCTTGCTTGAAGCTAACACGATTGAGTCACTGGCCAATATCTTGCGCGAAAAAGCAGATGATCAATGGTCAACGCTAGTTGTCATCCAGAAGGGGGAAGAAGGAAAACGGCCGTTTTTCTGCATTCCCGGCGCTGGTGGCAACGGCCTGGCCATTGCCCGCATTGCCCAAAACATCAGCCCTGACCAGCCAGTTTACACCTTCCTCATTCCTGGCCTTGTAGAAGAGGAAATAGACACCTGGAGTATTAAAGATATAGCCGCTTACTATCTCAAGCCCCTCCGAAAAGTGCAACCACATGGCCCCTACCTTATTGGTGGATATTCAGCAGGGGCAATTGTCGCCTTTGAGCTGGCCCAACAACTAACAGCGATGGGGGAAACCATAGAATTTTTGGCAATCATTGATGCCCCCGCCCAAAGCCCCTATTTTCGCTACTTGCGGGCAGGCACCAGACGACTGGGGCGTTTGTTGCGCCTTTCCGATATTCAGGAAGAAAATCTGTTCCTGGCCATTCGGGATAGATTGTTCCGAGCCAATTATCTGTTACGACGGGGCATCCCTGATTTTGTGCAAAAATGGCAGGGGCGTTGGCGGCGTTTCCGGCAGAGGTCAGGTGGCATGGAGGTGGCTCACAAGGCACACTTGCGTCAACAATTACGGATAACGAATTCGGAAACGGCCGAATCAGACACAGCCCCACCCATCAAAACCGATGCCTACGGTTCTCAACTAGAAGACCAACGAATGCGCCGTATATTTGAAAAAAACGACCGTGCCGTTCGCCTTTACATTCCGCAACCCTATCCTGGACGGATTACCCTTTTCAAATCCATCCAGGGTTACAAGCGGGGGACAGTACGTTCACCAGATCGTTTGTTAGGATGGGGCAAGATTGCCCGACAGGGCGTCGAAATGTTCGAAGTGCCCGGCAACCATATGGACATTGTGCGCGAACCCTATGTGCGTATATTGGGGCAACAACTGCGTCAATGCCTGGTGCGATATCAGCCCCCATCATCCCCTGCCAAACAACGCCCGACGTTCGTTCCCGCCCAAACCGTGTTACAAATGCAACTGAAACAGATTTGGGAATCTGTTTTAGGTGTTTCCAATATTGGCATACGGGATAATTTTTTCGATTTGGGTGGTACATCTCGTCAGGCATTGGCCATTTTTGACCGCATCGCACAACTGACAGGCAAGAATTTGCCGCTAACGACAATGCTGGCAGCGAATACGATTGAGCAGTTGGCAGCCAGTTTAGAGACAACCAATTCTTCAGAAGCGGATTCAGCACTTGTGCCCATTCAGGTAATGGGGGATGAACCACCATTGTTTTGTGTGCATGGCGGCGGTGGGCATGTATTGATTTATGTGCGGTTGGCGCAATTGCTAGGCACAAAACGGCCGTTTTACGCCTTCCGTTCTGTCGGCCTAAACGGCGAAGCCCCCCCTCTTCGTACTGTTGAAGAAATGGCTGCCCACTATATTCAGCTCATGCGTACTCGCCAACCACAAGGCCCTTACTATCTGGCTGGATATTCAATGGGAGGCGTCGTGGCCTTTGAAATGGCCCGGCAGCTGCAGGCACAAGGAGAAAAGGTCGCCTTTTTGGGAATTATTGATACGCCAGCCCAATCCCCCCGACTGCATTACGTGCGCTGGATAATTGAGAAGCTGGGAACCCGCTTGCGCCTGTCACCACAAAAACGAGCCAGGTTGTTTATTCAAGTGCGTAACAGGTTATGGTTATCCCCAGCCAAAAATCTGAAACAGCTATGGGGAAAACGGCCGTCTTCCTCCGCTACACCTGCACCACTCATATCCAACTTGCCCAACCGTTCCCAAACCGAACAAGACCGGCTCATTCAGCAAATAACCCGCATAAACAATACCGCCTTCTACCTCTACATTCCCCGTCCTTACAACGGCCCCCTTACGCTATTCAAATCCACAGAAGGATACGGCGACATCTACCGCGACACCAGCAACCCGCTCATGGGATGGGAAAAAGTTGTGCGCGGACCAATCTACACCTACACCATACCCGGCAACCACCACGATCTGATGCGCCCACCTGGCATCGAAATACTGGCCGAACAAATTCGCGCCGCCCTGACAAATCCAGACGCGCCTCCCCTCATATCCACGCCCCCTTTCAGGCCTGTGTCAGCATAGTGTGAAATACCTGGCAAAGGCTGCCAATCTTCACCTCAATACTATCAAAATTCAGGTCAAACTATGTGCGTAATTTGGCGATATTGTGTGCCCAGGTTATGAGTGGGCAAGCGTGCATCTACATCCACGCTTCTGGATTCTTAAGTTTTGTCCCAACTTGGGTCAATAAACTGCTTGATAAAAAGGGTGTTTAATAATTTACAAATTACTGACGCTTGTTCACTTACACTGTTTACAGGGATTGAATACAAAACGCTTTTGCTCAATCACAGCGCAATTAGTCGCAATTTGGTTTTGCTGCAAGCGTACACGGCACTTTACAAGCAGGCACCTACCGTTCGGTCTCAGACATATTGCTCTCCCCCCACTGATTATCCTCTAATACTGCCTCGCTGGTGAATCTCTCGGAGTAAATAACGGCCGTTTCCCCCTGTTTTATATTGTTTATCAAGCTATTTACAAAAAGGAGAGTAGCATAATGTTATACAAAAAGATCAAGACAATTGAAATGATCGGCATTGCATTGTTGGCCCTGCTGGTCATTGGGTGTGCGGTTCAGACACCACAATTTACCTACCAGGGGCGGTTGACAGATGCCAATGGCGAGGTGCTGGACGGTCAATATACGTTTATTTATTCCCTCTATAACGATAGTACAGGGGGGGACCTGATTTATACAGAAAAAGAAAGCAATGTTTCTGTTGAAAATGGTTTGTTTAGTTCGGTTATTGGGCCAGACACCATTGTTTCCGGTCTGGAGCCGGAGGATTTGGCACAGCCGTTATGGCTGGAAATCCAGGTAAGTAATGGCACCATTACAGAGACATTAACTCCCCGCCAAAAGTTATATGGTGCACCCTATGCCTTGACACTGATGCCTGGTGCTGTCGTATCTCAAACAGTCAGCGCAGATTTGGGGCTTCCCATTAGCGGAATGTTGACCTTGCAAAACCGGGAAACATCAAACCCTGTACCGGCTTTGTATGTGTATGGGGACAAGGGTATCGTTCTTAACAGCAGTGTGACTGGCGAAGATGGTACAGGTCAAACAGGCACCCTTTATGGCCCTACCGGCCAAAACGACGACCTGTCACTCTACTCAGAGGATGGCGTGTATGTATATCTGGATATCGGGGGTAACTCAGGTGGAGCTTTTGAGATTGTAAATGGGGTTGGCACATCGGTATTTACTGTGAATGAAAATGGTGATTATACGGCTGCTGGCACAAAGAGTGCTGTTGTTGCGGCACAAGGCGGGCAGCGGTTGGTTTACACCATTGAAAGCCCGGAAGTGTGGCTGGAGGATTTTGGCAGCGGCCAACTGCAAAATGGGGTAGCACAGGTAGTGATTGACCCCGTATTTGCCAGTTCTGTTGATTTGAACGGAGAGTATCATGTGTTCCTGACGCCGCTGGGAGACAGCAATGGCCTGTATGTGGCAAACAAGACGGCGACAGGTTTTGAGGTGCGGGAGTCTGGTGGCGGTACGTCGAATATCGGGTTTGATTACCGGATTGTGGCGCATCGTGCCGGGTATGAGTCGCTGCGGATGCCGTTGGCGGAAGAGCAAAGTCTGGCTGAGGAGGGGAACGAATGAATCGAAAAAGGGTAACCGTGATTTTTTCAGGGTTATTGGTTTTGGTAACGGCCGTTTCTTTTCTCGTCTGGCAAGGAAGGGTGGCGGCACAAACGGCCGTTCCTCAAGCACCCCCCAGTATTTACCAAACCACCCTGTCATCAACCAACTTCACCTTGGAATGGAATGTCATGGCAACTGGAGGCGGCACCATCAGCTCGACCAATTTCCAAATTAACAGCACTATCGGTCAGCCAACAGTAGGCACGGCGGTCAGCACAAACTACGAAGTTCGCTCCGGGTTCTGGCAAAACTTTTTGGATAAGCTGGATAATCTCTTTCTGCCTCTTATAAGACGCCAATAGCCCTGTTCTCAACAGGAAAGGCCCCGGCAGATGCTGGGGCCTTTTTCATTTACGTATAATCGAAGCGAGATTGGCGAATCACAATTTCCATGTGGCCAATGGTTTATTCTTCAGGCAATCTCATCCAATTTACGGCCGTATCGGGGCAAGATACCCATACCCAATTAAGGGTCTTGTATTGTCACCAGAATATCTGCATCACTTCTGAATGGCAGGCAGATACACATTTCAGGATTGTGGCTTGTTTGGTTACGAAAACAGGCATTTGTTTGCCCTGTATCTGGCGCACACGCGCGGCTATGAGGTGGATACGCCGCGTGGTATTCAGAAGGTGACGGAGACGAGGTAGGTGGGGTGGGAAACGGCCGTTTGCGGAGCAGACATCTCTGTTAACGGCCGTTGCCCGTCAAGAGCAAACCGTTACAATTCGCGGCTTCCCCCGTACCAAATATTGGCTCAAACCAACTTTTGCCGACGGCCAAATCCCTGGACTTGTCCCCCAACGAAACCAGTTTTTCAATGGATTCTCCTGAAGCAGAACAACTGGTGCTGCTTGGCTGACTGGAAGTGGTCTGCCTTTGCCAAAATTTACAGAAACGACGTTATACTATCCAATTATAGGTAAGGCCTCACCTTCACACACATCACATATAACACAAGGAGTGT
>RFGV01000269.1 GCA_003696605.1 Chloroflexota bacterium | reverse complement strand
TTGGGCCTTCCACCACAGTGCCGGCCCGCCCAAATCTTCCAGCCGCGCCATCTATCAGGCCAACATCAATCGCGGTCTGGGCGGCATGGCCTACCACTTCCTGGCGTATTGCTATCGGTCGGGCAGTCGGATTTACCGCAAGTTGCGCCTGGCGCGGAATCCGCTGCAGTGGGGGGCGCATGTCAAGGGCCAGAACGAGAAGTGGATTGGCTATTGTTGGGTGGGGACTTATCACGATCATGTGCCAGATGATGAGCTGCTGGCGGCGCAGGCGGAGATGCTGCGCATTACGCGGCGGATCACGCACGATTGGCTGGGGACGGATGTGGCACCGGCGAAGGCGCACAACGAGATCCTGGGGCTGAATTATACGCAGTGCCCGGATGGCGGCCTCTGGTTCCGTGACCGGTTCATCCCTTTGCTGGAGGGCAATGGCAAGGGGGTGGAGCCGCCGGCGGATGGGGAAGATGATTATATTCGTGGCTGGAATGATGCGCTGGCGCAGGTGGTGGCCACGTTGAGCCGGGAATTGGAGAAGTTGCGCAGGGAGTAAAGAAAAAAGGGAGAAAGGGAAAAAGGGAGAAAGGATGGGGACCCGAGCGGATTTTTATATTGGGGTAGGGAAAAACGCTGAGTGGTTGGGAAGTGTGGCCTGGGATGGATATGAGTGGGATTATGATCCTACGCATCCTGTCATGAAAGCAGAGACAGAAGAGGAATTTCGTGAGGCAGTTCAGCAGATTGCAAAAGATCGAGATGATTGGACTGCGCCGGAAGATGGGTGGCCATGGCCATGGGACGATAGTTCTTTAACCGATTACATTTATGCCTTTGTGGATGGAACGGTTAAGGTGTTTGTAGGCGATGAAATGGATGTAGAATGGCCTGACATGAGTATGCGTAGAAACCTTGCGTATGGATTACGCAGTGGCCTGTTACAGATTGAAGTAAAATGACCAAAACAGCGCAAAATTTTACAATGTGGTCCGGGGACAGTAAGCTGATTCAGGTAATGGTGACGGATAGTGCCGGCAATAGTGTGGCGTTGGCCGGCGCTACTATCGAATATGTGATTAAGGATTCTGTCAATGGGACGACCCGGGTCAGCAAAAGTACCAGCAATGGGATCACGATTTCTGGTAATACTTTCACTATCACGCTTGATCCGGCAGATACAGCCGGCTTAAGCGGTCAGTATTACCATGAGGCCCAAATCACGGATGTGGCCGGCAATGTCTCCACGGCATTGGTTGGAAATATTGTCATTAACGAGGATGCCATTGTATGACCACTTTGGCAGGCATTCATGATACCACTGTCACGCTTGCGGCAGAGTCAGATGTAAATGTGTTATTGTCTGCCAGCGTGGATTTCGCGGTAGTTGCCACGGGCCGGCCAATGGGGTTACTGTTGGCATTAACTGAAACGCTGAGCGTGTCATCTCTATTGCCTCTCTCTTTGCAGTGTGAAGTAGAGAAATTTGCGCCACGGGGATCAGCATTCGGATTATTACTTGCAATTACGAGGGAATAAGCTATGGCGGATAATGTAGCAATTACAGAAGGATCGGGCAAGGTCGTTCTGGCAGATGAGTTGACGGATGGGGTTCTGGGGACCGGCGTTGTACAGTTCGTTAAGTTGATGGATGGGACCCTGGACAGTTCAACGAAGTTAAAAATCGCTGCTGAGGACTCGGCACATGCGAGTGGTGATGGGGGAATTATGCTGTTGGCAGTGCGCAAGGATACTGCAACGGCTCTTGCCAACGCTGATGGGGATTATATTCCGCTCATTGTGGACGACAGTGGTCGATTGTATGTGAATATAAATGCCCCCTTGCCGGCAGGGACCAACAACATCGGTGACGTTGATGTTGCGAGTTTACCTTCATTGCCGGCGGGGACAAACAATATTGGGGATGTAGATGTTGTCAGCCTGCCTGCGCTGCCTGCCGGCACAAACAACATCGGGGATGTGGATATAGCCAGTATGCCGGCGGATACGTTCGTTGCCGAGGCCGGCGCCCTGGGCAAGGGCGTTTTGATTCAAGGCGATGATGGGACAGACCGCCAAAATGTTCAGGTGGATGCCGATGGGGCGGTTAAAACGCATTCGAGCTGGGCGCCGGCATTGCAGGCAGATGAAACGCTGGGGGATAGCGACAAAACGCTGACCGTTACGGCGGGTAAAGAGTGGCACATCATGAGCATCCATGTGGAGCTATCTACCAGCGCAACAGTTGGTACCCGGCAGTTGGAAATCCAGGTGCGCGATACTGCTGACGATGTAATTGCATCCTATCGGGTACGGCTGACACAGGCCGAATCCACGAGCTATCACTATGAATTCGCGCCCGGGGTTGCGAATGACACATCTATTGTGGATTCCAATCATGCGACAGTTGCGATTCCGCCAACGTTGATCTTGCCGGCGGGTTATGATGTACGCATTTTCGACAATAACGCTGTAGATGCAGCAGCCGACAATATGATCGTACAGATGTTGGTCATGGAGCGAACGGCATGAGCGAGATCATGATTGGCAGTCTACCATTATCGCAGGCAGCTATAAACCTGGCTGTGTTGGGTGGTGCATTCTCGCCGGCAGATATCCCCGGCCTTCAACTATGGTTGCGCGCCGACGCCGGCGTCTGGCAGGACAGCGTGGGCGGGACGCCGGCGGTGAATGACGGAGATGTGGTTGGGGCATGGGAGGACCAGAGCGGGAATGGGAATCACGCTACGCAGGCGACAACCACCAATAAGCCAATATACTGGACAAATGTCGTGAACGGAAAGCCGGTAGTGCGGTTTGATGGGGTGGATGACGATCTTGCACTTTCATCTAGTACAATTATGAATTTTGAGCGGATAGATACATGGACATTCTTTTTTGTTGTCAAACTAAATACATCTACTTACGCTATTTATCCATGTATCTCGAAGGATACTGGTCTTGGAG
>RFGV01000268.1 GCA_003696605.1 Chloroflexota bacterium | reverse complement strand
TGGTAAGGTTGTCCGTTTCTGTTGATCTATCACAAACCAGTATTGTACTCTTCTGAGCAGGAAGAGTGATTTTTGACCAATGGCCGTGGTGATTTACCACGGTTTTTTGTTTTAGGTGGGAAACACGGCCGTTGTGTCTGTGTTTTAAGTAATCAATGAAAAAAGTGACAGCATTAACAACCCAAAAACGGAACAAGAATCGGGTCAACGTTTATTTGGACGGCGAGTTTGCTTTTGGCCTGCCTGCCATTGTGGCAGCACGACTCTCTCTGGGGCAATTGCTTTCGGAGGCTGATATTGCCCGCTTGCAAAAGGAGAATGCCCTGGAGACAGCAAAAGAGCAGGCGTTGCGCTATCTCACCTATAGGCCAAGAAGTCGAACTGAATTGCGGCGGTATTTACAGCAAAAAGGACATGAGCCAGAAACAATTACGGCCGTTTTGGACCGCCTGACTGATTTGAACCTGATAGATGACAAGGCATTCGCCAGATATTGGGTGGAACAACGGGAAACCTTCCGCCCGCGCAGCAAAATAGCCTTGCAACAGGAATTGATGGCCAAAGGTGTGTCCCGTGAGGCAATTGAAGCAGCCATTGAGACCGTGGACGAATTGGATGCCGCCCGCAAGGCCGCCCAAAAACAGCTTTATCGCTGGCGAAATTTACCAGAACAAGCATTCAAAACAAAACTGGGCCAATTTTTACAACGTCGTGGATTTGGCTACGAAATTATTCTTGAGATTATTGACGAACTTTGGCAAGCAACGAATACAAAATCTGACACCTAACCAACGAAAAGGAGAAAGACCATGCCTGAATTACTAATTGGATTGGGCATCGGCGTGGTTCTGGGGGCAGTAGTAGCAGCAGTGGTTACGCGCTATTACATGAAACCACGTACTGAAGCCGTTTATGAACAACTGAAACAGGAAACAGAAGAAAAACGCAGACTGGCAGAAAAAGAAGTCGAAACCATGCTGGCCACAGCCCGTGAAGAAGCTCAGCAGATTCGTCAGGAAGCGGAAAAGATTATTGAGCGCCGCTATCAGGACCTGGCGCGGGCTGAAGAACGTGTGGATCGTCGTAGCGAGAATCTGGATCGACAGGCAAAGCGACTGGAAGCACGGGAACAGGCTTTGAATAAGCGGCAAAGCAGGCTGGATCGGCAGCAAAATGAACTGAATAAGCTGGAAGAACAGCACCGGGCCAAGCTGGAAGAAGTAGCGAATATGTCTGTTGAAGAGGCGCGACAGGTGCTTTTGCAAGAGGTGGAGAAAGAAGCACGGCAAGATATGGCGCGGCTGATGCGCGAGATTGAGGATGAGGCCCGCGAAACGGCCGAATCCCGCGCCCGAGAACTGATTGCTATGGCCATCCAGCGCATCGCCAGCGATCAGGTGGCTGAAATCACCGTCTCGGTTGTGCCCCTCCCCAACGAAGATATGAAAGGACGTATTATCGGGCGAAACGGCCGTAATATTCGTGCCTTCGAACAAGCCGCCGGTGTCGATATCGTGGTAGACGACACACCCGAAGCCGTTACCATCTCCAGCTTCGACCCTGTCCGCCGTGAAATAGCCCGCCGCGCCCTGGAAAAACTCATCGCAGACGGCCGTATCCACCCCGCCCGCATCGAAAAACTCATCCAGGACGCCCAAAAAGAAGTAGACCAAATCATCAAAGAAGCTGGCGAACAAGCCGCCTACGAAGCCAACGTACACGGCCTCCATCCCGAAATCATCAAAATGCTCGGCCGACTCAAATACCGCACCTCCTACGGCCAAAACCAGCTCCACCACGCCGTCGAAGCCGCCAAAATCGCCGCCGTACTCGCCTCCGAACTCGGCGCCAACGTCGAAATCGCCAAAATGGGCGCCCTGCTCCACGACCTCGGCAAAGCAATGGACCACGAACAAGAAGGCACCCACGCCATGCTCGGCGCCGAATTCGCCCGTCGCTTCCGCGTCCCCGAAATCGTCGTCAACGCCATCGCTTCCCACCACCACGAAGTACCCCAGGAATCTGTCGAAGCCATCATCGTCGAAGCCGCCGACGCCATCTCCGGCGCCCGCCCCGGCGCCCGCCGCGAAAGCCTGGAAAACTACATCAAGCGCGTGCGCACCCTCGAAGAAATCGCCACATCCTTCCCCGGCGTAGAAAGTGCCTATGCCCTCCAGGCTGGACGTGAAATCCGTATCCTCGTCAAGCCCGGCGTCATTGATGACTATGGCGCAATGCGACTCTCCAAAGACATCGCCAAAACCATCGAAGAAAGCATGCAATACCCCGGTCAGATTCAGGTAACCGTCATCCGCGAAACACGCGCCGTTGGCTACGCCAAATAAATCAACATCCTGAAAACAAAAGCCCCGCACCCAAACAAAAAGGGTACGGGGCTTTTTTGATATGCTTCCCGCAAAGTGTTGTTGAGCATTCATCTTGTCTACACCGCAGAGACCGCTGAAAACACTGAGTTTTTCCCTCGATTCTCAAATTCTCCGCACTCTCCGCGTGCTCAGCGGTGAAATCAAACCAACAACACTCAAGGGAGAGACTATCGGCTTCTTTATTGCGCCACAATCCACTATCTATAAATCATAGGCAACAGATGTTTCATCGCATTGATAAAGTAAGTGGTTGCTTTCTGCCAGATGGTTGTTTCGCCGGTGTTTCCATCTTGCCAGCTCGCGGTTGATTGAATCGTGAGGGTTTCTGTGTTGGTGGTTGTGGGAGACAGATGCAGGGTGACGGTAACGCTGGTGCTGATGGGAAACTCGCTGAAGGTTAAAGAGAGGGTGTCATTGGTATTGGTGGTGTTGATGGGCATTGTTGGGGGCAGGGTGTGGGTTAGTGTGTAGCTGGTGAGTTGGGCATTTGTGGGCAAGGTGGTGGTGAAGATGGTGTTGTAACCACTTGCGCCGTAATTGGTCAGGCGGATTTGGGTGGTGATGGGTTGACCGGCCGGTGGTGCCGGGTCGCCGGTGATGATGGTGTCGCGCACATGCGGGAATGGGTATCTGGCTTTGGGGCCACCATATGGGCCAATGTCGTTTCGTGTGCCGTCGGGGTCATTCCAGGCAGGATCCGGGTTGCCGAGGTCGGTAAGTAAGGGGTAGGGTTGGAAATACGGTTCGGTGTAGGTGATGGGCATGTGGAAGATGCGGGGGCCAACACATAGTTCCGGCCATGTATCGCAATCTTCCTGGGTAGGGGGATAGATATAATCGTTGGCGTTATTCCACAGGTAGTTGTAGTAGGCATTGAGTTGGGGGCCGCGGATGGCATAGTAGTAACTGATGACAATATTGTTCTGGACGACTATTTCAGGCGATCCTTCGTAGAGGTTGATACCGATGTTTCCTGTGTAGTAGTTGTACAGAAGATTGTTGGTGAAGGTAACCGGTTGGGGGCCGAGCTGCCAGTTGGTGTAGAAATCAATGCGGCCGCCTTCGATGCCGCGGAAGATGCTGGGACCAAAGATACTGTTGGTTACTTCTATCGGTTGTCGGGGGCAGTTCTCGATGTAGCAGGCTTTGAAGATGCCTCTTGCCTGGAATTCGCCGCTTTTGTTGATGTTGGATGTAACGCGGACACGGTTGAAGCGGATGATTTTCCCTGGAGCGGGGCGGGTTTGAGGAAAGTGGAAGACAAGCCAGGAGCCGATGAGGAAACCGCTGTTGTTGTAGCCACTGTTGCCAA
Source organism: Chloroflexota bacterium (assembly GCA_003696605.1). GTDB lineage: Bacteria > Chloroflexota > Anaerolineae > Promineifilales > Promineifilaceae > J033. The sequence goes on along the minus strand of RFGV01000268.1, from coordinate 443 downwards.
GGGCAAAGGTGATGTCTTGTGCCTGGATGTCGTAGGGTGTGTCGTCGGTGGCGTACCACATGGTGGGGCTGATTCTTTTTACGTCGCAGGTATGCCAGTACGGATCTGAGGGGTCGGCGTCCGGTGTGGGGTTTTCGGATTCTACAGGGATTTCTCCGTTGGGTCCGGGGATGCTGGAGATGATGGTATTGAACATGCCAGAGCCGATGTAAATTCCTTCCCGTAGTTGGCAGGCGTAGTAGATGCCTGGGGCGAGGTGGAAGACGGGGACACCTGGACTGGGATGGTAGCGGTGAACTTTGGATGCTTCAAAGAGAGAGGGGACGGGTGAATCCGGGGAGAGTCCGGTACCGCCTGGCGGGGCGTCGTCATCCACGTAGATGTGGGTGTATTTGGAGAGGTCAAGGGGGTTTTCGGTGTAGGAAACATTGGGCCTGTTTCCT
>RFGV01000267.1 GCA_003696605.1 Chloroflexota bacterium | reverse complement strand
TATCATTGGTTTGCCCCCTGGCAGAAAACACTTGAATGGGAGTTTGACACCCCGTCTGTGAAGTGGTTTTTGGGCGGAAAGACCAACATCACTTACAACTGTTTGGACCGCCACTTGGAAAGCCATGCCGGCAAAACGGCCATCATTTGGGAACCCAATGACCCGGACGAAGCGCCCCTTCGCCTGACCTACCGGGAGCTTTATGAGCAGGTGTGCCGCTTTGCCAACGTACTCAAGCGCAATGGCATTCAAAAAGGCGACCGCGTGGCCATCTATATGCCCATGATTCCCGAGCTGGCCATCGCTGTGTTGGCATGTGCCCGCATCGGGGCAGTGCATTCGGTCGTTTTTGCCGGCTTTTCGGCTTCGGCGCTGGCCGACCGTATCAAAGACGCCTGCGCAGTGGCAGTTATTACCGCCGACGGCATGAAGCGGGGTGCCAAAGAAATGCCTGTGAAAGCGGTGGTTGATGAAGCCATTGCCATGGGGTGCGACTCGGTGAAGCGGGTGATTGTAGCAAATCGACTGGGGCAGGAGGTGAACATGCAGGAAGGGCGCGATGTGTGGTTGCACGAAGAACTAAAACAGGTATCTGACGAATGCCCCGCAGTGCCCATGGACAGCGAGGACATGCTGTTTATTCTTTACACTTCCGGCTCTACAGGCAAGCCCAAAGGTGTGGTGCACACAGTGGGTGGTTATATGGTTTATGCAGGCTACACTTTCTTGAATGTGTTTCAGTACAAAGAAGGGGAGGTGTATTGGTGTACTGCCGACATAGGCTGGATTACCGGGCATACTTACCTGGTGTATGGTCCTTTGTTGAACGGTGCCACTACCCTCATGTTTGAAGGGGTGCCTACTTATCCGGATGCGGGGCGTTTCTGGCAGGTAGTAGACAAGCACCAAGTGAATATCTTCTATACTGCACCCACCGCCATACGGGCGCTTATGGGGGCCGGCTTGGATTATGTAAGACCCTATTCGCTTGACTCATTGCGTGTGCTGGGCACCGTAGGGGAGCCCATCAACGAAGAGGCATGGCAC
>RFGV01000266.1 GCA_003696605.1 Chloroflexota bacterium | reverse complement strand
AATCCGAACAGTTGTATATTCTAAAAATAAAATGTGTTATCTATTTATCGATTATACCAGAAACAAGGATATGCAATTAAATCCCAATTTATCCCAAATTTATCCCAAATCGGATTTGGGATAAATTTGGGATATCGTGCATATATTTGGGAAAATGGTTACCGAAAGCAAGGTTAAAGCTATTTCAAGATATAATATGTGCCTTTTTTAGAACCAATTTTGAGCAAAACACCCCGATCGACCAAATCAACCAAATCAAGGCGCAGCGTTTCTGGCGAGACGCCTGGACACAAATTGCGATATTCCCGGTTGGTGATGCTGCCATTTTCTCGAATATATGCCAGGGCACGTGCCTGACGCTCGTTGATATTGCGAGTCCATTTGGGTACGGCCGCTCTTTCCCGTTTGTTTGATAGAGTGACAGTAAATGAATAAGGGGTAGCGTGGAACATCGGCGGCGGATGTCCGGCCTGGACCATTTCTTCTATCATTTGATCGATCCCCAGTCCCAATTCTTCGATGTAACCCCATTGGAACAGGCCATTTACCAGGCGTGGGTTGCGCGAAAAGTGTTCTTCAACAAGATTGTCAAGGGTCATGTAACCGGGCAATCCGCCAGGGCTAATGACTTCTAGCCGGTCGGCGTACATACGGATTTCGATGCGACGCCCTTTCAGCCGGTAGTCACGATGAGCAACGGCGTTTACCAGGGCTTCGCGCACGGCGAAGCGGGGATATTCGGTGATTTCTTCTCTTTCCAGGCGGTTTACTGTGGCGCCGATGTGCATTTCTTCGAAGATGATGTTCCAGGCGCGTTCGACAATGCGGGCAACAGGGCCGTTTAGTTCGTCACGACGGCCGTATCCAATTCCGCCATCGGCCCCACGAGCTTCTGTACCTAAAAACTTGACAAAAACGATACCACTTTGGGGAAAAAAGGCTTGTGGATTTTTACCAAAAAGAAGGATACCAATTGTTGTCGGATCGCCTTCACGTGTGATAGCCCCTATTTCGAATAGAAGCTCCTCGATTGAGGTGATGCGGGCTGCACCGCGTGTTTCCCGTTTGACCATATATTCGTTGATGATTTCTTCGTCCAGATCGGACATGCGTGCGCCGGGAACGGGTTCGGTTTCAAATTCGGCGACGTGTTTGCTGGCGGCCAGATTTTGAACTTCGGTGCCGGTGAGCAGGCGGTTGCGTGCACCGCTACGGACCAGAATACGGCCGTCTGCCAGGCTATGCAGTTCGGTGCTACGGGGAACTTGTACGCCAATGAGTGTACCTGTTTCTGTTTCTACTTGTTGCCAATGGCTGGGAACGGGGGGGCGACACAGTGAGGCTGCTTCCCGAATGGCTGATTCGACCTCTTCTTCCCAGATGGTGTCAGTTTGGTTGCCTGTTTCGTCCAGCCCGAACACAATCAGGCCGCCATCCCCATTGGCAAAGGCTACCAGACATTCGGCCAGAGTTTCTACGTTTGTGTCGGGCAAAAAGGCCAGTCGTTGTCCGGGTTTGTTTTTGAACATAATGGTTTGTGGTTTCCTCAATTGTTAACCAGATTTGTCCACAGTATAGCAAATGAGGGGGGTGTAATTCTACCCTTTTGTCAGGTGAGTATGGTGGCTGCTGCCAGGGCAGCACCGATGAGGCCGGCTTCGTTGCGTAGTTGGGCGGCTGTAATGGGGGTGCGGGTGTGAATGTAGGGGAGAAAGCGGTCGTGTTTTTTGCTGACTCCGCCGCCAATGATGATGAGGTTTGGCCAGAAGAGGAGTTCGATGTATTGGAAGTATTTGTTGAGGCGGTTTCCCCATTTTTCCCAGCTCAGGTCTTCTTGTTTGCGGATGAGGTCTGACATAAGGTGTTCGGCCGTTTTCTTTTTGTGGCGTAAATAAAGGCGGCCTAGTTCCAGATTGGGAACAAGACGGCCGTTTACAAACATGGCGCTGCCGATACCAGTGCCCAACGTGAATACCATAATGACACCGGAGACACCTTGCCCGGCACCAAATGTTACTTCGGCCAGGCCAGCTACATCCGCATCGTTCCACACAATGGTTGGGCAGCGGGTGGTTGTGGTAATTTCCTGCGCCAGATTGATACCTTCCCAATTGGGAAATGCTTTGGCTGTTGGTGGGGTCATCACAATCCCATCTTGTACTACGGCCGGAAAGCCAACCCCTACAGGGCCATGGTAGTTTAGTTGTTCAATGAGTGTTTGAATAGTAGCCAGTACTTCTTGGGGCTGAAATGTGGGGGGAGAGGGAATGCGGATTCGTTCGGTAACAAGTTGACCGGTTTCTGTATCTACCAGGGCACCTTTGATACCACTTCCACCAACGTCTATTCCTAAAAATGGCATGAGCTGTTCTCCTTGGGTATGTTATTCTGGCGGTGGGGTGGGTTCAGGGAGTTGCAGGCGTTGACAAAGGTCGGTGGCGATCTGGCGAACGGCCGTTTCTCCTGCAGCAATTCCCTCTTCCCACCGATGAAAGTCAAACAGGCCGATAGTACCCATTTGTGGCCGCAGCAAAATTTCGGGTTGGGAGATAGCCAGGCGTGCGTTAAGCGATTTGGCTGTAATAATATCGGTGACTGTGGAAAGGATTTGCCAGGTAGGGCGGCGTTGGGTCATGGCCAATGCGCGCCCTACAACGCCTGTGGGAGGTGGCGTGTTGTCATCTTGTGTGCCGTAAGGGGCTGTATTGGTCAGATCAACGGCAATGACAAAGGTGGCGCCTCGGGCACGAGCAATATCAAAGGGTGTGTTGTTTAACACGCCCCCATCTACCAGTACCATCCCATTGTGTTCCACTGGTGGTAATAACAGGGGGATGGCAATGGTGGCCAGAACGGCCGTTATAACATCCCCTTCATCCAATATAACTTCCTTACGGCTAACAAGATCGGTCGTTACCACGGCCAGTGGAATTTTCAGGTCAGCAAAAGTGATACGCCCCAAAGTTTCTTCCAACAACTTTTCTACTTTGGTGTTGCCACTTAGAGCCGGCGCACTGCCGGGTAGCGCATACATTTGGGCAATATTCAGTTTTTGGAAAACGGCCGTTACCTCATCTATGCCCAATCCAGCCGCCACCAATGCCCCAATCAGGCCACCAATGCTCGTGCCCGTAATTAAAGACGGCCGAACACCCAACCGCTCCAACTCCCTCAGCACCCCAATATGAGCTGCGCCACGAGCGCCACCCCCGCCAAGTGCCAATCCTATTTTCATATCCCTCTTTTATCCAGTTACTGCCAAATCAACAACACCCACAAAGCGCGGGCAACGTTCATTCATTTGGGCAGATACAAACGTGTGGAAAAACAGCAGCCTGCCACAACATCTCATTTCAAGTAATCGTGCCATAAAAATGAGGCAAAGCTGCAACCGGTTCGTCCGACCACGTAATTGCCTGCAAAACAGACGACTTTGCTTCGGCCAGTTTATCCTCATCGTTTGCATGAATGTATCCTAACACATCTCCTGCGTGGAATTGCATACCTACTTTCATCGGTAAAACAAATCCAACTGTGTGATCAATCGTGTCACTCTTGACCAAACGGCCGCCACCAAGGTGGACGCCTGCCCAACCAATCGCCCCTGTATCAATTGCGGCAATCCAGCCATCGCGCGGCGCATGAACAGCTTCCACCAGCCGGGCTTGTGGCAGCAGAGACGGATCATCCACCTGACGGCCGTCTCCTCCCTGAGCTTCCACCAATGCCCGGAATTTCGCCAGAGCATGACCATTATCACGAACGGCCGTTATCATCCCCTTCGCCTCATCCAAACTCTTCGCTTTATCCGCCACCAATAACATATGCCCGGCCACTTCCAGACAATGCGCCCAGAAATCATCCGGACCATCCCCTTGCAACGTCGCAATCGCCTCCTTCACCTCCAGCGCATTCCCCACTGCATGCCCCAGCGGCTGATTCATATCCGAAATAAGCGCCACCATCCGTCGGCCTGCATCCTTGCCAATATTCACCATAATTTCAGCCAATTGGCGCGCATCCTCAACCCGGCGCATAAACGCCCCACTACCCGTCTTCACATCCAGCACAATCGCATCTGCCCCGCCAGCCAACTTTTTGGACATAATCGAGGCGGCAATAAGTGGCAAGCTGGCCACCGTACCTGTAACATCCCGTAACGCATACAACTTGCCATCTGCTGGGGCCAGATCAGAAGTCTGACCTGCCAAAACCAGCCCAATATCCGCCAACTGCCGCTTGAATTGCTCTAACGACAGATCGCACCGCCACCCGCGAAACGACTCCATTTTGTCCAATGTGCCGCCACTTGGCCCCAACCCACGACCACTCATCTTGCCCACTGGCACGCCACAGGCTGCCACCAGCGGCTGTACAACCAGGGTTGTCTTGTCCCCCACACCACCAGATGAATGCTTGTCCACAATAAAGGGCGCCACATCATGCAAGTCCAATTGATCACCCGAACGAGCCATAGCCAATGTCAGGTCCACTGTTTCCCGTCGGTTCATACCACGCAAATAAATAGCCATTAGTAGCGCTGCGGCCTGGTAATCCGGAATGTTCCCGGCTGTGTATTCGGTGATAAACCACTCGATTTCTTCCGTGTTTAGTTCATTTCCGTCCCGTTTTTTCTCAATCAGATCAACCATTCTCATAGCTGTTTTCCCTTTGGCTTTTTTTAGCAAATAAACATAAGATTTACAGATTATATCAAGAATCGGTATAATGCATGAAATCAGGTGGTGAAGCCAACCACGCTAAATTGTGGTTAGCGAGTTGGTGTACTTGCCTGCATAACAGAACTTGTTCGCCTTTGTCCAGGCACATTTTTTTAAGGTAACTTGATTGAGCACTTTTTCGTGATTTGTTTGTTGAGGAGATGCCCATGTCTGAAAAAGTTGATTTTTTGTTGGTTGGGGGCGTTGTGGTAACGATGAACGCCCGATACGATCTTTTTGCTGAAGGTGCGGTGGCTGTTCGGGATGATGCAATTGTGGCTGTTGGTCCGGCCGAAATGCTTTTGCGTGACTATTCGGCTGATGAAACAGTGGATTGTACAGGAAAGGTGATATTTCCGGGAATGGTGAATGCACATACGCATGTACCAATGACGTTGGTGCGTGGCTTGAATGATGATTTGCGGCTGGATGTGTGGTTGGGGTATTTGATGCCGTTGGAGCGGGAGTTTGTCACACCGGAGTTTGTGAAGCTGGGAACGCGGGTGGCTTGTGCAGAGATGATTCGGTCGGGGATTACTACGTTTGCGGATATGTATTATTTTGAAGAAGCGATTGCAGAGGAAACGGCCGAAATTGGTATGCGGGCTTTGTTGGGGCAAACTGTGCTGGTTTTCCCCGCCCCTGATGCCGAAACTTACGAAGATGCGTTAGTCCGGTGTCGCCGCTTCATTGAAAAGTGGAATGGTCACCCGCTCATTCAGCCTGCTGTAGCGCCTCATGCCTGGTACACGGCTACCCCCGAGTTGATGCGTGCTTGTGCTGATTTGGCGCGAGCATATGATGTGCCTATTCATACCCACGTGAGCGAAACGCATCTGGAAGTAAGTAACTGTCGGGAGCAGCACCGTATGCCCGTTGTTCCCTGGATTAGCAAGCATGGTTTGCTGGAAACCAAATTGTTGGCAGCGCATTGTGTGCATTTGGACGAAGGGGAAATGTTCCAGCTTAAGAAGGCAGGGGCAGGTGTGGCGCATTGTCCCAGCAGCAATCTGAAACTGGCCAGTGGGATGGCACAGGTTGGTAAAATGCTGAAGATTGGCCTGAATGTGGGTGTGGGCACAGATGGACCGGCCAGTAACAATGACCTGGATATGGTCGAAGAGGTGCGACTGGCGGCATTAATGGCTAAGGCGGTTTCTGATGACCCCACTGTGTTACCGGCTCGACAGGCTTTGGAATTGGCAACAATTGGTGGGGCGCGGGCTGTGCATATGGCAGATAAGATTGGTAGTCTGGAGCCTGGGAAAAAGGCGGATCTGGTTGTGATGGATATGGATGGGGTTCACAATTGGCCTCATTTTCATAATAATCCTGATGCGGTGTACTCGCGAATTATTTATGCGGCCAAGAGCACCGATGTACGGCATGTGATGGTGAACGGCCGTTGGCTGTTGCGCGACCATCAGCTTCTGACAGTTGATGAAGCCGCAGCAAAAGCCGAAGCGGCTAAGGTTGCTGCTGAAATTGATGCGTTTGTTCTGAAACGGGAGTCCAGTCCTTATAATAAACTGGTTTTGCTTTCCGGGGTGCAGCGCCAGGAGAGCTTTGAAGTGCAAGTGAAAGTGCCGGTTGCTGATGACAAATTGGTGCTGGAAGCGATCCAGAAGCCGGAACTGGAGATTGTGAAGCATTCCCATTATCGTCAGTATGATCATTATTTTGTTTTTGGTGGTGGTGATCCAGATGCGGCGCGTTTGCGTTATCGCGAGGATGATTATGTCAATGAAAAGGGTGAGGTGTATCAGACACGAACACGACTGACGTTAATTGGAGAGAGTAGTTTGCATGAGTTTCCTAATGCGGTCATGTTGTCCCGGTCGCGGTATCTGGCGCCAGCAGATCGGCCGTTACGGTTTTATCGGGAGTATTTTGCGCCGGAGAAAGAAGTGACTGTGGCCAAGGAGCGGCGACGCTGGCGGGTGATTTACCAGGAGACAGATTTTGCCTTGAATTTGGATAAGATTTTAGAGCCAGCGTTGCCGGGATTTTATCTGGAAATTAAGTCGCGTACATGGTCGCGTCATGATGCAGAGCGGAAAGCACGATTGATAACGGAGTTGTTGCAGTTGTTAGGGTTAGATCCGGCGACGGCTGAACGGAATGAGTATCCGGAAATTGCCCTGCAACAACAAACGGCCGTTTCCTGAGCCTGATTTGATGCACGAAACAAACAGGCCTGCCACCTAATTGGAGCAGGCCTGCTTTCTTTTCTGTTAGCTGCAAGTCAACCTTACATTCCAAAAATTTGCTGGAACTTCATCACCGTATTCAGGTCACCTTCAACTTTAACCTTGCCGGTCATAAAGGCAGCCATCGGATTCAACTTGCCGCTTACCATATCCGCATAATCAGAAGCGGCCATACGAATTGTAGCCGTCGGGTTGTCAATGCTGCCTTCACCCACATCACACTGGCCATTGGCAATCACCACATGCCACTGACCACCATCATCGCCAGAAAGATCGAACAGAACCGATGCGTTAAAGCTCCCGGCTTTTTCGGCGTTAAAGCGACTGGGTAATGCCTTGAAAATATCAGCTACAGATGCCATGTGTGTCTCTCCTTAACTATATATGGTGCTTGCCACTCAAACAGGTAGAAGCGAAACGGATAATATGCGAAAAGTATAGCAACGGCCGTTACGGTGTCAAGCTTACAGACCAACCTCATCACTATACTTACAATAATAATACACAACCTGCGACAATACGAATCACCTGCCAGGAATACAATAAGGAGAGCCTATGACAAAAAGACAAAAGCCCCCATTCACCATTCCTGCATTTTGGGTGGGACTCATTTTGCTACTTGCCGCCTGCACATCACAATCCCTGCCAGAAAATAAAACCGCCACCTCTCAACACATACCAGCCAATACAGTAAATCCCGAAAAATATGCTGATTTGCGCATTGTCACTTTACTTCCCCGCGACGCCATTCCTGCTATTGATAACCCCCGCTTCCTCACTGCCGACGAAGCCGATGAATTCTACGATCCTGATGAACTGGTGATAGGGGTTACGTTCAATGGGGATACCCGTGCATACTCCGTTCCCCTGCTAAGCAACCACGAAATCGTAAACGACGAAGTGGGTGGCGTGAAAATCGCCGTAACATGGTGACCGCTTTGTTTTACGGGCATCGTGTATGCCCGAGAAATTAATGGGAAAGAATATACCTTTGGTGTATCTGGCAAACTGATTCGTAACGTATTAGTCATGTACGATCGCCAAACCGAAAGCTATTGGAGTCAGCTCTTGGGTGAAGCCGTTGAAGGCGAAATGATTGGCACGAAACTGGAATTTTTGCCCTCATGGATGATGACCTGGTCGGAGTGGAAAGAGAAATACCCCGACACGCTGGCACTGGATAAGGGCGGGCGACGTGGTGCACGGGATGTATATGACAGCTATTACCGTTCCGGCTCTGCTGGTGTAGTTGGTGAAACCTTTTCAGATGATCGCCTTTATACAAAGGAATTTGTAATAGGTGTTGAGCTGAATGATAAGGCTGTTGCTTATCCATTTAGTGTGCTGAACGATGAACCAGTGATTAATGACTCAGTGGGATCGCATGATATTTTGGTTGTGTTTGATGTAAATAGTGTGGCCAGTGCTGTGTTTGATCGACGCGTGGCAGACCAGGTATTGACATTTGAACCGGCCGATTTTCCGGCAACGATTGTGGATAATGAAACAGGTACAGTCTGGGATGCGTTTACAGGAGAGGCTGTTGCAGGACCTTTGACTGGCAATCAATTGGTACGTGTTAAAAGTACAACCTCTTTCTGGTTTGGTTGGAAAGATTTTCATCCAGATACTGTTGTGTATGGGATAGATGACTAGGGGGAACTGACTAGATTAGCTGACTAGATTAATTAAGTATGAGATGCGGGTGAGTAGGTGACTGCTCACCCGCTTTTCTTTTTGACGATTTGCCACTGAAATGGGGATGTTTGGGTGGTGAGAGGGGGCTGGTTTGGCAAGTCGTAAATCCTTGTGCTAGAATGTTCAACACTTTGCCGGAGGTGGCAGGGTGACTGCCAGAGGCAGAGCAGACGGCTTGTGAAACGGCCGTTTTTTTATGTACCCTCCGGTATTTGCCTGGCATTTTTGGCAAGGAGATACAACATGGAGAAAATGCCAGCAGTGACAATGATACATCCGACAAGTTGGAGGTAAAACAACAATGGAAGAAGAACGGCCGTCTTTGGAGACGGAAGAAACCAAAACGTCGCCAGAAATAGAACAGACAACAGATACCGGCAATACAGCCCAACGCCCCACCGGCTTATTAATCGCCGGCTTTATCGTTGTGGCCTTGCTTATCATAGCCGGGTTATTCCTCCCCCCCATTTCACTGGGAGAGCGGCTAGGGCTGGGAGACAATGGCGAGCAAAGCGGGGGACTCACCACGATTATTCCCACCACTGAAACAACACAGGAAATTCCTGGCCAATTCTCTCTTACTTTGAGCGACCCCAATGCGCGGGTAAACGTCAAAGTATCCAACCTGGCCGATTTTATCCAGGAAAACAGTGCGGCAGCCCTGCCTTCCGAACTCTCACCAGTGGGAGAAGTGTACATCATTGAGTATGACGAGAATGCCCCAGCCGGACAGGCAACCATTACTGTACCGGGAAATGCCGGTTCGGCCGATACCCTCGATTTGTATGGCTGGGACGGCACAGCATGGCAATTTATACCATTCGAAATGGACATGGGCTCCGGACAAATGACAACCCTGCCCGGTCCTTTGCCCAAAGCATTGGCGCTGGTGCAAACCACTGCTCCAGACTCTCCACGCGTGGCAGCCATCGTGCGGCCAGAAGGAGAACTCCCGGCAGAAGTTATGCCCCATCTCACAGAAGTATTGGTAGGAACTTTGACATTGGGTGGTACAGAAGCAGGGATGCTGCAGGGCGAAACGGCCGAAATTCCCACCGGCCCCTATGATCAATACCTTCACGTCACCAATGTAGGAGCAGTTATTGATCAGGCTTCCCTTTCAGCACTATTAGCCAATGCCGAACAACAAACCAGCCAAATAAGCCTCCTGGTTGAAAAAGCCAGCACAGGAAACTTTGTTGGTGTCAACCTGGACTATCAGGCAGTGCCTTCCGCACAAGGAGAGGCATTTACCGCCTATGTTCGCAGCCTGGCCGATGCCTTGCATGCCCAGGGACTCAAACTGGCCCTGACACTCAACGCGCCCATACAAATAAACGGCCGTTGGGACACAGACGGCCAAAACTGGGCCGAACTCGGCCAAATTGCCGACACCATCTATATCCGCATGCCCCTCGACCCACAAACCTACACAACCGATGGCAAAGCCGCCCAGGTTCTTAGCTGGGCAACCCACCACGTCAATCGGCAAAAGCTGGGCATGCTCATTACAGCCAACGCCGTTGACCGTCTGGGCGAAGCTTTCGTCGAGCTTCCCAACGACCAGGCACTTGTCAACTTTGGCGCACTTCAGTTTGTACAAGGGAGCGAAGAAGTTGAGCCAGGCACACCAATCGAAGTGGCCCTGTCTGGAACAGCCAGTCCATTAGAATGGGATGGCGTCAGCCTCACCTACAAATACAGCTATGAACTTTCCGAACAAACCCACCAGGTTTGGTTAGGCAATGCAGCTGCACTAGCCGCACGGTTAGGACTGGCGCACCAGTTCAATCTGGGAGGCGTAGCCGTTAGCGGCCTGGACAACATCACTGATGGACAACCTTACGCCGATGCATTGGGCAGCTACCTGGGAGTGAGCGAAGCACCTCAGCCCAGTGGCGCGGCCATAGTCTGGACTGTTCGAGATGAAAGTGGCAGTGTTCTGGCCAGTGGCACAGGTGAGGAACTTTCCTTCGTTTGGGATGGCTCTGAGCAAGCTGGTAATTTCATCATCGATGTAGATTTCGCCCTGGGCGATACGGTTATCAATCTGGACACAGCCACAGTGGCCGTAGTAGCTGAAGAAGAACCGGTTGTAGAAACAACCCCCGAACCAACTGCGGCTGCACCCACAACGGCCGAAACAGAACCACCCACCAATACCGGTTTCGACCCGGGTGATGCAGATGCAGTTGTAAACACCAATGCCAACGTCCGTACAGGCCCTGGTCTGGGCTACGGCCTGATAGCTGGTGGGGCATCTGCCGGCACCAAGGTTAGCCTGCTGGGGCGTAATAGCGATGCAAGCTGGTTCAATATCCGCCTGCCAGATGGGCAAGAAGGTTGGATTTTTGCTTCACTGGTTACAGTAAATCCGAACGTGGATATTACTGCTCTCGAAGTGGTTGAAGTTGAGCCACCCACCGTAGCCGATGGTGGTGGGGATAGTGGTGGTAGTGCGCCGCCACCGGTAAGCGTGCCACCAGTTGCCAACAGCGGCTTTGAACTGGGTGGTCAGGCTTTTGGTGCGCCATACGGCCTGATGCAGTATGCAGGGATGACGTGGATTAAACGGCAGCACAAATGGTCACCCGGGCAAACTGGTGATGTGGTGGCTGGAGTCATTGCAGAAGCGCACGCGGCTGGTTTCAAGATTTTACTGAGTATTCCGGGTGCTAATTTGTATCCGTCTGCGATTGACTTTAATGCGTATGTCAATTTCCTGGCACAGGTTGCTTCTTTGCCTGAACCACCAGATGCTATTGAGGTCTGGAATGAACAGAATATTGACCGGGAGTGGCCGGCAGGACAGATCGATCCGGCGGCTTATGTCAATAATATTTTGGCGCCGGCTTATAATGCCATCAAAGCGGCGAATCCCAATATTATGGTGATTAGTGGTGCGCCTGCCCCGACTGGTTTCTTTGGGGGGTGTAGTGGTGCTGGCTGTGATGATGGTGTTTATGTGGCTGGTATGGCAGCGGCTGGTGCAGCCAGTTATATGGATTGTATTGGTATTCACTATAATGAGGGGATTATTTCTCCGAACCAGACCAGTGGTGATCCGCGGTCTCATCATTACACCCGGTATTTCTGGGGAATGGTGGATACTTACTGGAATGCATTTGGTGGGGCACGCCCGTTGTGCTTTACTGAGTTGGGTTATTTGACGCCTGAGGGGTATGGTTCATTGCCGGGCGGCTTTGCCTGGGCGCAGAATGTGACGGTGTCGCAGCAGGCGCAGTGGCTGGCAGAAGCGGCGAGTTTGTCGGCGAGTAGTGGTAAAGTCCGGTTAATGATTGTGTGGAATGTGGATTCGACAACGTGGGGTGATGACCCGCAGGCGGGTTACGCGATTATTCGGCCGGGTGGAAGTTGTCCGGCGTGTGAAACGCTGCGCCAGGTGATGGGTGGCGGATAAGAATCAGGATGATGCCTCAGAGTAAATGCGGACTGGTTGGGTTGGTCTGGTTTGGTCTGAGGTTTGTGTGGAGGGCGCATTTTGGTGTTTGGTTTTGGGCCAGAATGCGCCCTTTGGTTTGTGTATTGCTTTGAAATTTTTGGGATGAGGTTTTGAGATATGGGAAAGAGATTGGTGTCTTGGTTGTTGTTGGGGGGGGTGGTGATGGGTTTGTTGGTGGCTTGTGGTGGTGGGGAAACGGCCGTTTCCCCCACGGTACCGGCTGTGGCACCTACTTTGCCGCCAGCGCCTGCGACGGCTACTTTGTTGCCCCCGCCTCAGATTACGGAGGATGGTGAGCCAGTTTCGCCACCGGATACGGCCGTTTCTGCCGACGATCCGGCCATTGACATCATCCCCCTCGACCAGCCCTGGCCCGCAGATGCCTTTGGCTATGGGATTCAGGTGCATGGCAATGCCACTGTTGGCAACCCGGCCGATACAATGAACGCTGTTCGTAACCAATTGGGGTTAGACTGGGTAAAAATGCAAATTCAATGGTGGCTTGTTCATCCCAGCCCAGATGCTGACCAGTGGTTCTTTTATGATAGTGTGATTGAGCAGGCTCATGCTCACAACCTCCGTTTGATGGTTAGTGTGGTTGGGGCACCAGCCTGGACACGGGCTCAAGGTGGAGAAAATGGCCCGCCAGATGATTACAATCAGTACGCGCAATTCTTGACCGAACTGCTTACCCGGCATCCTGGGCGGATTGATGCTATTGAAGTGTGGAATGAGCAGAATCTGGACCGGGAATGGACCTCGCCAAATGGGATCAGTCCGGAGGATTATGTTGAGTTTTTGCGGGTGGCATATGAGACAATCAAGGCAATCGATCCAAACATCATTGTGATTAGTGGTGCGCTATCACCAACGGGCACGGGAGACTGGATACGATGGGCAGATGACTTTGAGTATCTGGACAGGGCTCTGGCGGCAGGAATGCTTAATTATGCGGACTGTGTTGGTGTGCACCACAATGGGTACAATATAGGGCCAGATGTGACATTTGACGCGGCTGGTAGTACACCCGAAGCGCAAACGGCCGTTTTCCGTGGCCCTTTTGATAACCCGCACCATAGTTGGAGTTTCAAAACCACTCTCGATACCTACGCTGAAAAAGTGCATGCCATTGACCCCAACAAAAAACTGTGTGTAACTGAATTCGGCTGGGCTAGCAGCGAGGGATACGATCAGGTTCCTACCGGATTTGAATTTGCCCTGGACAATACGCTGGAAGAACAGGCCAACTTCATCGTTCAGGCTTACCAGCAAATGCACGATTCCGGCAATGTGTGGCTGGCCTTCCTCTTTAACTTTGACTTCGGCAATAAAGGTTCAGGGCCTACAGACGATCCTGTCCCTTATAGCATTGTGGACATCAACGGCATTCCCCGACCGGCTTTTGGGGCGATTGCCGCTATGGAGAAAAAACGCTGAAAAGAGTAGCATCCTTCCTGCAAGTAATTGTTTTTTTGGGGGTGTTGCTGGCTGGATGCCAAACGGCCGTTACCCCACCAGCAACACCCACCCTGCCACCAACCCCCACCTTACCCTCAGCACTTATGGGGGATGTACCTGTGCAACCCATATTCAATTCACCAGAATACGGCGTACAAGCATTCCTCTGGTGGAAACCAGACATCGCCATTCGCGATCTCAATTTGGTTAAAGAAATGGGATTTGGCTGGGTAAAACAAGAATTCCCCTGGCGAGAAATCGAAGGCATCCAAAAAGGGCGTTATGATTGGTACCGGCCGGATCTGATTGTAAGTGAAGCAGAAGCAGCCGGAATCAAACTACTCGTTCGTCTGGACCGGCAACCATTTTGGGCAGAACCAGCCGACAATCAATACAAAGAGAACCAACCACCAGCCGACTATCAAGATTTTGGCGATTTTTGCGGTGCCGTTGCCAGCCGCTATCGGGGGCGCATTGCCGCTTACCAGGTATGGAATGAACCTAACTTAAGTCGGGAATGGGGTGAGCGGCCACCCAACCCTGTTGAGTACACCGCATTGCTAAAGGCTTGCTACGAAGCCATTAAGGCTGCTGATCCGGAGGCCATTGTTATTTCTGCAGGACTGGCGCCGACCGGAACGGGGCTACCAGTTGCCATACCAGACACCGAGTTTTTGCAAGGTATGTATGATGCTGGTGCGGCCGCTTATTTTGATGCATTGGGGGTTCATGCACCTGGATTTAAAGCACCACCAGAGTTACCGCCAGAAGCAGCTGTCAGTCCAGAATATGGTGGTGGACGCTGGTTTGCTTTTCGGCATGTAGAAGATATGCGAGCGATTATGGTGGCTAATGGAGATGGTCACAAGCAGGTAGTGATACTGGAAATGGGCTGGACGCTGGATCAAGTAAATCCGGATTATGCGTGGTATGCTGTGGATGAAGCGACGCAAGCGGAGTATTTGGTGCGAGCATATCAGTATGCACGGGAAAACTGGCAACCCTGGATTGGGTTGATGACGACTGTTTACATTGCCAATTCTGATTGGACACCGGAAGATGAACAATGGTGGTGGTCCATTGTGCTGCCGGATGGTACGCCGCGAAAGGCGTATTTTGCTTTGCGGGATATGGAAAAGTGAGGCGGAAATGGCAGGTATAACGTTTTGGGTGTTGGTGTTGTCTTATTGGGTACATTTGCTGGCGACGGTTGTTTGGCTAGGGGGATTGGCATTGATGGTGTTGGTGGCGTGGCCAGCGCTGCGGCGGGGAACGTTAGCCGATAATCAATGGTTGGCTTTGCAGATGCGTTTTTTGCCATGGGCGAATGGAAGTTTGGTGTTGTTGCTGATTACCGGGTTTGTCCAAATGACGAATGACTCGAACTATCATGGCTTTTTGGTGCTGGATAGTTTGTGGGCGTGGGCGATTTTGGTGAAGCATTTGGCGTTTGGAGGCATGGTGGTGATTGGTGGATATATGCAATGGGTGTTGTATCCGGCTATGGAACGGTTGCGTTTGTTGGTGGAAAAACGGCCGAATTTGGCACAGACAGAACAGAAGGGGTTGTCTGAGCGAGAGATTCGGTTGTTGTGGTTGAATTTGGGGTGTGCCACGGCCGTTCTTCTTTGCACGGCTATTGCTACTGCTATTCCCTCATCCTGAACCAGGCTGACTTTGTCTCAAAACATAGATTTTGCGGAACGCCCATTTTGGGGGAGGAAATTGTTTCCCTTGTCAATTTAACGGCAGTTAGAAAATGTAAGAGTGCTTGTAAGTTATGCTCCGTAAACTAGGGAACAAGATAGACGGATGTGTGTATAAATTCTCACAGGAGCAAACAATGTTACAAGTTCCAATCGCCACCAAAGTTCTCACTAACAAACAAAATATTGTCACTCGGGCTTACACGTTGCCACCAAGAGCACATTCCCGAGTTGGTGCATTTCTAAAGGCATGTCTGGATTATATCCTTGTCGTTCCTGGCCTCATTTTAATTTCTCCACTGTTCCTGATTATTGCCTTGCTGGTAAGATTGGATTCTCCGGGTCCTGTTATTTACCGACGCCGTGTATTAGGTAAAGATGGCCGTGTATTTGATGCATTTAAGTTCCGCACAATGTATGTAAATGGGGATGAAATTTTAGCCCGGTATCCTCGTTTGCGGGCTGAGTTGGCCAAGAATTACAAGCTGAAGTGCGATCCTCGTGTGACACGGGTAGGACGGTTTTTGCGCAAGTTTAGTCTGGATGAATTGCCACAGTTGTTTAACGTGTTACGACGGGAGATGTCTTTGGTTGGCCCGCGCATCATTACGCCGGAAGAAATTGTAAAGTATGGGCAGCATGGGGATATGTTGCTGACAGTGATGCCGGGTTTGACTGGCTTGTGGCAGGTGAGTGGACGTTCCAATACTTCTTATGAGAATCGGGTAAAATTGGATATGCAATATATCAAGAACTGGTCTCTTATGGAGGATGTCAAGATTATTTTCCGAACCGTTCCGGCGGTGTTGAAGGGAGATGGTGCTTACTAAGCTGTAATTTGCATACAAAATGGTAGAATGGGCCCCTGTGTTGAGCAGGGGCTTTTTGTTGTTATGGGAGTAATGGTGAATGTTGGTGATTGATGGAAGTGAGGGGGAAGGTGGGGGGCAGGTATTGCGGACGTGTTTGAGTCTGGCAACGCTGACAGGACGGCCGTTTCGCCTGGTGAATATTCGGGCTGGTCGGCGTAAACCGGGGTTGCGGCCACAACATCTAACGGCCGTGCGCGCGGCGGCTGCCATTTGCCAGGCGCGTCTTTCTGGCGCCCACCTGAATGCCACTACCCTGGAATTCTATCCACAATCTGAACCACAAGCAGGGCATTATCGGTTTGATGTAACAGAAGCAGCCGGGCAGGGCTCTGCTGGCTCTGTTATGTTGGTTTTACAAACAGTTTTGTGGCCATTGTTATTTGCCAATCGCCCGTCTCATATAACGTTGCTGGGCGGGACGCATGTGCCGTTTAGTCCATCTTACCATTATGTAGCCAAGGTGGCGTGCCCGGCGTTTGCCCGGTTTGGGGTAGATTGGCAATTGGCGCTGGAGGCATGGGGATGGTATCCGGCCGGTGGCGGGAAGGTAACGGCCGTTATCTCTTCCGTCTCTCACCTGCAAGCAGTTGCCTTCACCCCCCAACCCATCACGCAGGTGGCGGGCATTGCGGCCGTTACCAACCTGCCCGCCCACATCCCGCAGCGGATGGCCCGACGAGCACACAACCTGTTGGCTGACGCTGGCCTGAAGCCACATATTGAGGCTGTACGGGAACGAGGGCGGGCTCCTGGCGCCGGCATTGTCCTGTGGACGACGGGTGGTGGCGCGTCAGCTTTGGGGCGAAAAGGGTTACCGGCGGACAAGGTGGCCGAAACGGCCGTTGCCGAAATGCTGGCTTTCGTGCAAAATGGAGCCGCAGTTGACAAGCACCTGGCCGACCAACTTCTGCTGCCCATGGCTTTAGCGCAGGGCAGTTCCAGCTTTACCACCAACGAATTAACAAACCATACCCTGACAAACGCCCGACTACTACATCAGTGGCTGGAAATACCCATACAAATTGAGGGTGAACCGGGAAAGCCGGCGCACATTCAGGTGAAGGGAATTGGCTTTACCCGCTCCACCTGATTGCCCAACCTGGCATGTTTTCCCCAAGCCCTCTGCAAATGACAAAAACGAAGTGATATATGTTTGAACTAATATTTCTGGGAACATCATCTTCTGCCCCCTCAGTACAACGAGGACTTTCGGCGCATATGATTTTGCACCGACAATACCGCTTTTTGCTGGATTGTGGCGAGGGCACTCAGCGTCAGATCCTGAAAAGTGGACTGGGCTTTAAACGACTCAATAAAATCTTGCTCACACATGGTCATCTGGATCACATATTGGGATTAGGTGGACTGGTATCTACACTGGCCCGATGGGAGAACCTGGATGCAATCGAAATATATGCTGGCCGTTCCACACTCAAGCGAGTATCTAACTTGCTCTTTAAGGTTGTTTTTCCAGACGGCCGAATTCCCATTGACATCAATCTGATTCCTGTGGAGCCGGGTGTGATCATGGAAGATGACAAATTCACCCTGTCCGCTTTTACTGTTTCCCATCGAGGCCCTGATTGCTTGGGGTTCTTGTTTGAGGAGAAACCACATCGGCCGTTTTTAGTGGACAAGGCGACAGAATTGGACATACCTTTTGGACCAGAGCGGGCAAGACTGGTGCGGGGAGAGACAATCACCCTCGAAAACGGCCGAATCATCCACCCTGACGACGTGCTAGGCCCCCCCATTCCCGGCACAAAATACGTTCACATCGGCGACGTAGGCCAAACCGACAACCTGATAGAAATTTGCCAGCATGCCGATGCATTAGTGATTGAAGCCACCTACACAGAAGAAGAGGCCAGCATGGCACGCCAATTCGGGCACATGACAGCAGCAGGAGCAGCCCGACTCGCACGAGAGGCAGGAGTCAAAACACTCATCCTCACACACCTTTCTCGCCGGTATTACGAACGGGATATCAAAAAAGAAGCCCGCGCCATTTTCCCAAAAACATACGTGGCACGGGACTTCGATCATTTTCAGATTACACGAGAAGGGGTGAATCGGCTCAAGAAAAAGCCATAGGGGTGCAAACTTACGCTTCTTCTGATGGGCGCAGTCTGGAAACAAGATGTCGTAATTGTTGAGGCCGAATTGGCTTGATCAGCACTGTGTTGGCCTGCACCGTAGGCCGACCAGCCGCCGAGCCTGGGTCGGCCGTGGCAACAACTACCCGCGTTTCAGCTAATCGGGGTTCTGCTCGCACATAGTCCAGAATTTTCCGGCCATCAATGTGCGGCAGGTGCATATCCAAAATAATGACATCAGGTGTGCTTTGGGCCAGTCGGCTCATGGCTGTCTGGCCATCGTAGATAATTTCCGTTTCGTAGTCAGCCGATTCTAATACCTCGCTGAATAAGGCTGCCAGATCTTCGTTGTCTTCTATAATGAATGCTACTGGTTTGTTCATAGATTTTCCCTAATGTTCCCTTGAGATTTGGCGAATTGCTGAATTCACGATCTGCCAGGAATAGCAAGGTGTAGTATATGAGATTTGAGGGGGGGTGTAAAGTGGTTTGAGTTATCCCAAAAGTGCAAACTGGTTTACACTTTTGGGGTAAAAATTAGTTTGGCGTAGCAAGGAGGTGTGAAAATGCGCCAGCAGGCAGATGTAGTGATTTGTGGAGCCGGTATTTGTGGTGTGTCGGCGGCCTATCATTTGGCTGTACGGCATGGTTTGCAGCGAATTGTGTTGGTGGATGAACGGGAGCCATTGACATTTACAAGTGATAAGTCTACAGAGTGTTATCGCAACTGGTGGCCGGGACCTGGCGATACGATGGTGCGGTTTATGAATCGTAGCATTGACCTGCTGGAGGAGCTGGCGGATGAGAGTGGGAATTATTTTGGGCTGAATCGGCGGGGATATGTGTTTTTGACGGCGGATCCGGCACGGGCGGCGGAGTTTGAGCGCTCAGCGCGGGAGATTTCGGCGTTGGGGGCGGGGCCTTTGCGGGTGCATGACGGCCGTTCTGAAGAGGGTGTGTATCAGCCTTCTCCTCCCGAAGGGTATCGGGAACAACCAGAGGGTGCTGATTTGGTGCTGGACCCGGCGGTAATTCGGCGGTGGTTTCCCTTTGTAACGGAAGATGTGGTGGCTATGTTGCACACGCGCCGTTGTGGTTGGTTGAGTGCGCAACAGTTGGGGATGTATTTGCTTACGAAAGCGCGGGCGTGTGGTGTGGAATTGGTGACGGGGCGGGTGGTGAATGTTGGGGTGGAAAACGGCCGTGTTCATACCGTTCATGTTGCCCAAAATGGCACGGTTACACAAATACAAACCCGCTGTTTTGTCAATGCGTCGGGTCCCTTCCTGCGCCAAACCGGTCAGATGTTGGGTGTTGATCTGCCGGTGTTTAATGAACTGCATGGGAAAATTTCTATTAAGGACCACTTGGGCATTGTACCGCGTGATGTCCCGCTTATGATTTGGAGTGATCCGGTCTATTTGTTATGGTCAGAAGAAGAGCGGGCAGAATTGGCACAGGATCCGGAAACGCGCTGGTTGTTGGAACAATTTCCGGCAGGTGTTCATTTTCGCCCGGAAGGTGGTGCAGACAGTCCCATTTTGCTGATTTTGTGGACATATCATCTGGAGCCACAAGAGGTGGTGTGGCCACCGCAATTTGATCCGGAGTATCCGGAGGTGGTAATGCGCGGGTTGGTACGGATGATTCCTGGTCTGGAGGCGTATATTGGGCGAATGGGTAAGCCGTTTGTGGATGGGGGGTATTATTGTAAAACGCGGGAAAATCGGCCGTTGATTGGGCCGTTGCCAATAGAAGGTGCGTATGTGTTTGGGGCAGTGTCTGGTTATGGCATTATGGCCAGTATGGCTGGCGGGGAATTGCTGGCTGCTCACATAACCGGAGCAGAGTTGCCAGATTACGCGCCGGCGTTTTTGCTTAGCCGATATGATGATCCGACGTATCGGGCTATGTTGGCAAATTGGGATGCAACGGCCGGACAATTATGATTGCTTTTGGGGAATTGCTGGCTATATGGGTACAATCTGGGAACAGGTTTCTCGTTTTGGGGAGCTGGTTGAATTGGTAGCAGTCTGCAGGAGATGAAGCGCATGGAAGAAAAACGGCCGATAACCATTCTCTGTTTGGCCAGTGAATATAAAGGTATTCCCTTTTTGTATGAATGTAAGCGGCAGGGGTGTCGGGTGATTTTGGTAGCTGCTCAGGCAACGGCCGAAGATCCCTGGCCGTGGGATGTGATAGATGAACATTTCTACATGCCTGATTTATCTGCACAGCCGGATATTACTTATGCCATCAGTTATCTTATGCGTACCCGTTCTATCGATCGCATTATTGCATTAGATGATTATGATGTGGCTACGGCCGCTTCCTTGCGAGAACATTTGCGTTTGCCGGGCATGGGAGAATCAACCGCGCGACATTTTCGAGACAAATTAGCCATGCGGATGCGGGCACAGGAGGCCGGCGTTCTTGTGCCTGCCTTTACACCTTTGTTCAATCATGCCCGTGTGGAAGCATATTTATCTCAAGTTGCTCCGCCCTGGGTGTTGAAACCACGATTTGAGGCAGGTGCAATTGGCATTCGCAAGCTGGATACATCGCAGGCAGTCTGGCAGGCATTGGCGGAGTTGGGTGATCAACAGTCGTTTTACTTGCTGGAACAGTTTGTGCCGGGTGATGTGTTTCATGTAGATTCGTTGATTTGGCAAGGGGAAGTGGTTTTTGCCCTGGCAAGTGGGTATGGTGTACCGCCGCTGGCTGTGGCGCATGGAGGGGGGATTTTTACGACGCAGGTTCTGCCTCGGTCGGATGAGCAAACGGAAACTTTGTTGCGATTGAATGCGGAATTGGTACGTGAATTGGGGCAAAAGCGGGGTGCGATGCATACGGAGTTTATTCGTGGTGAAGACGGCCGTTTCTACTTCTTGGAAACCGCCGCTCGTGTAGGTGGTGCAAATATAGACAAAATGGTTGAAGCGGCTACCGGCATTTCCTTATGGGCTGAAGTAGCTCGCCTGGAAATAGCCGACATACGTCAACAGCCTTATACACTTCCGCCATACCGGCAAGAGTATGCTGGACTTATCACTTGTCTGGCACGACAAAAGCACCCAGATCTCACTGCCTATACCGACGCTGAAATTGTATGGCGGTTGGAGAAAGAATACCATGCTGGACTGTTGGTGGCCTCACCTTTTGCAGACCGTGTGACAGAACTTCTAACAAGTTATACAACCCGATTCGCTCAGGATTTCTTGGCTGTGCAACCCCCAAAACAAGATGTGCGCCATACAATTTAGGATACTCTTTCTGAATTGCCAGATGGCAAGGGGAATATAACCATCAGACAAGTTCCTTCTCCTGGAGCAGATTCTATACAAGGTTTGGGGCGTTTCAACGGCCGTTGATGGATGCACATGCCGGGTTGATGGTTATGATTGACCCGTTGCTTATATCGCCAGACGAGGCGACTGTTGTTACAGCGACTATTCCGTCAGACAAGGTGGGGCGATGGGAGTTTGGTTGTTTTCAGGAACAGGGGCAGCATTATGATGATGGTATGCGGGGGGTACTGATTGTGGAACCATGATGCTGGCTATTGGATTAGGGATTGGCAGATTTGTCTTTTGACGCGATGGCTGGTCAAGCTCTGGTAACCATAAAACCATATTGTTTGCGTGCAAACATACCAATACCCCCCCACACCTGCACCGGGTTATCCTTGTGCTAAAGCCGTTAGCACATTTTGCAGCCGCGTGCGCGCCTCATTGGCCACATCTTGCAGGGCAGAGTTATCCACCACCCCTAGCATGGCAATTGGATCAACAATAGAAACCACACTACCGCCATTCTCTTCATCCTCATAGACCACAACATTACACGGCAATAGCAAACCAATTTCCAATTCCGTACTCAATGCCCGGTGTGCCAATGGCGGATTACATGCTCCCAAAATGATATATTTGCGAAAATCAACATCCAGTTTTTTCTTTAGCGTCGCCTTGACATCAATTTCAGTGAGTACACCAAACCCTTCTTCCTTCAAAGCGGCCGTTACTTTTTCAATAGCCGCCTCATACGGTACATCGAGATGTATCCGAAACCCATAATCTGTCTTTATTTCACTCATTCCATTTCTCCTTACAAAATTATTTAACTGAAATAAATTTGGCGTTGTCCTATTGTTCCAGTTCTTGCCGCATTCTCTCATATTCTTCACGAGAAATCTCGCCCCGAGCATACCTGCGCTTTAGAATTTCAACAGGAGAATCCGGTGAATTTTGTGGTGATGTATTCGCAGAAATCTTGGGAAAAAGATTTGCCAACAACCAAACACCCAACCCTATAACAACTACCCAAAAAACAAGCATGAACAAAATGCCCAGCCCGCCAAATCCCATACCAAAGCCCATCATGATTTATTACCTCCTTCTATAATTTCTGCCACTGGCTGTTATTCAGTTTGAACAGGCTGTGGCAGATCACAAGAATTGTCTCTATTGTACACATTTCGAGAAAATCAAGGTGGCGCAAAATGGCTTGTTTTCGTAAAAGCTAATCGTGGGCATACAATTCAATATCTGGAAATGCAGAGACAAGAGAGAACCAAAAAGTCGATCGAACTTACAGCTGCCACCACATTCCCGTTTCCGCCACACGTACACCCAACGCTTCCACCACAGCCCGTTCCGCACTTCCCCTGTCCAGTACAGGATTGGTATGATTCAGATGTGTCAACACCAACTGGCCTGGCATTTGGGTAAATCGGTGCAAAGTGTCTGTCACCAACGGGTGTGCCACCGGTTCACGCCCGCCCAACTCTGCTCGGCTGTAAAAACTGGCATCTACCAGCGCGTAATCCACCTCCCACAGGATACTTTGGGCTTGTGGCCACTGTGCCCAATCGTCAATATCCGGCAAGTAGAGCAATGACTTGTTCGGCCCATCTACCCGAAAAGCAAACGTGCCTGTCCCCCATTCATCCCGGTGAGGCACCGAAACGGCCGTTATCCGTGTCCATTCCGACAACATCACCACTTCCCCTGCTGCCAATTCTCGCAATGCCAGGCAATTCACCAATGGCCGCCACAAACGATTCTCACGCAACAAATCAACCAACCCCTTTGCAGCATACACAGGCAGGCCAGACACAGCCATGGCTTCTGGCCCCATATGAGGCAAGCCGCCAATGTGTCCCATGTGGGCATGTGTCAGAAAAATGCCATTGGGCTGGCGCAGGCGATTAGGCCGAGTTGGATGCGGCCCCAACAGTGGTGCCAACAGATTAAGCTGATACCGGATATCTGGCGTCGCATCAATAAGCCAAACGGCCGTTTCCCTCCCACGTCGTTCCACCACCCCAACACACGCCGCCCATTCCCCCTTCTCCGGCGCAGCAAACGCAGCCGCACACCGCTTGCACCGACAACCTGCATGTGGCAACCCACCATCCTGCATCATACCCAAAACCAACACAAACACCCCCTCACCATGCAAATCATCCCACATCATCCATACCTCCCTTTTGGCCACACGCCAATTATCGCCAATACCCATCCCCTCTGTTAGAATAAAGCCAGCAAAATGGAGAGAGGAGACGCCATGAAAGAACTTTCCCAACTCGTAAGTAGTATACCCGCATCAGTTACACTAGCCGTCAACGACAAGGCAAAGGCACTACAAGCCGCCGGACATGATGTGATAGCCCTGGCTGGCGGTGATCCAGACTTCGATACCCCATCCCACATCGTCGAAGCCGCATTTACTGCCATCAAAAACGGTGCGACACACTACCCAGCCCCCATGAAAGGCATCCCCTCCCTGCTGGAAGCCATTGCGGACAAGATGGCCCGCGAAAATGGTATACACGTAAACCCTGATACTGACGTGGTTGTAACGCCCGGTGGCAAATGGGCATTATATCTGGCATTGGCCTCCGTGCTTAACCCGGGCGATGAAGTGTTGTACCTGGAACCAGTTTGGGTATCCTACCCACCCATGATTACACTGGCAGGTGGTCGGCCAGTTCCTGTGCGCTTGTCTGCTACGAATAATTTCCACATAACGGCCGATCTTATCCGGGCGCAAGTGACGCCACGCACCAAAGCAATTATGGTGAATTCTCCTTGTAATCCAACAGGCCGAGTATTTACCCGCGAGGAGATGGAGGCCATTGCCGAAGCAGCCCAAGAAGCAGATTTGTATGTGATTGCTGATGAAATTTATGAGAAACTGGTGTTCGACGGCCGTTCCCACATCTCCATTGGCTCTCTACCCGGTATGGCCGAACGCACCCTTACTGTAAACGGTTTGTCCAAATCTTATGCCATGACAGGCTGGCGACTAGGCTGGCTGGTTGGTCCCACCCCCATTCTCAAAATTGCCATTCGAATGAACAGCCAGACGGTATCTTCGGCAGCCAACTTTACAATGCATGCTGCTGTGGCTGCATTAACTGGTCCGCAGGATTGCGTCATCGAAATGCGCAACTCTTACCAGGCGCGGCGAGACTTTATGGTAAAAGCATTAAACGAAATAGAGGGGGTGTCTTGTCGCACGATTGAAGGCACATTTTACCTTTTCCCAAGCTTCCCCAATAGTTCCAAGAACAGTCTGGAGTTAGCTGAGGCTTTGCTAGAGCAGGCCGGTATTGCGGGGACGCCGGGTATTGCCTTTGGCGAGAGTGGCGAAGGGCATGTGCGGTTTTCCATTGCAACGGCGATGAGTGAACTGGAACGGGCAGTGGAACGACTGGCAAAGGTCGCCCCAACTTTGTAATGGTTATTGGGCTGGCCAGAGGCGCAATATGCCGTTGTCCAGCCCTACACCAATGACCAAACGGCCGTTTTCCGTGGTGGTTGTTGCCAGATTAGTCACCATTTTCCCCGGCAGAGGCACTCGCCAGATAACTTTTGCTCCCTCAGAAGTGTGCTGAATTGCGCCCAATTCAGTGCGCGACTGATTCGGCAGTAACAACTCGAAACGACCATCTCCATCAAAATCTCCGGCAGCAGCCATATCCAGATTTCTGGAGCCAATTACGTGGGAGGTATATCCTGCCTGTTTCGCCACAATTGTCAGCACCTCTCCTTCCCACCGATAAAACTCAACAACGCCACCAATGTGGGGAGTAAGCACATCTACCAACTCCATCTCCCCATTGGGGCCAAACGGAGCCACGGCAATCTGGTGGCGCCAGCGGTAACCTTGCCCAATGGCTGGGCCTTTCGCCAATTGGTTTCCTTGTTCGTCAAACAGAACAATTTGGGCACCAGTTGCCAGGCTGGAGAGGGTAACGATGATTTCGCGTGTGCCATCTCCATCCCAGTCGGTCCAGATAGGCGCAACACCTTCAATGACGAAGGGATCAGGGATAGGTATCTGGGTGTGGATAGAAAGTTCCGGACTGGTTTTTAGCAAGGCAATTCCGCTTGCTTCGAGTTCGTCGCCGAGAACGGCATGGTCGTATCGGGTGGTTGGATTGGTTAGCAGCAGCAAACGGCCGTTTTCGTCTTGCAGAATTCGGCCATCTGGCAGTGGGGTCAATTCCAACGACTGACTGCCCACTTGCAAGCCATCTCCTGGTAACGGGTATGCCAGGAGACCATTGGGCAATAATGCTGGATGGGTCAATCCAAAAGCTGTGTCGGGTGGTATGGCCAAAGCCGGTTGGCTGTTTTTCAGGTAAAGTAATGGCGGAAATGGTATTTGGGAGATCGGCGGGGTGAGTTCTGTAATCGTTCCGTCCTGTACCTGAAAGAGTTGCACGGTATTGTCTTGCAAAACAACCGCCCACCAGGTGATATTTTGGGCGGAAACGGCCGTTACCCAACGGGGAACACCTCGCAACGGGACATCAATGGGAGAGACAGTCGGCATACGGCCTGTCCCCTGAGCGAGCCGATTTCCATCTGGTTGCTGGTAGGTATAGCCGTAACGCATGGCTGATTCATCTTCGCTCTTGGGTGTAATGGAAGAATCAGAAGTAACGGGAGTGGCAGAAAGAGTTGTGGAAGAAGTTGGCGGAGGAGATGCACGAGAAACGGCCGTTTCTGTCAACACCACATCTTCCCCACAAGCCACCAAAGCCGTCAAAGCCAGGCAAACAACCAACCACCACAACCAGCTTCGTCTCATTCACCAGCATCCACCGGCGCGGCCACCCCAACCAATTCACCCAATGCCCCATCTGGTCGCGCTTCCGTCAGGCGCACCGGCAGCACCTTATTCATCAAATTTGGCGAGCCAATTGCCGATACCCGAATATAATTATCCGTATAGCCCACCCAGCGCAAACCATCCTCATTCGCGCCAACAGTTGTTTCCCACAAAACCGGCAACGTTTGCCCCACATACCGCTGGTGAAACTGCAAACTAAGCTGTTTACCCAGCGCAATCATTCTTTGCGTGCGTTCCTTTTTCACTTTGCCCGGTATCTGGTTTGGCATTTTGGCCGCTGCTGTACCTGGTCGGGGACTGTAACTAAACACATGCAGGCGAGAAAAACCAATTTCCTCTACAAAATCAAGACTTTCAGCAAAATCCTGTTCAGTTTCTCCTGGAAAACCAACAATGATATCTGTGCTCAGATTCAAGTCTGGAATATGAGTACGTGCTGCCTGTGCCAATGCCCGAAAACTGGCACGGGTTGTACGGCGTGCCATCCGTCGCAAGATTCGGTCACTGCCAGATTGCAATGGCATGTGCAGGTGTGGTAGCAAGCGCGGGTTTTCCCACAGGCGAAAGAAATCGGGTGGAATGTCCCATGGCTCCAGAGAGGAGAGACGCAGACGCGGAATATCTGTATGCGTTAAGATGGCTTGAACCAGTTCCAGTAAACCGGTCTGATTACCCAAATCGTGCCCATAACTACCCAAATGGACACCGGTGAGAACGGCTTCCTGATAGCCAGCCTGGGCAAATGCCTGAATTTCAGCGACTATGTCACCCAAATGGCGGCTTTTGCCTTCACCACGGGCAATCGTGGTCACACAGAAGGTGCAGCGGTTATTACACCCATCTTGCACCTTAATAAAAGCACGGGTGTGGCCCACACTTCCGGCCAGAAATTCGCGTAAAATGGGTTCCTGGTCAAATATGGGCAAGCTGATAGGCGCATTGGGGACAAGCATTTGCACCAACTGGGGCTTTTGGTTGTTGACAACAATGCGGCTCGCCCCTTCTACGCGGGCAAGTTCGTTGGGGGCAATGGTGGCGTAGCAGCCAGTGAGGATGATTTCGGCATCAGGGTTGCCACGATGGAGTCGGCGAGTCATGGTGCGGGCATCACGGGCAGCTTCGGCAGTGACGGCGCAGGTGTTGATGATGATCTTATCAGCAACGGCCGTGTCCGACACAATCTCATGCCCGGCAGCCAACAATTGCCGAGCCATCGTTTCAATTTCGCTATGATTCAGGCGACAGCCAATACTATGCAGAAAAACCTTCATAACCCCATTGTAACTCAGCAAGAAAACAGAGGCGAAAAAAAGAACGCGGGCATTATATTACCCACGTTCCCCAACCAAAACGGCCACCAACCACCTGGATCAACGCATCCGGCGGTTCAAGGCTCCTCCACGGCCAGAGGTGGTCATGAACATAGAAGGAGGCAAATTGAAACCATGATTCTTCAGCCGTTGCTCACAAACTGGCCGCACACCGCCCGGCACAAACGCACCAATCACCTTACCATCCTCTTCCCCATGTTCTTCAAACCGAAATACATCTTGCATAACAACTGTATCCCCCTCCATCCCTACCACTTCCGTGATATTAATCACCTTGCGGCTACCATCTCGCAAACGCGCCTGCTGCACGATCAGATCAACGGCTGACACAATCTGTTTACGCACAACCGAAAGCGGCAACTCCATTCCCGCCATCAACACTAACGTTTCCAGGCGGGAAATTGTGTCACGGGGAGAGTTGGCGTGTACCGTCGTCATACTTCCATCATGCCCTGTATTCATCGCCTGCAACATATCCAGCGCCTCTCCCCCACGGCACTCACCAACTACGATACGTTCTGGCCGCATACGTAGTGAATTGATCACCAAATCCCGAATCGTTACTTCGTGGTCGCCTGCATGTGCCGGTTTTTTGGTTTCCAGGCGTACTACATGCCTTTGCCGCAGGCTCAATTCCGCAGCATCTTCAATAGTAATAATTCGCTCATCATCAGGAATAAAGCTCGATAGCACATTCAATAATGTTGTCTTACCTGAACCGGTGCCACCTGCTACGACAATGTTTAGCCGAGATACAACACATGCTTTCAGGAACTCAGCCATTTGTTCGGTCATACTGCCGAATCGAATCAAGTCTTCAATACCAAGAGGATTTTTGGAAAACTTGCGAATAGTAATATTTGGCCCGTCAATTGCACACGGTGGAACAACTGCGTTGACGCGCGAGCCATCTGGCAAACGCGCGTCAACCATTGGCGAGTCTGGCCCAATTCGCCGCCCCAGAGGTGTGATAATTTTGTTGATGATGCGGATAACGTGATTATCATCAACAAAATGCACGCCCGACTCAATGATTTTGCCTTTGCGTTCGATGTATACGAGATCGGCCCGATTGACCATGATTTCGCTAATGGTATCGTCTCTTAGCAGTTTTTCTAGTGGGCCAAATCCCAGAATTTCGTCCAGTAGTTCTTCAAAAAATAGGGTTTCCTGGTCTGGTGGGATGTGGAATTTGCCGTGTTGACGGGCCAGATTAAATCGGTCTCGGATCAATTGAATGGTTTGTGGATTTCGGTCGAGAACGATTTTTTGAGGCAGGGATGCTTCTATTTTTTCTGCCAACCATAGCTTGATTTTGGCCAGCTCTGGATCAAGGGTGATGCCGGTGAATACAGGTGTATTATCTGTCATCGCAGGATTCCCCGTTAAGCTGTACTTGTGTCGAACTCCTCAGATTGATGTACAACTGTGGTGGGCGACGTGATTATTATAAAAATTCCCGGGGGATAACTACATAGCTAGATGTTACCATGACGGATTTCCTATTCATTGCATGGGTGGAATGTGTTGGGTAAACTGGCGCGCATAGATAGAAGGGGGAGTCAGGAGGCGGATGGTGCAGCGAATTTTATTGCTTGGGGTGTTGCTTGGGGTGTTTGTGGTGGCTTGTCGGGAAGCGCCCCCACCGGAGTTGCCACCAGAGGAGATTTTACAGCGGTCGGCAGAGCGAATGCAGGCTTTGTCAGGTTTTCATTTTGTGATTGAGCGGACTGGCGCACCAGCATATTTGGATCCGGATGGGACGATTTCGTTTCGGCGTGCGGAGGGGGATTATGTGGCGCCGGATAGGACGCGAGCGGTGGTGCGGGTGATTGCGCCGGGGTTGGTGACGGATGTGAATGTGGTTAGTGTGGCGGCTGTGCAGTGGCAGACGAATATTTTGACGGGGGCCTGGGAGGAGTTGCCGCCTAATTGGGGGTTTAATCCGGCTGTGTTGTTTGATGCGGAGGTGGGGTTGCAGGCGGTGTTAACGGCCGATTTCCGCAATTTGTCTTTGGTTGGCACGGAGAAACTGGATGATGGCCCGGATGAGTTGTTGTATGTGGTCAGTGGGGATGTGGCTGGTGAGCGGATGTATCGGATGAGTGGTGGTTTGATTGGCCCGGAGATGGTGCAGGCGCGGTTGTGGATACGGCCGTCTTCTTTTGAACTTGTTCGTGCCCTTGTTACTGAGCCTGTTGCCGAGGCTTCTGAGCCGTCTGTGTGGCAAATAGATTTTTCTGAGTTTGGTCGGGTGGTTGCTATTGAGCCACCTGTGCAACGCTAAAAATGGTGTGTTACGAAATGAAGATGCGTCAGTTTCGCAGGAGTGGACAATGAAACGAGGATTTTGGCTGATTGGTGGGGGAATTTTGCTGGTTTTGTTTTTGGTTGGGGGTATGTTATGGCTTGATCCGTGGGGATGGCGTTTGCTGGATCGGTTAAACGGCCGTTTTGATGCCACACTTTCCATTGCCCCACCTGATGCCTTCTTTTATGCCGGTATAGACTTGTTGCAGGCTGATCGCGACCGTCTGACAGACTTGTGGGACACTTTCAGTCAGGCCGCCGTTGCTGAAGATGGTGTCAACCAACTGACGGAGATGGATATTTCGTTAGATGAGGATGTATTACCCTGGGTAGGGCAATATGTTGGATTGGTTGGGCTGGAGACAACGCCAACGCATATACAATGGGTATTGGCGGTGGAAGTGCGTGACCGGCAGGCGGCTGATGCGTTTGCCCAAAAATTGAAAGACAGGTTGGCATCTGTTACAGGAGAAACGGCCGTTTCCAACACAGTTGCTGGCCATTCCATGTGGCGTCTGTCTGACGGACGTCTTTTTGGTCGTGCGGACAATCTGTTCTTCTTTGCCTCAGACGAAACCGCTCTGCAAACTGCCCTGGAAACCCGCGAGGGAGAATCTCTGGCACAAAACCCGGATTACATCGCTACCATCAGCCAGTTACCACCCGACCGTTCGGCCACCATCTTTTTCAGTGGTGAACAAATCAGCACGACATTGGCTGAACTGATTGCCCCGTTTGTTCCTGCCCGGCCAGAAAATTTGCCCACACAAGCCATACGGGGTACGGCCGTTGCCCTCATCCCCACCGAGTTTGGCATACGGCTCACAGGCGTCACATTGTTTGACTCCAGTCAGATGGCTCCCTGGCAACAAGAGGCCATTTCTCTTCAGGCCGACGGAACAAAACTGGTCAACTGGTTTCCGGCGGATGCTGTTGCATTTGCGGGCGGTCAAGGCGTTCACTTTCTCTGGCAGGCGTATCGAGATACATTGATTGCGGAAATCGGTGAGGCAGATTTTTCGGCTTCGATGGACGCATTTGCCCGACAATATAGCTTGAATCCAGATACAGAACTATTCCCTTACCTGACGGGTGCGGCTGGCGCTGTTTTGCTGCCTTCGGTTAGTGGTGCGTTTTGGGGAGGGGTAAATGGCGGGTTGGATGTATTGGCTCTGGTGGAAACGGCCGATGCGGATACGCTGGCGGCCAATCTGGCACAACTGTCAGCCAATATCGGCGATCCGATTACCGGACTGGGGACACTAACGGAAACGGCCGTTTCGGACGGCACCCGCTACACCTTTACCACCATTCTACTCCCCGACTGGCGCATTGGGTATGGCACGGAAAACGGCCGTTTCCTGCTGGCCATTAACGCGGAAGCCCTGGACAAATTGCCAGAGACACAAACACAATCTCTGGCAGCCAATAGGGGCTTGCAGGGAGCCTGGGGGCAGTTATCACCAGAAATAACGCCCGGATTTTATGTAAATTTCGACGAGTTGCGTCCATATCTGCGGCAAGGTGGCATCGATTTGCCGGGTTGGTTAACGCCGATAACGGCCGTGGCCGGAGGCAGCCAGCCAGAAACAGATGGCATTCGGCATGAGCTTGTGATTCTCATTCATACAGACACGCAGAATTGAACGCAGCGAGACAATTGGTTACTGGTTATCGGTTGGCGCGGAAGAAGACAGAGGCATAATTGCCTCGGTTGTTTCGATGATTTCTGCCGCCAGTTGCCCGTGCGAGAGTTCCCGCAACGCGTTTTGAAATGCGGGAAACCGGGTTGTGGCGAATTGAGCGGTAATGGTTACGTCGGCGGCAAATGTTTCATCCAAAATACGGCCGTTATGAGCCTGAATCAATAAGCGGACACGCTCCAACAAAGCATAAGGCGTGGCCATCATGACCACATGCACCGACACCTTTTCTGCCAGCGGCAACACCGCCAGTACCGCTTTGACTGCATCTGAATAAGCCCGAACCAGCCCCCCTGTACCCAGCTTTGTACCCCCAAAATAGCGAGTTACCACCACAGCAATATCCCCCAGGCCACTGCCTTGCAAAACGGCCAGCATGGGGCGACCGGCTGTACCAGATGGTTCGCCATCATCATTACAATGGGCAATGACGGAACTGCCATGACCGATCAGGTAAGCGGGCACGTTATGCGTGGCGTCGCTGAACTCCTGGCGAATACGGGCAATAAATGCCCTGGCTTCTTCTACGGAAAAAACCGGCGCTGCCGTGGCTATAAAACGAGAGTTAGCCACCTGGATTTCGGTGCGGGTTTCTCTGGCCGGAATGGGGTAGCGATTTTGGGTCATGAGGATATTGTAACGGCCGTTTGCCAAACTGAAAACCCGCATTGTTTGCCCCAACTTATGAGCAATGGCCAAAATGTCCGGCAGACTACGGGAATTATGAGTAAGATTTGGCCGTTTTGACCAGTCACACAGGTAGGTTTGAGTCAGTAAAAGAGACATTCTATTGTGGAGCAAGTCAGATGAAAAACGGCCGTTGGCATAACCTCCTCCCCCGACCTATAGCTTTTGTACTCTCCGGCGGGGCAGCCCTGGGGGCAATTCAGGTAGGCATGCTCAAATCATTACTGGCTGCTGGCCTCATGCCCGACTTGCTTGTTGGCACATCTGTTGGCGCCTTAAATGGAGCGGTCATTGCCGACCACGGAATGATAGAAGGGACGCACCTGCTTGAAGAAGTATGGGAAAACCTCTCGCGGGAAATGATATTCCCTGGTGGGCGAATTGCTCAGGCACGTCATTTACTTTCTACCAAACTGAGCATTTTCCCCAATGACAATCTGACAGAATTGATTTGCCGAACGCTTTCGGTGACTGAATTTGAAGCACTGCATTTGCCGTTTGGGGCATTGGCTACGAATTTATTGACGCATCATGGGGCGTTATTTACTTCCGGGAAGCTCCACAAAGCGCTGTTAGCCAGTGCTGCCATTCCAGGCGTTTATCCGCCAGTGGAGATTAATGGTGTGTTATATGTGGATGGGGCATTAACTGCGCATGTGCCTTTGGCAGCAGCAGTGCGAATGGGGGCGGCGTCTCTGGTGGTGCTTGATACCGGAGATACCTGTCATCATGCCTCTTTGCCCAGACATGTGGCGGAAATGTTTTTGATAACCATGCATACAGCAATGCGGCAACGTGTGTTGGTGGAAGCGCCGGCGATTGCCCGTCAGTTGCCGGTACTTTATTTGCCGTCACCATGTCCAATTTCTCGATCGGTATTGGATTTTTCGAATAGTCAGGTGTTAATGAAGCAGGCAGAGGAGACAACGGCCGTTTTCCTGGAAAACGCTCCCCCTCCCAAACCGGGACATATGAGCGGCGCTCCCCATTTTCATGATGATCATCCGGTCTCCGACTTGATCATGGAAGCAAAAGCCATTTAGGCATCAGAAGGATTACCTGGCCTGCCATCCAGCTGTACCGCGATTACCGCAAAATTCCCCTGCTTGCCTGTAATCCGGCTGCGCCAATCCATCAGCCGCTTTAGCCAGCCATATTTTTGCCGCACCAGATCGTTTACCCAGGGCAATTCCGATTCGTGGTGAATTTCGGCCGTGCCAGATACCCATTCCCCTTTTGGCGTGCCACGCACATCACTAGGCACAATGCGTACACGGGGATTGCGGCGAATTCGCTTCACTTTCCAGGTGTTCATAGGGGTACGCATGTAAAGAATACCGTCCTTTTCTACAAACCAGAGTGGTGTTTTTACCCCTGTTCCATCTTTCTTAAAAGTTTCCAGTGTAATGTATTTATGCCCCTGAAACTGACTTGTCATGTTCTCGTCTCCATTCATCTGATTTATTGACACAGCTTTGCCAGCCGTTGACCGACCTGTTCGGCCAGTGAAGACCAGTGAAAGTGGGTTCTGATATGTGTTTGTGCGTTTGTGGCCAGATATTGACGTTCCTCGTGGTGTTGCAACAGATGAATAATATCTGAAGCAATGCCCTCTGTATCCCCACTGGCACGCAATAAGCCATTATAGCCGGAGCGTACATATTCAGTTACCTGCCCCACAGCTTCGGCCACAACGGGAATACCAGCAGCCAACATATCAGCCAGTTTGACAGGACATTTGGTGCGGTTTAGGAGTGAGTCTTCCATCAGGTAGATGCCGACGTCGGCGGCGGCCAGTAAAGAAGGCAGGTTTTCAGGTTCAGCCCAGCCAATGTCGGTGATGTTGTCAAGCAGGTTGGCATTGACCAGGTATTGGCGCAAGCGGTGTGTGTCGTCATTATAGAGGCCTGTACCGATGGAGAGGATAGCGAGATGAGGAACGGCCGTTTTCACCCGTGCCAAAATATCTACCAGTCGTGCCGTATCAAACTCAAACAATCGGCTATACAAAAGCAAAATCGGCCGATCTGCCAACCCCAATTTAATCCGCTGCGCCTGCCGTGCCGATTTATACACTTTATCCCCCACCTGCCAATCCACCGTCACACCAGGCCCATTCGGTACATACAATACCCGTGCCGGCGCAACACCCATACCCCAGACGATCGTTTCCAGTGCCCGACTGGCTACCGTCAGCAAATGACAGTGGCGTATTCCCCATTGCTCTTGCCAGGCAAAAAAATGTTTCTGAATTCGGCTATAAGGTGCGCGCTCATTCCATCCTCCCCAGCCTTCCCAATCATCTGTATCGGTTACCAGAGGAAGACGATGCCGATGAAATTGCCACAACCACCAGGCCACCAGACCACTATACGCCTTTGGCTTAAAACAATAGACGACATCTGGTTGCCAGGCCAACACCTCCCGTACCAGCTGGCGGGTTATACCGGGGACACCTCCCCGCAGTGGCACATAGCGTAGCTGGACACCATCTATCTCCCAGCTACGGTTAGCTTCTGCGGGAGTATGCCAGGGTGGCATAAACATACGGACAACGTGGCCTGTGGCCACCAGTGGACGTGCCAGCCCCAACGCCCGACTCTGCATCGTTTTATTGGGATGCAGACCAAACGGTCCTACCATTGCGATTCTCACGAGACGATCTTTACCACGAATAGGAAAATCTGGCGAGTTGTCATTCCTGATGCGTGAGGATACAGTTAGATTTCGGTAAAATCGGCAGACAATTCTGCTTTTGGCCAGGTAGTGTTGATGAAAAATCGTTAATCGCTAATCGTTAATCGCTAATCGTTAATCGCTAATCGCTAATCGTTAATTGTTAATTGTCAATTATCAAAAATGAGAGGTTATGATGCCCAGTCCGGAATATGAAGCGATTGTGCAGTTTCTAAAGGCAAACCCGACACCGAGTGGGGTTCCATTGGCACAGCAGCGGGCAGCTATGGAGATGTTGGCCGCACAGACGCCATTGCCACCGAATGTATATAGCGAACAGATAACGGCCGATTCTGTTTCTGGCCTCTTGTTGGCGGCAGAAGGTGCCCGTGATGATCGTTTGCTACTCTATTTTCATGGTGGTGGGTATGTCATTGGTTCCAGCACCACTCACCAGGATTTGGCCTGGCGGTTGTCTGCTGCAACTCAGGCACGAGTTTTTTCGCTGGATTATCGTCTGGCGCCGGAGCATCCGTTTCCGGCGGCCGTAGAGGATGCATTGGCAGCGTATCGGTGGTTGTTGACTCAGGGATTTACGGCCGATCGGCTGGCTTTGGCAGGGGATTCGGCCGGTGGTGGATTGGTTATGGCGGTATTGGTGGCTTTGCGAGATGCTGGGGAGCCGTTGCCGGCAACGGCCGTTTGTCTGTCACCCTGGGTTGACCTGGCCCTCACAGGCAAAAGCCTGACGACCAATGCCGCCGCCGATCCGGTCATAACACGTGAACGGCTGGCTGAATATGCCCAGCTGTATCTGGGCGAGACGGACCCACAAATACCATTGGCTTCCCCGCTTTATGCCGACTTAAACGGCTTGCCGCCATTGCTGATTCAGGCAGGATCGGCCGAAATTTTATTGGATGATGCCAGTCGGCTGGCGGCTCGTGCGGAAGCAGCTGGTGTGGCGGTAACACTGGATATTTGGGAAGAGATGATACACGTCTGGCAGGCATTTGCGGCTGTTGTACCAGAATCCCAAGAAGCAATTGCCCGAATTGGTGAGTTTGTGCGTCAGTATCTTTAGGCAAAAACGGCACCCATGTGGCAACACTTATTTTTCGTTTTCCTGGCGGGGTTCGTGTTGTTGTGATTTGTCTTTTGGGGGAGAATAACGGCCGTTTTCCCCCAAAATCTCCTGCAGACGAGGATGCGTTGCATACACCCCTCGATATTTTTCCGGCAACATGGCCGCAATACGACACATAATCTCATCTGTGCCTGCCTGGAGCTGTTCATCCCGATTATGACGCGAGAGCGGTGGCAATGTAAAAGGTTCTCCAACCCGAATCGTAATATCAAGTCGCTTTAGCCGTTTTAGGCGACGTACCACCTCTTTATCCTCTGTTCCGTAAATGGCAACCGGGATGATAGGTGCGCCCGTTTTGGCAGCCAGATAAGCCGCTCCCGGTTTTGCCGGAATCATCGCGCCCGTTGGGCTGCGTGTGCCTTCTGGCGCAATGGTTAACATTTCCCCTTTCTTGAGCCGTTTGTACACTTCACGCATGGCATGGAAGTCCACATCAAACCGATTGAGCCACACCGCATTGAGCCGTTCACCAAACCAGCGCCAGACCGGATTGTATTGGTATTTTTCGGCAATGGGCATAACGATATCTTCCCGGTCAGTCAGGATAAATGCCAGCATGGCATCCAATCGCCCCAAATGGTTAGATGCGGCAATGCAGGGGCCAGTTTGGGGGGCGTTCTCGAATCCATAAGTTTCCACATGGGCGATAATGCGTAAAATAAAACGGGAGACAATTCGTAGTATCCTGAGAAACATGAGTGTCCTTCCTGCGTTGTGTGGTGTGTATGGGATTATAGAGAATTTTTGAGGGAATGGCACTTATTTTGTGCAGAGCAGGGGAAGGGTTGGTAGATGGATGTGCGGGCGCATGAATGGGATTTGACGCCACAGGAGGCAATAGAGATACAAAAGCGGTTACGGCCGTTTGTGGTAACAGAAGATCGGCTGAGCGAAGTAAAGCATGTGGCTGGTGTTGATGTGGGCTTTAAAGAGAATGGAAGGGTGACACAGGCCGCAGTGGCGGTACTTTCGTTCCCGGATTTGGTGGTGGTAGAAACGGCCGTTGTCCAGCGCCCAACCACATTTCCCTATATTCCCGGCTTGCTCTCTTTTCGTGAAGTACCTGCTATTCTGGATGCCCTTGCCAAACTGAAAACGCGGCCAGACCTGATTTTGTGTGATGGACAAGGGATTGCTCATCCTCGCCGATTTGGATTGGCGGCGCATCTGGGCGTATTGGCCGATATGCCCACAATAGGAGTGGCTAAAACGCGGTTGACTGGCCGCCATGCCCCACTGGATACACTCCGTGGCAGTCGTCAGCCGCTGATAGATCGGGGCGAAGTCGTGGGTGTGGCATTACGCACCCGTACTGGCGTGAAGCCGGTGTATGTGTCGGTGGGGCATCGGATTAGTCTGGAAACGGCCGTTGCTTACGTCTTGCGTTGCACACCCCGCTACCGGTTACCCGAAACCACTCGTCAGGCCCATCGGCTCGCCTCAGCCAAATAGCTGTTAGAGCAAGGACGCCAGCAATTCCGCACATCGGATCCCCCATTCCCAATTATTTTCATTATCTTCTAGCGACCACCATGCAGAGAGAACCGCCTGGACTACCCCCCAGCCAATAACCCGTTGTGGCTCAAATCCCAATATTTCGGCAAATTGGGCTACTCTTCGTGCTAAAACCTGACGAACCTGAGGCCAGGTGAGCAGTTGAGGAAATGGGTTGCGCAACCATGAGCCGGTTTCATAAGCTGCTTCGCCAATGATGCCTTTGGGGTCAATGGCTAGCCAGGGGGCGCGTTGAGCTTGCAAAATGTTTTTGTGGTGAAGATCGCCGTGCAGGAGTACAGACGGGGCTGCACTGGTCTGTAATTCGGTAGCAAGGGTTTCGGCCAGTTCTACTAAATGGCGCGGAAAGAGACCAACACCACCAGCATAGCGGGCGCGCAAACGGCCAAATCCCCTCAGCCAGTCAGCCACAGTGGGGAACTGTTCAGGATTGACAGGAGGACGCCACAACTGTTGCATAAGATGGGCAGCAACGGCCGTTGCCCTGGCGTCATCTTCCTGGTTGCTCAAAGGCGTACCAGGATATAGCTGCTCCAATAAAAGTGCACCCGCTTCTGGCACAGCATCCAGCAAACGGACTGCGCCTTGCCCGGCGTACAGGCGCAGGGCGTGAATCTCGGTAATAAGCTCCCGATTAACCACCCCCAGCTTGAGGACAACGGGCAGACCATCGGCACGAGTAGCAGCGATGACGTAATTGTAAGTAAGGTCGGGAAACGGCCGTTTCAGAGTCAACGACCAGCGTCGAGCACACCGTTGCATCAAATCTGGTAACTCAGCCAGCCACGCTTCCCCCTGTGCACCGTAAATGGCCGTTATGCGGCGGGCAAACACAGGGGGAACAACAAAACGAGACACGCTGGCTTCCCCATCACACAACTGCTGCCACTTCCGGCTCCTGCTCATAAGCCAGATTAGAGGCCAGCCACCGTTCCACCTCAGCAACAGACATCCCTTTGCGTTGGGCATAATCTGCTACCTGATCACGCCCTATCCGCCCCACACCAAAATAGCGGGCTTCCGGATGGGCAAAATAATAGCCAGAAACAGACGCCGCTGGCCACATGGCGAAACTCTCAGTCAATGAAACACCTGTATGGGCAGATGCATGCAAAAGATGGAAAATGAGCTGCTTTTCCGTGTGGTCAGGGCAGGCTGGATAACCTGGCGCAGGCCGAATTCCACGATAACTTTCAGCAATCAACTCCTCATTGGTGAGTGTTTCGTCTGGTGCATAGCCCCAAAATTCACGCCGTACCCGCTCATGTAAATGTTCGGCAAACGCTTCGGCCAATCTGTCGGCCAGTGCTTTGAGCAAAATGGCATGGTAGTCATCATGATTGTCTTCAAATTCGGCTACTTTTTCTGGCAGTCCAATGCCAGCGGTGACAACGAACAGGCCGAGATAGTCGGGTATGCCGGTTTCTTTGGGCGCAATGTAGTCGGCCAGGCAATAGTTAGGGCGTCCGGGAGGTTTTTGCATTTGCTGGCGCAAGAAGTGAACGGCCGTTATCACACTTTGTCGTGCCTCATCAGCATAAATTTCCACATCATCGCCCACACTATTTGCCGGAAACAGCCCAATTACCCCCCGTGCTGTCAGCCAATTCTCACGAATAATATCATCCAGCATTGTCTGTGCATCCTGATAAAGACGCGTAGCTGTTTCCCCCACAGTCGCATCTTGCAGAATATGCGGAAATTTTCCACTCAGCTCCCACGCCTGAAAGAATGGTGTCCAATCAATGTATTGGCGCAGAATAT
Source organism: Chloroflexota bacterium (assembly GCA_003696605.1). Taxonomy (GTDB): domain Bacteria; phylum Chloroflexota; class Anaerolineae; order Promineifilales; family Promineifilaceae; genus J033. The sequence goes on along the minus strand of RFGV01000266.1, from coordinate 9,549 downwards.
TCAGATCGTAGGCATCGAATGTATGCAAACCCGGCAAAGTGGGCACAGGGGGTCGGTAGCTGTGCCAGTTTGTCCGGAAGTGGTTGCGCCGGGCTTCACTCAATGAGGCCAACCGGCTTCGCGCCCGCCTGCCTGCATGTTGCTGGCGAATTGCCTCATATTCAGCCCGCACATCTGCCAACAAGGCGTCTTTTTGGGTCTCACTGAGCAAAGCAGAGACAATCCCCACAGCACGGGAAGCATCGGTAACATGGATGACCGGCCCGCTGTATTCAGGTGCAATTTTTACAGCCGTGTGGATTTTGGATGTTGTGGCCCCCCCAATGAGCAAGGGGATGGTAAAACCTTCTCGTTCCATTTCGCGGGCAACGTGTCGCATTTCTTCTAACGATGGTGTGATAAGTCCACTCAGGCCAATTACGTCCACCTTTTCGGTGAGGGCAGTTTCCAGAATTTTTGCGGCTGGAACCATGACGCCCAGGTCAATGACTTCGTATCCGTTACATTGCAGTACGACGCCGACGATATTTTTGCCAATGTCGTGCACGTCACCCTTGACGGTGGCCAGCAGGATTTTGCCATGTGATTGGTTTTGTAAGCCGCGTTCGATTTTTTCGGCTTCCAGATAGGGGATGAGGTGGGCAACAGCCTGTTTCATGACACGGGCGCTTTTGACAACTTGGGGCAGGAACATTTTGCCAGAGCCAAAAAGATCGCCGACGATGTTCATGCCGTCCATGAGGGGACCTTCGATGACGTGTAACGGCCGTTCCATTTTCTGCCGGGCTTCTTCCGTATCTTCTATAATATACTCATTAATCCCCTGAACCAGGGCATGCGCCAGCCGTTTCTCCACAGGCCAGGAGCGCCAGGCAACTGTTTCCTTTTTCTCCCTGGTTTGGCCTTTCACTGTTTCCGCATAAGCCACCAGCCGTTCTGTCGCATCTGCTCGGCGATTGAATAAAACATCTTCAATCAATTGCCGTAATTCCGGGTCTAGCTCTTCATAAATGGCCAACTGTCCTGCATTGACAATGCCCATATCCATGCCAGCCTGAATAGCGTGATACAAAAAGACAGAATGGATAGCTTCGCGGACAACATTGTTGCCTCGAAACGAGAATGAGATATTACTGACCCCGCCACTTACCAGTGCGTGAGGCAAGTTTTGTTTTATCCAGCGAGTGGCTTCTATAAAGGCCTTGCCATATTCATTGTGTTCTTCAATGCCTGTGGCAATTGCAAAAATATTAGGGTCAAAAATAATGTCTTCGGGCGGAAAATTGACTTGTTCGGTCAGGATGCGATAGGCACGCTGGCAAATCTCAATTTTTCGGTCCACTGTATCAGCCTGCCCCTGTTCGTCGAACGCCATAACGATAACGGCCGCACCATACCGGCGGGCCAGTTTGGCCTGTCGGATAAATTCGGCTTCTCCTTCCTTCAGGCTAATGGAATTGACGACGCCTTTACCCTGAATACATTTCAACCCGGCTTCGATAACCGACCATTTGGAAGAATCAATAACAACAGGGACACGGGCAATGTCTGGTTCAGTCGCGATGAGATTCAGGAAGCGTACCATAGCTGCTTCCGCATCCAGCATACCTTCATCCATGTTGACATCAATCATTTGCGCCCCGTTTTCTACCTGCTGGCGGGCGACGTTCAGGGCTTCTTCGTAGTTGCCTTCGCGGATGAGGCGGGCGAAACGGCGTGAGCCGGTGACGTTGGTGCGTTCGCCGATGTTGACAAAATTGAGTTCTCGACTGATATTGAGGGGCTCAAGCCCGCTGAGGCGACATTGACGGGGGATTTGGGGAATGGGACGCGGGGGGAGATGGGAAATGGCCTGGGCGAAGGCGCGGATGTGCGCTGGTGTTGTGCCACAGCAGCCACCTACAACGTTGACGAAACCGCTTTCGGCAAATTCTCGCAGAACGGCCGTCATGTTTTCGGGTGTGTCGTCGTATTCCCCAAATTCGTTTGGTAAGCCAGCATTGGGATAAACACTGACATAGGTATCGGCGATTTGGGAAAGCTCCTGAATGTATGCCCGTAAATCGCGCGCTCCCAAAGCACAGTTTAGCCCTACAATAAGTGGTTCGGCATGTCGAATGGCATTCCAGAAGGCTTCGGTAGTCTGGCCAGAGAGGGTGCGGCCACTGGCATCAGTGATTGTGCCAGAAATCATAATGGGAAGGGTTACTCCCTTTTCGTCAAAAACGGATTGGATGGCGAAGATAGCTGCTTTGGCGTTGAGGGTGTCGAAAATAGTTTCAACTAACAGGATGTCGGCGCCGCCATCAATGAGGCCACGGGCAGCATCAGCATAGGCGGCAACTAGCTGGTCAAAGGTAACGTTGCGGTAACCGGGATCGTTGACGTCGGGGGAGATGGAGGCAGTGCGGTTGGTGGGGCCAAGGGCACCGGCCACGAAGCGGGGTTTGGCTGGTGTTTGATGGGTGAAGGAATCGGCCGTTTCGCGCGCCAATCGCGCCGCCTCATAATTCATTTCATACGCCAAATGTGAAAGATGATAATCCGCCTGTGAAATCGCATTCGCATTAAAGGTATTCGTCTCAATAATATCTGCCCCTGCTTCCAGATAAGCAGCGTGAATTGCCCGAACAATATCCGGTTGCGTCAGATTTAGTAAATCATTATTCCCACGCAAGTCATATGGAAAATCCGCAAACCGTTTCCCCCGATACCCGGTTTCATCCAGCTGATAACTCTGGATCATCGTCCCCATTGCGCCATCCAGAATAAGAATCCGTGTTTGCAATGCTTTTTTAAGCTGATTGATTCGATCTGTCACAGTGTTTACTCCTTCCGACGGTTGCCGAAATACAAAAAAAGAACCTCTCACCAAGATGAGAGGTTGTTGTTTGCCTGTCTCTCATCTTTCAGACCATTGTCTGCCGGAATTGGCACCTGCCGCACGCTGGCGGTGGTTGCCGAGGTTTCACAGGGCCGGTCCCTCCACCTCTCTGGATGAGTCTTTTTATAAGGTTGTTGTGACAGGTAGTGTATAGGTTATGGGGATGAAAGTCAATATTTGCTGTCTGATTCTTGTTTGGCGAGTGCTTACGGGAATTCTTCGGGTAAGGCGTGTTCAATATTGCAAGTGTTTGGTCATATCTTCAAATCTGTTTCAGATTCGAATGCTTCTTTTCGGGCTTGTCGTGATTGTTTTGGGAATAGGGTTGATAAAGTTTTTAGGATGGGCAAGTTGCAATAAAAACGGGATGGGAGATATAAGTCAGCCCATCCCGTTTTGAATTTGTGAGTTTATTGGTTGTCATTATGCTTTGTCGTCTAATACGGCGATGCCGGGCAGGGTTTTTCCTTCTAATAGTTCCAGGCTGGCGCCACCACCTGTGCTGACGTGACTCATTTTGTCGGCAAGGCCAGCTTTGGTGACGGCGGCAGCAGAATCACCACCACCAATAATTACTTGGGTGCCTGTTTCTACCAATTCGGCTAGTAAGAGGGCGAGTTTGTTGGTGCCTTGGGCAAATTGGTCGAACTCGAATACGCCCATTGGGCCGTTCCATACAACAAGGCGTGCGCCTTGCAGTTCCAGGTAGAATTGTTCCAGGGTGTTGGGACCGATGTCTAGAGCCATGCTTTCTGGGGGGACGCCCCAAACTTCGACGATTTCGGCATGGGCGTCGGCGGCAAATTGGTCGGCAACGACAAGATCTACGGGGAGTAGGAGGCGGTTGCCGGCGAGGTGGAGGAGGCGTTTGGCTTCGTCCAGGGCGTCTTGTTCAACGAGGGATTTACCCATGTGATGTCCCTGGGCTTTTAGAAAGGTGTTGGCCATGCCGCCGCCGATGAGGATTTTGTCAGCTTTTTGGAGCAGGTTTTCGATGAGTTTGATTTTGTCGGAGATTTTGGCGCCGCCCATGATGGCGATGTAGGGATGGGGTGGATTGGTAACGGCCGTTCCCAGTGCGGTTAACTCTTTTTCCATCAGAAATCCGGCCACAGCTGGTCCACCTTTGGCACGCATGGCGCGAGCCACACCTTCTGTACTGGCGTGGGCACGGTGGGCCGACCCAAACGCATCGTTAACATAGACATCGGCCAGTGCGGCCAGTTGTCGTGAAAGTTGTGGGTCATTTTTCTTTTCGCCGGGGTGAAAGCGGGTGTTTTCCAGCAAAATAATGTCACCGGGTTTCATTTGGCTAACAGCAGCTGTGACTGATTCTCCCACAACCTCGTCCATTTTTTGTACTGGTCGGTCGATTAGCTCGCTGAGTCGCCGGGCGACGGGGTTCATGGCATATTGTTTGTCAGCATCTGATTTGGGGCGCCCCAGATGGGAGCAGAGGATGAGGGCTGCACCATGTTCTAGCAAGTAGTTCAGGGTAGGCATGGCGGCTTGAATGCGGGTGTCGTCGGTGACGGTGATATGGTCGTCGGGGTTCTTGCTGCTGAGGGGAACGTTGAAATCTACGCGAACAAGGACTTTTTTGCCACGAATGTCAATGTCACGAATTGTTTTTTTGTTCATTTTGTTCCTTCCTGTAAACGGCCGTTTTTCAAGACTCGCCGTTGTTGTGTTGGTGGTCATCTTTATAAACAATCTGGGTGGACTGAATATCTGTGTACCGTTCATCCAACCCCTGAATATTGAGGGCTTTTTTGATTTGTTTGATGCGTGGTACGAGGCTGGCAAGGCCAACTTTATACTGTTTGCCAACAGCCGCTTGAGTAAGATCACGCATATTTTGTTCGTTCATGATAAATTCTACCGCAGCTGCCCAGGCAGCAGGTTTTTCCAGAGATGGTGTGGCAACTTTTCGGAAATCGCGCCACAGGCGTCGTGCTCGGATAAGGGACATAACGCCATAAGTGCGGTGTTGCAGGCCTGGTAATAGCAACTCTTCTACGGGGTCTTGCATGGCTGTAGGCTGCAAAGGGAGCTGGAGCAAGCCGGCGTAGAGGGCGATGGGAAGTATCCACGGTTCGGCAGGTACTTTGTCTTTTTCACTGAGGATTTTGCTGGTGGTCAGGATGCCGCGCGCGCGTGGGCCAGTAAGGGGGAGATCGGCTGTGGCCGGGTTGATTTCTACAATGTGCCACTGATTTTGGTGGCGGGTGAGTTTAACAGAGACGACGTCGGCAGCTGTGTAACTGTTGTCTGGGGAGGCTGGATCAGGCCAGGCGTATTCAATGAATACAAAACGGCCGTTGTCTGCTTCAATTGCTCGACTCAATCCCAACCGTTCTCGCCCCAGTACAGTCTTGAGCAGAATATCGAAGACCGCAAACCCAAACAAATCCAACATATCAGCGGCCTGTTCTCCTGGCATAACCAGGGCAGCTATCTGATTGTTGTCTTCTGCCAGAGTTGCCTGGATTAACCGCTCTACAACCGGCCAAACCTCTTCCCAAATAATGTCTTCAGTAATCATACAAAATGTTTACCTGATAAAAAAGTTAAAATTGTGAAGGTATTATACCTGAAATGCTTCAGAGAGAACGGACGGGAAACGGCCGTTGCTACCGCGGCACACAAATAATCGTCGCCACATACACCGTATAATCCTCATCCAAACCATTAAACTCCCGCAACTGATCAGCCGTAATACCAAACTGCCGTGCAATACTAAACGCCGTATCCCCCTCACCCACTGCATACGGCTGTAAATTTTCCGGACAATACGCTGGATTCCCCACTGGCAACTTAATCACCTCACCAGGCACCAAATCCTCCTGGTCAATACCATAATGCGCCATCAGCGCAATAGACGTGTCCGGGCGTAACGCAATACCATACAAACTATCATTTGGCTGAACCGTATAGTCTATAAAAACAACCGGCTCCGGCACAGGCGTAGCTGTTGGTATAGGCGTTGGTACAGGCGTTTCCGTAGGTGCGGGCAAAGTGGTTGGTTGTTGTTCTGGGGCAGGCGGTAAAGGTTGTCCCTGTTCAGATGGCGCTTCTCCAACATTCCCCACCAACCTGACAGCCTTTTGTGGATCTCTGGCCACCAATACCGTTTCCCCAGCTACCGTAACAGTCTCCGCAGACAAACCACTCGTACCTGCCGGGCGATTACTGAGAACAAACACAGCCAGCAACGTCCCCACCCCCAATACTGCTGCCCCCAATATTACCACAGCCATTCTGCTTACCCTGATTCTGGACATTCTTCTCCCTCTTCCGGCCACAACAGACAAATAGGCAACGGTTTTCGATTATGCTAAACTTGCCTTTATCCAAAAAAATAAGTGACTGCACAAAATTTATGTTGAAACTCTTTTAGAACGCGGAGATTTACCGAGATAATACAGAGTTTCGCAAATAAAGCGAACAGTAATAGTCAGAAAATTTCCTGCAATCTCTGTGTTCCTGAGAAGCCGATACTCGCTTAACACAATACCCTGTTTCCTTTATCATATCACGACAGAGGAAAAACAAGACATAATATTAACAAAAGGACAAGCCTGATTTAGGCATATCCAGTAAAAGAAAGGAAGTACACAAATGATACGCAAAAGAGAACATTTAGAAGCAATAGAATCCCAGGTGTTGGCTCCCTATGCCCTCAAAAGCGCTGATTCTAAAGGACGTGTTTACCCGGAAAAAGAATCGGCCACACGTACCGCATTTGAGCGAGATCGGGATCGGATTATCCATACGACTGCTTTCCGCAGGCTGGAATACAAAACACAGGTGTTTGTTTTTTACGAAGGCGATCACTACCGTACCCGATTGACTCACACGCTGGAAGTGGCGCAATTAGGGCGTTCGCTGGCACGTGGGCTAGGAGTTAATCAGGATTTGACTGAAGCGATTTGCCTGGCGCATGATTTGGGGCATCCACCGTTTGGGCACGCTGGCGAACATGCGCTTAATCAGCTTATGCAGGAATATGGTGGCTTTAATCACAATACCCAAAGCTATCGCATCGTTACAAAACTGGAAAAGCGATATCCTGATTTTGATGGCCTAAACTTAACTTATGAAACCAGAGAGGGCATGATCAAACATGAAACGGATTATGATAAAAGTGATGCTGGTGATTATGCACCTGAGCGTCGAGCATCGCTAGAAGCACAGATAGCTAATCTGGCTGATGAAATTGCTTATGATGCCCATGATTTGGATGATGGATTACGAGCAGGTTTGTTTACGCCGTATGATTTGTCTGATTTGGCTATCTGGCAAGACTTGACTGAAGCAATTGGCTGGAAGAATGGGCATACGTTTACGTCTATTGTACGGCATGAGCTGATTCGAGAGTTGATTGGTGTGTCGGTTACGGATGTTTTGCAGCATACGGCTGCACAATTGGCAAAGCATCAGATTGATTCGCCAGACAAGGTGCAGTTGCATTCGGAGAATTTGGTAGGGTATTCGCCGGAGTTTGGGGAGAAGATACGGGAACTGAAGCGGTTTTTGCTGGAGCGGATGTACCGTCATTATCGTTTGATGCGGATGCAGGTGAAGGCGGAGCGGTTTATTTCGCAGATTTTTGAGGCGTATATGAAGGAGCCGAAAATGTTGCCGGCTTCGACGCAGGAACGGTTGAAGGATACGCCTTTACCGCGTGTGGTGACGGATTATATTGCTGGTATGACGGATCGGTATGCACTGGATGAGTGGCAAAAGTTGTTTGATCCGTATGTGCGTGCTTGAGCGGGTGGTTTGTAGAGGGTTGTTGGAAAATAAAAAGGCACAGCCGTTGAGATAGGCGGCTGTGCCTTTGGGGTGGAGACGGGTGGGGTTTAGTAGTTCATGATCTCGTCAACACGTCCCTGAACATCTGGTTCGGGGTATTCACCTTCTTTAGCCCAGGCAGAGAGTTCGATGGTCATGCGTTCGAAGTAGCTTTGGGGGGGGAGGGATTCGGCCGTTCCATATACCATCTCTTTAATCTCTGCATTGATAATCAATGATGCTGTTTCCAGTACAATCACTTCATTTTCTCGGGCCAGCACTGGTTCTCCTTTAGGGGCCAGCTTGGCCTTTAGGGCTTCATCGAAAAAGGCGTGGTCACTCATAACCACTTTCGTTACAGTGCGAATATCATTTTTGTCAAATAGCCATACTTCAAAGGCTGTCACGTTTTTGGGTGTGTCGGCGCCAATTGATTCGGAAATGCCTACGCCGCATTCACCCAGAAACTCGCCTTCGGCCGTTTCGATGCTAAAGGAATCATCGTAGGCATCGTGACCAAAGTTATAGGTGGTTTGGAAGCGGGCTAATGGGATAGCAGTTGCTTCCTCACCGGTTGAAATAGGGGCAGAGTCAGGGACTTCTATCGCAGCAGGACCGACACCAGCCATTAATTCACGGCGACGGCGCAAAACAACAAGAATTGCTCCCAAGAGGATAAACAGAATTAGCCCTAGTATAAGGGTCAGGAAGTTGTTACCTCCTTCTTGTTGTGGTGCGGAGGTGGTGGGAGATTCTTGTGCAAATGGGGCGCAGCCCTGTCCATTGATAACGGCCGCTACTGCTTCCAGGCGGGCTCTATCGTCTGGAGCGGTGGAAGATTGTGCCAGACGACAGGCCACTGCGTCACCTCCCCAGCTGCCCAGGGCCTCGCGTACTTTTTCTGCGTTTCCGTCAAATGAATAACGCTCGGCAACAGCACGCACATACAATGCCTGGTCGGCTTCTGAAAGCTCACCTGGCCCGGCACCTGTCCATTCAACTGGCCAAAGCCACCAACCAAGTACAACCAGACCAATGAAAAGGCCAACGGCAAAAGCCAATAGGACAGATAAGCCAGGGCGTTTTTGAATAAAGTCCATATGTCACCTACCTTTTTGCCCAAAACAGGACGGAACGATACCTGTATCTCGGTAATCCTAACATAGCCGGTTTGTGTAACTGATAACCGACTCCGGATTCCTGATTACCGGTAGTGACATCCCCTCTGGTGAGATTATCTTACCATAACTGTTAGTGACGTCAAGGTTATGTTTATTTACAAGGGGTGGATACTTTCCTTCTTACTTTTGGCTGTGATATACTAATCTTGCAAGTGTGCTGAATGTGGTGTTGAGCGAAAGCATTTACCTGATTTTCCATAATGTGGGTGTGTTATGGTTTGAAATTTGGTGAATGGAAAATTGCGATATGTTGAGGTTTGGTAGTTCATTCTGTCGAATATTTTGAAAATGAACTGTCAGATATTTAAGCCAGGAGATGAAAAATTGAAACATTTCATTAGCATTGCCGATTTGACTTCTGATGAGTTGTATAATTTGCTTCATTTAGCGATGAAGTTGAAGGCAGAATGGCGGGAGGGGGGGAACAAGCCGTTGCTGAAGGGGAAGAGTCTGGCATTGGTTTTTCAGAAGCCGTCGTTGCGGACACGTGTTTCATTTGAAATGGGGATGGTGCATTTGGGGGGATATGCTTTTTATTTGTCGCCAAATGAGATTAAGATGGGGGGGCGAGAGAGTGTGGCGGATGTGGCTCGGGTTTTGTCGGGGTATGTGGATGGAATTATGGCGCGAGTGTTTGATCATGCGCATATTTTGGAATTGGCAAAGTATAGTCGGGTGCCAGTGATT
>RFGV01000265.1 GCA_003696605.1 Chloroflexota bacterium | reverse complement strand
TCTGTCCAAAATTTTTGGACAGACCCCCATCAATGAGGAGAAAGTCCATGACCCGGCATCGCAAACAAAACAAAAAATATTGGATAGCAGGTATCATCACCCTTATCCTGTTGTTGGGCATTATTTCCGCGGCTGGTGCTCCTGCGTACGCTCGACTGGGTGCTACCGACAGGCTGGCTGATTTTGAGGGGGGGCTTCCGGCTGGTTGGTTTACTTTCTTTGGGGGAAGTACGGTAACCACTGCCACCCAGACGGTAACCGATACCGACCCGCTGGCTCGTCCGGGGCAGGTTGGAAGCAACGAAATCCTGGCCGTTGACTTTAATATCAGTGATTTCGGTGGATTTGGCCAGGCGTACGCCGATACTGTGGGGCCTCAGGACTGGAGCAATTACGAATCAGTCGATTTCTGGTTTTACGGTACCGGCAGTGGACTGACTTATCAGATTGAAATCTCCGACAATCGCTCCAACCCCAATGCCGATACCTCGGAACGTTTTGATTACGAATTTACGGACTCGACCCCCGGCTGGCAGTACATCAGTGTTCCTTTTACCGACTTCACCCGGGCCACCGATTTTCAGCCGGGCGGTGCACCGGATGACGGCCTGACCCTGACCGAAGTCTGGGCCTGGGCCATTGTATTACCCCAGGGTGTTGACACCGTTTATTTTGACGATGTCTCTCTGGGCCGACGTGTGATTGACGATTTTGAGTCCGGCCTTCCCTCTGGTACCGACGAAGGAGTTTTGATTGGCTTCTTTACCTTCCAGGGGGCCGGCAGTTCCGTGGGGATTTCTACTACCGCCTCTCCGCCTTCGCCGGTCCCGCCAGCGGCTGGTCAACCCAACACGGTTCTGCAAGTTGATGTGGATTCCACCTCCTTTGCCGGTTTCATCCACGGTTTTGAAAACGACACCCTCGACACCTGGGTCTCCCAAAACTGGGTCCGTTACGCAGGCTTCAGTTTCTGGATTTACGGCAACAACAGCGGTACCTCTCTCTTTATTGACTTGCTGGAAAATCGCAACCCCGGTTCCACCACCGACGATGCCGAGCGCTGGACGGTAACTTTTGTGGATGATTTTTCGGGCTGGAAAAAGTTCGAATTTCCGTTTTCCAGTTTTTCTCGTAAAGAAATTGGTAACGGCGCGCCGAACGACGGTCTGACTCTGGACCAGGTGCACGGTTGGGCCTTTGGGACGTTGGGAACCGGCGGCCCGCTCACCTTCTACATAGACAACGTGACCCTATACGGGGTGGGTGAACTGCCGCCCCTGCAGGTCAGCTATGCTTTCAACATCAACAATATTGATGAAGGTTCTACCGGCTCCATCAGCGTCAAGTTGAACCGGCCCTTTACCGATAACGACCCGGCCCAGGTCTCGGTTGATTTTGCCACCGAGTCCGCCGCCTCTACCGCAGTGGCCGGGCGGGATTATACCCCTACCTCTGGAACGCTCACCTTTGTCAACGGTGGCCCTACCGAACAGAGTTTCCCTCTGGAAACCCTTGATAACAACAAATACGAGGGTAACAAGCGGGTTGTCCTGCGTCTTTCCAACCCGGTAGATGTAGAACTGGGGTTCATCACCCAGGCATCGGCCATCATTGTTGATAACGACCCGTTTGACCGCGACCTGATTGACGACTTTGAGCGCGGCGCCTTTTTCTGGCATACCACCGGCAATCTTGCCCTGCAGACACCCGAAATCGCCGCAGGTGATGCACTGGCGGTACCGGAACAGGGTGCCTACGAGCATATTCTGGCGGTTGACACGCCGCGGCTGGTCGATATTGTTGTTAGCGGCAGTCTCTGCAATAATGGTAACGGTGTTGTGCCGGTGGTCATCCTGACGACCGACAAATTCGATGCCACCACAGTCGACCATAACTCGGTTCGATTTGGCCTGGCCGCAGAAGCCCACACCGACAAGAAAACAGGTGTTGCCAAACGTCACGAGGGCGATTTTGAGGGTGATGGTGATACCGACCTCATTTTCCACTTCCGGGTTAAGGATACCGGTTACGATTGCGACAGCACCAGCCTTACCCTGACCGGTACGACTTTTGCCGGTGAACCTGTCATTGCCGGCGGCACGGCCAGTTTTGGCCGCGACTTTGCTATCGGGCAGGACTGGAGCCGGGGCGAGGCCTTGAGGTTCTGGTTCTACGGTACCAACAGCGGCGACGCGATTACCGTTCAGCTAAAAGATAATCGCGCCCCCGACCCCGGCCCTTCGGGGTGGAACCTGGCCTGGAGCGATGAGTTCAACGAACCGGCTGGCACTCCTCCCAACCCGGCCCACTGGAGTTACGAAATCGGCGATGTAACCCCCGACGGCAAAAACGGCTGGGGTAATGAAGAACTGCAGTACTACACGGACGACCCGGCCAATGCCGCCACCGACGGCAACGGCAATCTGGCCCTTACCCTGCGCCAGGCGGACGGCTCTTTGCAGTGCTATTACGGGCCTTGCGAGTACACTTCGGCGCGCCTCATCTCCTGGCATAAGGCCGAATTTGCCTACGGACGCATCGAGGCCCGGATAAAAGTGCCCCAGGGCACCGGCATCTGGCCTGCTTTCTGGAGCTTGGGTAATGACATCGACCGGAATCCCTGGCCCGGTACAGGTGAAATCGACTTTATGGAGTTTGTTGGCCGGTTACCCAACGAGATTTTCGGCACCATCCACGGTCCGGGGTACTCTGGCGGTCAAAGTTTTGGGGGCATTTACCAATTTGGCGAACCGGTGTACAACGACTTCCACACTTTTGCTATCGAGTGGGAGCCGGACCTGATTAAGTGGTACGTGGATGGTATTCTCTACCACACGGCCACCCCGGCCGATGTGGCGCCCAATCCCTGGGTGTTTAACGACCCGGTCTTCCTTCTGCTGAATGTGGCTGTGGGCGGTAACTTTGGCGGCCCAGTCGGTAACGACCTGAACCCACCCCAGAGTATGCTGGTCGATTATATCCGGGTGTACCAGGCGCCAGACACTGCCGAACGCTGGGAAGCCAGCTTTGCCGATAATTTCAGCGGTTGGCAGGAGGTCGTCATACCCTTTGATTCCTTCATCCGTAGTGCCGACCAGCCAGCCGGTGCACCCGACGATGGCCTGAACCTGTCCGACGTGTGGGGCTATGGTTTTAGCCTGCCCGAAGGCGGTACGACCAGCGGCGCTCTGCGGCTTGACCAAGTTCGACTGCAACTGGCCCCACCTCCAACCCAAATCACCGTCACCAACCTGAACGACAGCGGGAGCGGCTCACTGCGCCAGGCCCTGGAGGACATCGCCATTGGCGGTACGATTACCTTTGACCCTGCTCTGGCTGGCGGAACCATCACCCTCACGACTGGCCCACTGGTTCCCGGCAGGAATGTGACGATTGATGGTTCAGATGCGCCCGGACTGACGTTAAATGGCGGCGGAAATGACCGTGTTTTGATTGTTGACGCCGGCCTGACCGTTGCATTGCAGTACCTCACCATCACCAACGGGTTCGGCTGGCAGTTGGCCGGCGGCGTACTCAACAACGGAAACCTGACTCTGGACCACGTCACCGTTACCGGTAATACAACGGCGACCGACGCGGGCAGTTTCTGGCAAGGTGGCGCCGGCATCTACAATGGTGAGGGCAGTACCCTCAACCTGGTTGATAGCACAGTGTCCAATAATACCAGTGGTTGGGCCGGTGGTGGCGTGTTCTCCTTCTTTAACACCAGTACTCATGTGGAGCGCAGTGTCATCAGCGGTAACCTGGCCAACGACGTGGGGGGTGGTCTGCGCTTGTTGGGTAATGCTACTATCGTCAACAGTACCATCAGCGGCAACCAGTCAACCGGTTGGTATGGCGGCGCACTCTTCCTGACCGATGGTGTACTGGATATGACCCATACTACCGTCGCCGATAATGTTTCACCCAGTTTTGCGCCGGCTTCGGTTTTCGTCGGTACTTTTGGGGTAAGCAGTGCCACCCTGAACCTGGCAAACAGCATCATCGCCAACAATGTGACGGATGGCTGTTTCCTGGCTCCGTTTGGTTCTGGCCCGGTGTCTATCAATTCGCTGGGCGGAAACACGTTTACCGATGGTACATGTTTCCCGGTTGCCGGTGACCAGGTTGTCAGTAATGCCGGGCTGGCTCCGCTGGCTGACAACGGCGGCCCAACGCAAACCCACGCCCTGACTCCAGGCAGTCCGGCAATTGACTCGGCTGGTGCCGCGGCCTGTCCCGCCACAGACCAGCGTGGCGTTTCCCGCCCGCAAGGTGCCGGTTGCGACGCCGGGGCATTCGAACTGGTACCGTAAATTTTTCAAAACAGGGTGGGGACGGTCTTGCACTTTCCAGGGGGGAAACCACCGGGATATGTGCCGGCCGTCTTACCCTTTCCACAACCAAACAAATGAGACTGCGGCGGTAGTCCAAAATGCCGCAGTCTCAACAGATACCGACAGGTTATGGTCTATGGATATCTCGGAACGGTCGGGGCGGGCGCGCCCGTGGCCCGGTATCACCCGATTTATGGGACGTCGAAAATTGTATTGGGGATGCCTGTCATTGTCAGGTATGCTGTTCCTCACCGTTCTGTGTGGTTTGGTGGGCATGGGAACGATGCTCGTCTGGCTGGCGTCGCCAGCGGAAACCATTCAGGTCACCCGACTCCAGCGGCTACCGTTGCCAACCCTCACCCCCACCCTTCTGCCGGCAATACCCGTCCCCCCCGCTGAAGGGGAGACCGGTCCATCTGTTGTCGTGACCGCAACGGTTCCTGTGACTGCCATCACTCTCGCCAGCGAGACGACGGCCACGGTAATATCCACTACATATGCAAACATCGTTCCCGAAGCTCCTATGGCTATCACCGCCACACCGCCAACTCCGCCAGTAGTAACGCCAACCGTTGTACCGTCGGTATTGCCTGATACCGCATTAACCCCAACACCAAACGTAGAAACAGGGGACAAAGTGACCCCTTCGGATGTGCCAATCCCTGACTGGTGGCAGAGCTATATGCAGAAAGTGTACCAGTCAGACGAATAATCTAACAAAGTTCTGGTGAGCCATTCCTATGAAAGATAAACTCAACAACCTCTACGTTGGCTGTACCCCGGTCCATACAGACAGACATCCTGTCGATGGCGATTTCGTTCCCC
>RFGV01000264.1 GCA_003696605.1 Chloroflexota bacterium | reverse complement strand
TTCGTACAAAAAGGGGAGGGGCAGGGTGACGTGGGGGATGCGGGACGGCAGTCCTTCGGCGTAGCGGGCGGCCTGGTCGGCGACGGCGGACAGGGTAACGCCTTCCTTTTTTGCTTCGATCACGCCGACGGCTTTGCGATCCACAAAGAGCAGGTAGTCGGCAAAGCCGGTTTGCAAGGGAAATTCGCGCACAGCGACGCCGCGTCCGGCGTACAAGTCTATCTGGCTACGGTCTTGCACGATCCAGCCGCAGGCGGTCAGTTGGCGGTCAATGTTTTGGCGGGCGCGGGCTTCGGGTGTGGTCATGTTTTTTATCTGGCAATCCTATGGTTTTCTAAAAGCTTTTTGCATCAGAGTAAATGAAGAAAAGCAAGATTGCAAGGGATTGCCGTGTTTTGCTGAATACTGCCCTTTCTCTGGTGCATGGTCTAATTTTGAAACTGCAGGTTAGCTCGTATTGTAGCAAAATTTTTTTTGATGCGGGATGAGAAATCGAGCGCGGCATGCCGGTTTTGGGGGTGGCTGATAGCTACATCGGTGCGGCTGCCAGCTGCGCCAGCCGTTCCACCCGGTCGTACCAAAAGAGAATGTAGCAGGTAGCCTGCACCGTGCCGTTAGCCTGCCGGATGGCGCTGACGCTGCCCAGATGGTTGGGGTTTCCCTCCTGAATGTAAAAAGTCGCCCCATGCAGCCCGGTTACGCGCCCAACTTCAGCCTGATTGATTTTGCTCCCACAGCGCACGCCACACACCCAATAAACCCAGGTGGGCCGCCACAATATCAAGATGAGCTGACTCTAACTGCTTCCCTTGTACGCGGATGACCGAAGCGATGTCATCCAGATGGCGCGTAGATTGACTGGCCTGATAAGCGCGCAATTTGGCCACAACCAATGAAGTGGGCGTGATATAAGCAGCGCGGCGTATTTCGTCGAAAGGGAGATAAACCCGTTCGGCAATCATTGTTTTTAACTCTGGTTCTACCGGTACATAAAAGTCAATTTTGATGTAATAACCCAGGTGAATGACATTAAAAAAACCGCCACTCATTGCCCGGTTAACCGAAATTTCGTCCACATGATAATGCATCTGGTGCAAGCGGCGTACAAAAAGCGTTACGGCAAACTGCTCTGGTCGTAACAGAATATCCATGTCATGGGTAAAGCGGGGTTCTCCGTAAGCCACCACAGCCATGCCGCCCCAAATGGCGTACTGTGCCCCAATAGCTTCCAACACATCAATGACACCACCAAAAGCCTCTCCCTGTTCATACACGCTCATGTTTGCTCCTGCTGTGTAACGCCGTAAACCAACCGGCGTGCGGCTGTCTCTACTTTTGCGGCTGACCAGTCGGGGTGTTCTTCTGCCAGAATGAGTTTTTTCTGGCGCAGGGCGAAATCGGCAGCAGCAAAGGCACGTTGGTTTTTTTCGGGTACAGATAACTGGCGCAGGCTTTCAATGAGGTCCCAATTGACCGCCTCGTAAGGTTTGGGAAACGGCCGTTTCAAACCGGGATATTGAAGATAATATCCCTGAATCCCCGGCCGACGTGAATAAGCAATACGGAGTCCCCCCCTGCGCAGGGCTGATAAATCGCGGGCCAATCTCTCCCGCGGCAATTTACCCCAGCAATTTTCGCCTAGCCGGGCACCAATCATTTCCCATATTTCTTCACGAGTGTGAGGACGGCCATCTGCCAGCAGGTCTATCAAGGCCGCCCGTCGCGCCGCAATCTTGTCCAGACGCATATGCCCAGCCATGGCCGCCAGGCGCAGTTTATTGTGTGGAATTTCCTGCGGTTGAGTGGCATCATGTTGCCATTGGATAGCCGGATGAGTTGCGTTTGTTTTCATGAATATAGTATAAGCAAATATGTGTTTAGACACAATTTTGATTTTATTTGATAACCGTTGGGCCCGCCACTTGAGGCACAGATGGCAGACAATTTCATGAAAAGGGCTGATAATGACTCAAGGCAGCCAGCCGTATTTCCCGAGGGAAGCCAGATTGGGCCAGCACCTCTTCGGCCGCTTCCTGCGGGGTCGCCCCGTTATCGTACAGGTCATGATAAGGAATATCCGACAGGTCGTGGATACCCAGACCAAAGGTCAATCTGCCCACTTCTGCATGGCAGCCAGCAGGCGTACCGGAATACGGGGAATCTTCAGTTGAAACCGGGGACGAAGTGGTGGCAGCCGCGCACGGTAACGGCCGTTACCGGCAGCAGCGCCGTAAAGAAGCACGTCTGGGCACGGACAAACACACCGTTCCCGGCCAGAATGTACTGATAGGCCAGCGCACCATTGGGCGGTAAAGGCGTGTGCTTGTGGATGTGGTAAGTAACCAGGTTGTCAATCATG
>RFGV01000003.1 GCA_003696605.1 Chloroflexota bacterium | reverse complement strand
TTGCTACACTCTTCGGCCGTTTTCAGTTGACGCCCCTCTCTTGCAGGCATATACTTAAATTAGAAAAACGCTTTCCTGTCTTTTCCTCAAGCGACTGCAAAAAGGAGGTTCCCATGGCTATCAAAATTACCTGGCACGGACATGCCACATTTTCATTGGACATTAACGGCACAAAAATCGTTGTCGATCCTTTCTTTGCGGGTAATAACCCCGCAGCCAAAACGAGTGCCAATGAGGTGGCTGCCGATTTTATTTTGCAAACACATGGCCACGCCGATCATATTGCCGATACAGTACCGCTAGGTAAACGAACAAATGCACAAGTAGTTGCCAATTTTGAAATTTGCACATGGATTAACAAACAAGGCCACGAAAATACACACCCCATGAACACTGGCGGCGGCTGGAACTTCCCGTTCGGGCGGGTAAAAATGACGCCAGCTTTACATAGTTCCGGCCTACCAGATGGTTCTTACGGTGGTGATCCTGGCGGGTATATTGTTACGGCCGATGGTAAAAACATCTACATTGCTGGTGACACCGCACTTTTCTCCGATATGTCTCTCATTGGGCGCGTAGGGCTCGATCTGGCAATCTTGCCAATTGGGGACAATTTTACAATGGGGCCGGACGATGCTTTGCTAGCACTGGAATACCTGAAACCGAAGGTTGTTATCCCCTGCCATTACAACACGTGGCCGCTTATTGCTGCGGATGCTGATGCGTGGGCTGAGCGGGTTGCAGCAGAAACAGATACGAAACCGGTTGTTTTGGGTGTGGATGAAAGTTATATTTTGGAGTAACTATTCTCCAATTTGTCTATAAAAAAGGGGCACAGTCTTGTGCCCCTTTTCGTTATTTTATGGACCGACCAAAACTTCTGTAGAGAAGAGTCCCATACGGCCGTTTTCATCCAGCGCAGCCAAACTTACAGCATAAGTCATTGCCGGATCCAAACCTGTAATAGCCACATTCCCGGCCTGCAAACTGTTCACAAACCGAAACGGCATCAACTCTTCCGATTCTGCCGGACGAAACGAAATCACATACCCTGCTGCCAAAGGATCAGGCGTCCAGTTCAACACATAAGCTCCCGGCTGATCCGCAGGAGATACAGTAGGCACAGGCGGAGGTGGTGGCCCACCAATTGCATTGGCCAACACCACCAGATTAAGCTGAGTCACTTTTTTCAAATAACTGTAATCCAATCTGTCAGACGTATCCAGACCATTGTGCTGAAACTCTGGCGTTTCCACCGACTCGGTGAGGCGTACGGCCGGAATGCCTCCGTTAATAAAGCTGATATGATCCCCATATCGTCCTTCTCGATCAATCGCATCCTCCAGTGTTGCTGGAAATGTAGGCAGATACAGGCCGCCAATATAGTTAACATAACGTGCCAGATGTCGGGCCGGATTGGTCGCCGGACCAGGAGAAAAGACGCGAACCGACTGGGGAATGCCTGGGTGACCACCAATGATGTCATTATTTAGGGCTGCATCCACCAGCCAACCTTGTAGCAAACGGTTGGCCACAAAATGGCGGCTGCCAAACATTCCCTGTTCTTCGGCGGCAAAGGCAACGAACACAACCGTCTGATTCCAGGTGCGTGAGCTAAGAATACGAGCAATTTCCAACATGGCAGCCACACCAGAGGCATTGTCATTGGCGCCAGGTGCAAAACCAGTGGCGTCGTTGAAATCTACTGTGCGGGAATCGTAGTGAGCAACGAATACGACGACACCGGGATGTGGCCCAGTCCCAGGCAGAGTGGCTATCACGTTTTGCTGTTGCAACACTGTGCCGTCAAAATTAAGCGGGAAATCATCAAATTGCACCTGAAGACGGCCGTTTCCCACCCGCACAAACTCATTAAAAATCCACGTCCGCGCCGCGCCAATCCCCCTATCCGTTTCATCCGTCACACTAAATGTATTCCGCGTATAAAACCCTTCTAGCGTCTGCACATACCCTTGCAACTGTTGCTCCGATACCGCATTCATCAACGCCTCAATCTCCGGATCAACTGCCGGAACCAGTGTACTAACCGGATCAACCACCAAATCACGCACCTCAGCCAGAGCAATCGGTCGTGCAGTCGGAGGAGGCGTGGGTATCACTGGCCGAGGCGGCGGCTGGAGCAAAGAGCAAGCCGTTCCCAACCACAACACCCCCACAACAATCAACAAAAAGCCTTTTCGCCAAATCTGTTGCACTTTTACAACTCTCCCATAACAAAAAGCGTGAAACGCAAAGTTTACCACCTCACGTTTCACGCTTCAAAAATCAAATGATTTGAACAGGGTTATTCACCCGACTCCTTTTTTTCAATGCGTGGCCGCAAAAACTCGGTAACCATATCAATTGGCACAGGGAAAATTGTGGTTGTATTTTGCTCCACACCAATTTCCAATAGTGTTTGCAAATACCGCAATGTCATCGCTCCCGGCTCCGAGCTAATGCGACGTGCCGCCAGTGCCAATTGTTCTGAAGCCTGCAACTCACCTTCAGCGTGGATAATCTTGGCGCGGCGCTCCCGCTCTGCTTCTGCCTGGCGAGCCATAGCGCGCACCATTTGCTGATTCAGTTCCACATCCTTGATTTCTACAATAGAAACTTTGACCCCCCAGGGTTCGGTTGCTTCATCAATGATGTGCTGCAAGGTCTCGTTAATTGTTTCTCGATCCTGCAACAATTGGTCGAGCATAGATTGACCAATGACATTTCGTAAACTGGTTTGGGCAATCTGCCAGGTTGCCCGCCGATAATCTTCTACCTGAATAACGGCCGCTACTGGATCGACTACCCGGAAATAGACAACCGCATTGACTTTAACCGTAACATTATCTCGCGTGATCGCCTCCTGTGCCGGGACATCCAGCGTAACCGTCCGCAAATCTACTTTGACCATGCGATCAATAATCGGAACGATGAAGAAAAGGCCAGGTCCCTTGGCACCAACAACCCGTCCCAGACGGAAGATAACGCCTCGCTCATATTCTTGTACAATACGAATTGCCGCAGCAGCAATGACGACAAGGCCAATACCAAAAATGCAAAACAGGGGAATCAGGCCGGCTAACAAATCCATTGGGGTAACCTCCTTTGACTGACTAAAACCGGGTGACACTGAATCATTGTTGTCGAAATAGACAAATTGGGTCTGCCTATCTGTACGCTATTATACCGATATTTGTTGCGGATGTAACAGGTGTCAGGGAATTGTGGACCCAGAAGGACAAGGTTGTATCTGATATTCGGGGAATTTGCTGGCCAGAAATTGGCAAAGTGGTGGGTAGATGAGGGAAGCTAATAGCGCTGATCCTTCGTTGGTGTAGTGAATTACATCACGGTAGTAGCGGGAGTCTTTGGGCATCTGGTGTGCCAGGTCAATGAGAAAAACGTTTTGGGCGGCAGCAACCTGGCGGGTTACATCGTTGTAGAGTTCAAGGGTGGCCCACTCAGAACGGCCGTTTCCCTCCCGAAATGGGATTGTGCCCAAATCCACACCCGTTGTCGGATCTATCACATCCCCATACAAAGCTGGCTGAGTCATCAAAACCGGTTCAATACCATTTGCCCGTGTCATATCAATCAACTTCTCTAAACGCTCTTGATAAGCAACAAGTGGTTCTCCCTGATACGGCCGTAATCGCGCCTCCACCTCCTCATCCGACAAACGCAACACCGGCAATGCGGCCAAATCCAGATACCCCCGATCATATTCCAGTTGCCTCGTCTGCCAATATCTCGTCAGATTCAACCCCAGTGCCAACACCTCACTATGCAATGCGCCCCAGCGCACCACCCCTTTCCACGTTCTTCTGTCCACCAACGCTGACCGATCATACTCACCCAGATCAGTCAACCCCAATTCATTCGCCCCCACCAAAAACACAATCACCTTCGGCCGTAACTGAACCAAATAATCCTGCACCAGAATCATATGCCCATATGTCGAATGTCCCACAAACCCGGCATTATTCACCCACAACGGGTCAAAATTCATCGCCAAATCGTTCGTCAACACATCCACCCACGTCTTTCCATCAGAAATATTAAACGACTCCGTCGTACTCCCACCCACAGCCACCACACTCAGGTAATTCTCCAAATCTGGTGGGGGTTCTGGCCCCCGAAAACCCAGACTATTCTTCGTGTGTACAATTACCGAATCCAGTTTGGGGTTAGTGCGGTTAATAATGGTGTACTGCCGATGCACGGGCAGCACAATCTGATCCCCCTTTACGCGGAAGCCAAACGGATTGCCAAAAAGCCGCAACCCTGCTTCCAGGATTAACAAAGCCAGCAAAAAACCAAAACCAACCAAAGCCAGACGGGAGAACCAAATTTTGACCGTTTTCATGAAAAACTCCTGTGGCCTGAACCATAAAAACCGGAGAAAAATGGGGAGGACAGTTATACTGTGGTGTTTGTGTTCATCACCACCTCTCACGAACGTTTTTACCCTGGCCAGAATAATATCGCTACGCCGATAAAGGCAATGAGTGTGCCGGTTGCGCTCCGCAAGCTAATGGGATGACGATAGATGACGTATTCCAGCGGAATTAATAAAACAGGCGGCAACGCCATAAGTGTAGCCGCAATGCCCAGGCGGGATAGTTGAATGGCAATGAGTGAAAGCCAAATGCCTAAAAATGGACCGCTAAATGCCCCGCCGAGAATAGCCGGGAACGCCTGCGGATGTCGCCATTGGCGCAAGGTATGAGCAGCCTGCCCTTGCCACAAGGCAATACCCCACAAGATAATCAGGGCAATGAGAATGCGGATGAGGGTAGCAGACAGGGGGGAATAATTATCGGTAAGTGCATAGCGAGCAGTGACCAGGTTGGCGACTTGCCCTAACGCACCAGCAAGGCCGAAGAGGATACCGCGACGATAGTCTCGATTTTTGGTTATGGTCCGGCCGTTTTGCTGTTCCGTCACCACCCAGGCAATCCCGCCTACGGCCACACAAATACCCACCAGTTCAACGGCCGTTACCCTTTCTGAGAATAGCAACCAGCCCAACAAGGTACTAAACACCGGCACAGTGGACATAAGCAGCATCGCCAGGCGCGGCCCCAACAACACATAAGCCCGAAAGAGAAACGTGTCGCCCAGCACCAACCCTAACAAACTGGAAACAGCCAGCCAACCCCAGCGAAACGGCTCAGTTTGCCAGGGGAAAACCTGCCCTAATGTTAGCCAATGGGTAAGCGCAAGCAGGATGAAGGCAAAAACCAGCCGGCTACGGTTGACCACATCGGAACCAACCAGCCGCCCACTGTAGCTAAAGAAGATGGCTGTTAAGGACCAACAAACGGCCGTTCCCAACGCTGCCAATTCACCCAAAAACATATCCCCTTGCTATGTCCCTTTTTTTTGAATTTGTTGCCACATGCGCGGATAGTGGGCTGCATCTATCAATTCCAGGCTGTTATTGTCTGGATCGCGAAAATAAATCGAGTGTGTTCCCGCCCCCCAGTCCTGCTCGTGCTCAATCGAGACCCCATGCGCCTGTAATCGTGCCCGCCAGGCATTCATCTGGTCAGTTGGAATCGCCAGCGCGATATGCCCCGCCCCCTTTGCCCCATGTGCTGGAATGACGCTTTGTCGTTGCTGTAATTTTTCCAGCTCGAACAGGATGAGTGTGGAGTTGGGACCGGTTTGCAAAAAACAGGCATCTTCAAATTCGGCCGTTACAGGCAAACCTAATACAGTCGTATAAAATGTTTTTGCTCGCTGCAAATCGGCAACATATAAAACGGCTTCAGCCACACCTAAAATTTCAGTCATCATGCCTCCCTGTGAACACTGGTTGCTGATCTTCCAGATAACAAACGTGGTTGTTGGCAGCAGCGTGCAGGGCATGGCGAACTCGTTGGGTCAATCTCTCGTTCAGGTAATGAACGGCCGTTTTCCCATCCACCAGCAAATAGTGACTCAATTCTGTGGGGGGCAGGTGCATATTAGCCAAATCGGCTGCTGACAGCATTCCGCCATCAAAAATAAACATGACCCCTTCAACTTTGGTGGCCGATTCCCGCACATAATCCACACACAACAGACGACGCAACGGCCGTATCAGCCCCAACTCCTCCAAAATCTCCCGCTCACACGCCTCCCGTGGGGACTCACCCGCTTCCACCACGCCGCCAGGAATCTCCCAGGTTGGTTTATAAGTCGGCTTTACGATCAAAAAACGGCCGTCTTCATCCCACAACAACGCCCCTGCCGCCATCCGCTTCTTCGGCAAACGACTCTGATACGCCTTACTACTCACGCTGCCCCCCTCGGCGCATCCTGTCCGCAATCTGGCGAATATGCGCCGGGCCAGTACGACAACAACCACCAATTAGCGCCGCGCCCAACTTGCGCCATTCACGGCTATACGTTCCAAACTCCGCTGGCACCGATTCACCCAACCAACAATGCCGCTCTGGATCGTATATTTCACCAGAGTTTGGATACACGACAATCGGTTTATCTGTCACTTGGTGGATGGCCTTAATGAGCGCCGGTATGTAACGGGGAGGCGTACAATTGACACCAATCGCTGCCACACGTGGCGCATCGGCAAGCAACCGCACACAGTCGGTAATAGGTGTACCATCGCTAATGTGGTGACCATCACGACAACTGAAACTAAACCAGGCCCATGTGTCTGGCGTTTCGGCCAATAAATAACGCAATGCTTCAGCCTCTCTATACGAAGGGATTGTTTCGCAAGCCAGTAAATCGGCGCCGCTGTTGGCCAAAATGTGCCAGCGCTCCCGATGCCAGGCAATCAGTTCGGCCGTTTCCAGCCCGTAGTTACCCGTGTACTCTGAACCATCAGCCAGATAAGCCCCATATGGCCCCACACTGGCAGCAACCAAAGGCCGTAAACGGCCGTTTCTATTCGCCGCCACCCCCCAAAAATCATCCCGTGCAGCCAATGCCAGTTCCACCGCCAACCGAATCAACCGAATTGCCTCTGCCCGCGAAACACCTCGCGCCATAAAACCGGAAATCGTGGCCTGGTAACTGGCACTAATCACACAATCGGCCCCCGCATACAAATAATCCAGATGCACCTGGCGAATGGCATCTGGCTGCTCCAGCAGCAACCGCGCCGACCAAAGCGGATCATCCAGATTAAAACCACGTGCTTCCAGCTCTGTGGCTAAACCACCATCCAGAATCAGTGCACCTTGTTGCTGCAAAAATGGCTCAACAGGATTCATGTCACTCTTTCTCATCAAATAACTATATAGTTGCCTTTAATTGTATGCTAAAATTTATAACAGGATAGATTTTCACTGCCTGCATTGCGTATTTTAAGAAACTGTTTCCGGGGAAATTTATGCGCAAAGTACGGTATTGGCTTGTTATTCTACTCTCAATCTTGCTTGTCGCTTGCCGCCAGCAACCTGCTTCGGTTACACAAAAGAGCCAACAACCAGACCTGCATACATTACAAACACAAACATTTGAAGCACTGTGGCAAACAGTGAATGATAATTTTGTCTATGAGGATTTTGGCGGGGTAAATTGGGAGAATGTGCGTGAGCAATATGCCAGCCGACTGGAAGAAGATTTGTCGGCAGAGGCATTTGCAGAATTGATGCGGGAAATGGTGAGTGAATTGCCAGAAACGGCCGTTGTCACCTATCAAACCCGCGAAGAACGCATCCAGCAAGCCCTGGACGACACTGGCGCCAATTACGAAGGGATCGGCGCGTTTGTGAGCGTGCGCGAAAATCCCGAAGCCCGTGTCATTCTTCTTTCCATCATGCCCAACTCCCCAGCCGAAAAAGCCGGTTTGCAGCCTCACGATAGTATCCTGGCTGTGGATGGTATCAGCATTGCCGATATTCTACCGGAAGAACATCCCGTCATGCGGGTACGTGGCCCTGCCGGAACAGATGTAACCCTGACCGTGCGTCCACCGGGAGGCATTCCTCGCGACGTTGTGGTTACACGTGGTGCAGTGACAGTAACCCCTGGAAAGCTGCAAGTAACACGGCTGGCAGATACAATCGCCTATGTATTATTCCCCCCTGTACCATATGCCAACATGGTAAATGACTTATTGGCCACACTGGATGCGCTAAATACAGAGGCCACTATTACCGGACTGATTTTGGATTTACGCATTGCTACCACAAGCAACGGCTGGCCTATTGATGACTTGCTTTCGCTATTTGGAAACGGCCGTTTAGGCGAAATCTACACCCGCACCGACACCACCCCCATCACCGTCACCGGTACCGACACCCTCAACTCCCAACAAATCCCGCTCGCCATCATCGTTGGGCCAGACACCAGCGGCACCCCGGAACTATTCGCCGCCGCCCTTCAGTCAATAAAAAGAGCAACCATTATTGGCCAAAACACCACCGGAGAACTGGAAGGCTTCACCCCCTTCTTCCTGCCCGATGGCTCCCGCGTCTTCGTCCCCACCAGCAGCTACCGCACACCAGACCTGCGAGAAATAGGTCTCCTCGGCGTCATGCCCGACATCCCCATCCAGGCAGATTGGGATGAAGTAACCGACGACAACGACCCGGTAAGAGCGGCAGCAGTTACCGTTTTGCAACCAGAACAGGAATAATCCATATAAACATTATCATCTGACACAAGCGAGGTGAACACGTGAGAAGTTTACCCACAAAACGACCACTTCTTCTATTCTGGCTACTTCCCCTACTCCTTACCGCCTGCATTCCACGTGGCATCCGCGTTCCACAAAGCCCCTACCTGCGTAACCTGGAACGAAAATCCGGCCTTATCGCTTATATTGGTACTGACGGCAACATTTACACTATCAACCAGGGGGGCGGCAACCAGACAGCCATCACCGATGATGCCGAATTCCCTGGCCAATATCTCTTCCCTACCTGGCGACCAAATAGCCAGGAATTGGCTTTTGTGGGTGTGGAAAACAGTGAGGATGATACGCCAGCACAAGTTAAAATCTATTTGGCAGCCGCAGATGGCTCAGACATGCGCGAAATTTATCACAGCAACTCCCGTGTTCCGTTTTATCTCTACTGGTCTCCTGATGGCAATACATTAACATTTCTGGCTTCCACACTGTTTGGTGGACACATGACGCTGGAAATGGTAACAGCCGATGGCGAAGAGAGCCAAATACTAGACACCGGCGAACCGTATTACTGGACATGGGCACCTGATGGCAACCAAATGTTTATCCATGCGGGTGGAACAACGGCCGAATCTCGCCTTTCTTTCCTCCACCTCTCCGATCCAGTCATCGAGCAGGTAACCACCTTCCAACCCAGCTTCTTTCAGGCACCAGCCTGGTCACCAGATGGCCAACAACTCCTTATCGCAACCAAAACCGATGCTGAAGAAAACACCCTGTTACTTGTTGACCAACAAGGCAACGAAGTTCGCGTGGTCAAAACCCTTGAATCCAGTGCCGGTATTGCCTTTGCCTGGTCGCCAGATGGCCAAAAAATTGCTTATATTGTCAGCGAACGGGCACGCACCCAAGGGGTGTTGGGACCACTTACCGTTGTAGATACCACAAATTCAGAAAATGTTATCACTCCAGAAGAAGATCAGGTGGTGGCCTTTTTCTGGTCGCCAGATAGTCAGAAACTGGCTTATATTGTCCCCGTCAGAGCACCAGTAGATGAATCCGACAGCCCCCAACAGCCGATTTTATTGCTTGCGCTTTATGTTTTGGATGTTACCAGCGGGGAAAGTGAAGTGGTGGCTGTATTCCAGCCTACGCAGGAATTTGTCAGCATCTTGCCTTTTTTCGACCAATATCAACACTCAACAACAATTTGGTCACCAGACAGCAACAACCTGGTACTGACGGCGTTTACCGGAGACGAAACTCCAGATGTGTGGGTGGTAGCAGCATCCGGGCGGCTGGAACCACGAGTTATTGCTGAAGGGGTGTTGGCATTCTGGTCATGGAAGTAAAAATGAGGGCAGTTTTTTGCCCTCATTGTCTTTTGGTGTGTTCGTTGTTTTTTTGAGCTAACTGGTTGGTTCTTCATTTTCAGGTGGCTGCGTAGCCAGTGGCGAAGGTTCTGCCTGGGGTTTTGGGGATAATTCAGATGTAGAACGGCCGTTTTCCTCCCCATCACTCCCCTCATCCGACGGCAACATCTCAACCACTGCCCCATTCTCACCCAATTGCGTTTGCCGTGCCTGTGCCATCACCTCAAGCACTTCCTTACCCGTCAACGATTCCCGCTCCAACAAGGCACGTGCCACCGCATCCACCTCAGCCGCATGTGTGCGAATAAACACCTCACACTGCTCCTGCAAACTATTCCAAAACCACTCAATCTCACGACTATGCGGGTCACTCCCATTCATCATCGCCATCGGGTCTTTAAGAGGTGGCCCAAAATATCCCAATGAAGCCAGGTGAGCAATATGAGAACGCACATTAGCAAAATCAGAATAAGCACCCGTCCAATACTCACCCAGAAACACTTTCGTCGCCACATGACCCGCCAGGCTAACCATAATATCAGCTACAATCTTCCGTAATGGCTTGGCATACTCTTCATATTTGGGCGTTGCCTGAACATATCCCAGCGTGCCCCCACCTCGCCCAATAATTGTTGCCCGCACAATTCGCTTTTCCGGCCGATAGTAATGCGAAGCAACTGCATGGCCAGCCTCGTGGTAAGCAATCTGGCGGCGCTGGTCTTCTTGCATTTCCTCAATCGGCCGTTCCAAACCAAACGCCTGCTCCTGAAATGCCTGGTCTATATCCCGCTGGCTCACCTTATCTCGGCCATCGAACAAAGCCAGACGTACCGCATCCTTCGTAATTGCCGCCATAATCTTGGCCGGTGTTGCCCACGCCGTATCCTCCACAATCGCCTCCAGATCGACTGTATCATCATGGCGGATCTTGCTCAGGTAATACTTAATAATCTCTCGGCGGCCGGTCTTGTCTGGCGGGCTCACCTCGATAATACGATCAAAGCGGCCAGGCCGCGTCAACGCCGGATCAAGCACATCTGGCCGATTTGTTGAACCCATAAACAACACATGCCAATTGCGCGGGGGTGGGGTTTTGCCTAGCAATTTGTAAATACGTGCCTGCCATCGCTCCATTCGCGTCTTTTCTTCAACCCCATCCATCTCATACAGCAAGCGTGTCAATGCACCTGTGCCCCCAAAGAAAGGCATCCCTCCGCGCATACCAACTTGCCCCCCCTGGCCACCCATAACTGCCCCTCGTGAAGTTCCTACTGCATCAATTTCATCAATAAAGGCAATACATGCACCATATTCTCGGGCGAGTTTGCGTGCCTTGCGAATGAACGACATCATTCGCAACACATCCATTCCCCAAAACATACCCCGAAAACCCGAACCTTCTACAGAAATAAAAGCAACACCTGCCTCTCCAGCCATGCACTTGGCCAGAAGTGTTTTTCCGGTTCCAGGTGGCCCGTATAAAAGCAGGCCATTGATAAATCGGCCACCCATCTTCTGGAATTCGGTACGATCATAAAGTAAGGAAAGCCATTGCTTCACCATTTCAACCAGGCGATCTTGTCCCTTGTAATCCTCAAAGGTCACTGTTTTGGGGTCGCCTGGACGTATTATCTCTATTTTGGTTTGGGACATGAACCAGAAAATCGCGCCAAACTGAATGATGACAAACACAATGGCAAATACCAGGCGAAAAATAAAGCCCAGAGCAATTAGCACCAAATTGAGGATTTCCGGGTCGGAATAGGCGGCATACCCGAGTGCAATCAGCAGCCCCCAAAACCAGAAACGACGCAAGAATCGAAAAAATCGGCGTGCAGGATGATTGCGTCGGGCTATGATGTCATTGCGTCGCTGTTGATTTTTTCTGGATGGTAGTTTTGCCGCACGAACGGCCGTTTCTTTCCAATTTTCAGCCATCAAAACACCTCTCCACACGGGGTCTCATTGCGAGGATCAGCAGAAAATTGTGGAAATAACATTTATATGATTTTAACATTACTGCTTCATAATTACAGTGTAAAACAGTACAAAATCCAAATCAAATTCATGCTACCAATTTAAACACTTTTCTCATTCAACCAAAATCACAACCAAAATCAATTTAGTTCGTACTGTATCCAAAACAACAACCAATTGTTTCTCATTTTTATATCATCTAACGTGCATTTTCGTAAGATATTCATTGGAAATCTGCTCTAATTCTTGACGACAGAAGCACAATTATGTAACAATCTAGCGAGTTTGTATCAAAAGCTCACATTAAAGGATAATTCAATGTTTAATAATTTCTTTTTCTGGTTAATCGTATTGCCAACTATTATTACAGGTACCGGGTTGCTGTTCCTCCGCTACATGGTGGAAAAACAGCAAGCAGCTCGTGTGTTGGTTACTGTGCCGGTGCAAACACGCGAACCTAACCAACATGCTTTTTAAAATACAAATAACAGTTTGGTAACCTTTCAACAAAAATCAAAAGGGGAGTAAGCAGGAGAGATGTTTTTCGATCCACTGTTTCTTATATTTGCATTACCGGGACTACTGATTGGTCTTTGGGCACAAGCGCGGGTAAAAAGTGCATTTAACAAATATTCCCGTGAGCTTACGGCTCGCGGGCTGACTGGCGCACAAGTAGCCCGTGCGTTGTTGGATGCCCAGGGACTTTATGATGTAGATATTGAAGAAACAAAAGGTTTTCTGAGTGATCACTATGATCCCAGAAGTAAGGTCTTGCGATTAAGTCCACAGGTATATCGGGTGCCCAGCATTGCCGCGGCTGGTGTGGCGGCGCATGAGATGGGGCACGCTCTGCAAGATGCGGCTGGTTATTTTCCGCTGCGTTTGCGGAGTTCGCTAGTGCCAGCGGCGCAGTTTGGCAGCACATTGGCGCCGTGGATTTTTCTGGGCGGCTTGTTGCTAAACTTTACGCAGTTGGCCTGGTTGGGGGTCATTTTGTTTGGTGCCAGTGTGTTGTTTACCCTGGTTACGTTGCCTGTGGAAATTGATGCCAGTCGGCGTGCCAAGAAGTTGTTGGTTAGTCAGGGTATTTTGTTTGGTAATGAAATTGATGGTATCAACAAGGTGCTGGATGCAGCCGCCTGGACGTATGTGGCAGCGGCCGTTTCTGCCATTGGCACATTGCTTTACTATGTGTTTATCCTCACAGGTGGCCGCCGCCGTAACTAATTGCTGACTTGATTTTGTGTAAAAACGCTCTCCTTCAATCTTCAGGAGAGCGTTTTTTTATTGGGTATGTTGTTTGGCCAGGGCAATTGCTCCCAGGACACCTGATTTGTTTCCCAGTGCCGGCGCAGTAATATAGGTGTCTGTGTGTTTGGTGATAGCTGGGGATTGAATGTATTGGTTGAGGTAGGCTGTTGTTTTTTGGCGAATGCGGGGGAGTAGGCCAGGGGCAGACATGACGCCACCACCCAGGATGATGCGTTGGGGAGAAAGGGTGCAAATGAAGTTGACCAATGCAGTGGCCAGGTAGTGTGCTTCGAGTTCCCAGGCCGGGTGTTCGGGGGGGAGTTCGGTGCCGGGTTTCTGCCATCGCTCGGCGATGGCGGGACCAGAGGCAAGGCCTTCGAGACAATCACCATGATAGGGACAACGGCCGTTATATGGGTCTTTTTGGGGATCGCGTGGCAACAAAATATGTCCCATTTCAGGGTGTAGTAGCCCATGCAAAAGACGGCCGTTTACCATTGCCCCTCCGCCAATTCCTGTCCCTACTGTCAAATACAAAAACGTATCTAACCCTTGGGCTGCACCCCACATCCCTTCACCCAGTGCCGCCACATTCACATCTGTATCAAATGCTACCGGCACACCCAATGCTTCTTTTATCCAGCCAGCAAATGGGGTGTTTGCCCACCCTGGCTTGGGTGTGGTGGTAATATACCCGTATGTTGGCGAATCAGGGTGCGGATCGACTGGGCCAAACGAACCGATACCCACTGCCTGAACTGTTCCATAAATTGCCTGTTGTTCTTGAAAGAACGCAATTGCTCGCCCAATTGTTTCTTCTGGTGTCGTTGTAGGAAAGCGAATTTCTGCCCGAATATCATCAGGGGCAGTACCAACAGCACACACAAATTTTGTTCCTCCGGCCTCAATACCACCGAATAATGCCATTTGTCCTCCTTATGCTGAGTGCAATTGTTCTGGGTGAACCAGCCACAAGCTTTCGTAGGGTTCCAGTTGAATATCTGACCAGGCGTCTAGTAAACGGCCGTTCAAACAATTATGTAGCTCCCCAGAAAACCCAAGCTCAAGCAACCGGTAACGGGGAACAGTCTGGACATGTTCGGTAAAGTTGGCCAGGGCCAACAAGCGACCACGAGGGCCATGCCGCAAAAGACCCAACACGTGTTCGTTGTGGGTCCACACAGGTGTAACGGCCGTTTCCGCATGCAACACCGACGTTCGCTTTCGCGCCTGCACCAGCCGAACCAACCCCTGAAAAATTCGCCCCGTTACACTTTGCCAGTCCAGCCGCTCCCCTGCCCTTTCCCAATCCATAAACGGCCGATGCATCCAGCGATTATCCCCCACCCGACTCGGATCATCCTGATAGCTATAATCATTCAGCAACCCCAACTCATCCCCCATATAAATCAACGGAATCCCCCCATACACAAAAATCATACTATGCAACAACAAAATTCGTCGTACAGCCAGGTCCACTGCCCGCCAATCCTTTTGCTCCAGAGCCACCTCCAACCCGGCCAAAGAAGCCAACGTACCACTGATACGCCGATCACCCGTCTTGGGATTAAATTGAAAAGTCGCCCCTCGCGCAAAAGTGTGCGGAAAACGGCCGCTATAAAAATCACTCAAAAAAGCCCGGTGTAAAAACCCATTTAATCCTACCGCTGCCGCATCCTCCTCCGTCACCGCCCAACCAATATCATCATGACACCGCACATACGTCACCCAGGCACAACCAGACGGAATACGCGGCATCTTTCCCAGCGCATACGTAGCCAGATTCACCTTTCGCTCTGCCAGAGCGCTCCACAACATCACCATCAACACATTGTGGTAAGCAATTTCACATTCCTTGTTCGTTGCCTCTCCTTGCCCCAAATATGGCACAAGTTGCGGAGGAGGCACAATCGCTTCTGCTTTAAGCAACAAGGCAGGCGCAGCAACACGGCTCAACGCCCGAAAAGCCTGCAACAAATAATGTGCTTCTGGCAAATTCTCACAATCTGTCCCCATCCGCTTCCACATAAAAGCCACCGCATCCAGCCGCAATATCTCTACTCCCTGGTTAGCCAGAAACAGCATAATGTCCAGCATCTCAGCAAAAACAGCCGGATTTTGGTAATTCAAATCCCATTGGTATTCATGGAAAGTCGTCCAAACCCACCGTTCTGCTTCCGGATACCATGTAAAACTACCAGGAGCGGATTCGGGAAAGATCTCGCGCAATGTACGCTCATATTGATCAGGCAAGGTGCGATCTGGAAACATGAAGTAATAGTTTTGGTACACTGGATCACCGGCCAGGGCTTTTTGTGCCCATTCATGTTCTTTGGCTGTGTGGTTACATACCAGATCCACGCATAGACTAATGCCATTTTGGCGTAACTCAACAGCCAGTTGGCTAAGATCATCCATTGTGCCCAAACGTGGATCTACCTGACGATAATCAGCAACAGCATATCCGCCATCATTAGGGCGTGGGCGGGGCTTAAGGAGGGGCATAAGATGCAAGTATGTGACACCTAATTCGTTCAGGTAGGGAATTTTTTTACGCACACCGGTTAATGTGTCAGCAAAACGGTCAGTGTAACAAACATAGCCAATCATGCGAGATTCTTGAAACCAGTCCGGACGAGCAGCACGTTTGATGTCGAGGAGGCGCAGGTCGTGAGGACGGTGGGCGTAGTTTTGGGCAATGATGTGCAGAAATTTGACGAGCCAGGTTTCAAAGTCGGGGTGCTGACCATAAAGATGGCGCAACGGCCGTATTACATCTGACCAATGTTCTTCCAATCGTGCCCGAAAAATGGCCTGTTCAAAAGGGTCTAGCAACCGTAAAGGTCCTTGAATTAACAAATCCACCTGTTGGAAAAGCCAGGAATCAGTTGTCATCTTTTTGTTCCTTAAGCCAATGTGCCGCAAAAGGAGCCAGGGTAACGGCCGTTTCCGGCAACCACACCTCCCCATCCCGCGACAACAAATCTACCATACGCCCCGGCAACGCCAACGCCAATGGTTGAGGCTGATCACTCAAATTAAACACACACAACACAGAATCCGATGCCAAAGAACGCACATAAGCAAAAACGGCCGAATTCCCCGTTTCCACCACCTGCATCTCCCCCCGCTGCAACGCCAACTCCTGCTTCCGCCGACGCAACAAAAAGCGCATCCGCTCCAAATAAGAATCCGAATCCCCCTCTTGGGCAGCCACATTCACCCGCTGATACCCATACACCGGGTCACTATTCACCGGCAAATAAGTCTTCCCGGCCGTCGAAAATCCCCCATTCAAATCGGCCGTCCACTGCATTGGCGTCCGACAACCATACCGATCCGCCAACTCAACATTATCCCCCATCCCAATCTCATCCCCATAATACACAATCGGCGCCCCCGGCAAAGACAAAAACAACCCATGCAACAACCACCAACGCCGCTTATCATTATCCAACAACGGCGCCAACCGTCGCCGAATCCCCAAATTCAATCGCATACGTAGATCCGGCGCATACTGCTCCCACATCCACACCCGCTCCTCCGGCGTCACCATCTCCAACGTCAACTCATCATGATTCCGCAAAAACGTCATCCACTGCGTCCCCACCGGAATCTCCGGCGTCCGCGCCAAAATATCCAAAATCGGCTGCTTATCCCCCCGCTTCAACGCCATAAACAAACGAGGCATAATCGGAAAATGAAAACACATATGAAACTCATCCCCATCCCCAAAATATGGCAACAAATCCTCTGGCCATTGATTCGCCTCCGCAATCAACACCCGATCTGGATACTCCTCATCCAACAACTTCCGCACCTTCTTCAAAAAAGCATGCGTCTCCGGCAAATTCTCACAATTAGTCCCCTCCCGCTCATACAAATACGGCACCGCATCCGCCCGAAAACCATCCACCCCCATATCCAGCCAAAAACGAATAATCCGAAACATCTCCTCATGAACAACCGGATTATCATAATTCAAGTCAGGTTGACTACTATAAAACCGATGCCAATAATATTGACCTGCCACTTCATCATATGTCCAGTTCGACTCCTCATAATCCAAAAAAATAATCCGGGCATCCGCATACTCCTTCCCCGTATCACTCCACACATAATAATCCCGATACGGCGAATGCCTGTCCCGCCTCGCTGCCTGAAACCAGGGATGTTGATCAGAGGTATGATTCATCACCAGGTCTGTTACCACCCTCAACCCACGCTCATGAGCAGCATCCAAAAACGCCTTAAAATCATCCAACGTTCCATAATCTGGATGAATATCCATATAATCAGCAATATCATACCCATCATCCCGCAATGGCGACGGATACATCGGCAAAATCCAGATACAATCAACCCCCAACGATTTAATATAGTCTAGTTTCTCTATCGCTCCCCTAAAATCACCGTGACCATCTCCATTGCTATCTTTATATGCTCGAATATACAGCTCATAAAAAACCGCTTCCTGATACCAGCTATTGTTCATTCAACCACTCCTAAAAATTTATTCAAAAGCAAACCATGTATTCATACCAGCAATATTCAGAAATGCAGAGAATACCAAAACCACCCGGAAAAAGAACAGGTTTTCCCGTCCCTTCCACCTCCTTCTACATTCCTGCTGCATAATAACACCTGAAATTCACACATTCCACTCTGTTGTAATGAAAAAGCACGAAACGAGCATCGTCTCGTGCTTATAATCAATCCATCTTGTCAACGACGGAATTTGCAAACAAATCAGCCCTTCACAGAACCGGCCAGCAATCCCCGCACAAAATAACGCTGCAAAGAAAAGAACACAAATAGCGGCAAAACCATCGAAACAAACGCACCCGCCGTCAATAAATGCCAATCCGAGCCACGCGAGCCAACCATTTCCGCCAATTGCATTGTCAACACTTTCACATCTGGCTTATTGCCAATGAAGATCAAGGCTACCAGATAATCATTCCACACCCACAAAAACTGAAAAATGGCGAAGGAAGCCAGCGCTGGCACAGAAAGCGGTAAAATCAGCCGCAAAAACACCGTGAAATGGGATGCGCCATCTATAAACGCCGACTCCAGCGTCTCGCGGGGTAATGTGCTAATGTAGTTGTAAAGCAAGTAAGTGGCCAGCGGCAGACCAAATCCTGTATGTGCCAGCCACACCGCCAAAAATGTCCCATTAAGATTTAAAGTAGTATAGTCCCGCAAAATTGGCACCAGAGCAATTTGTAGTGGCACTACCAACAAGGCCACAATCATAACAAAGAATGCCTTACGACCAGAAAAGTTCATCCAGGCAAAACCATAAGCCGCAAATGCTGCAATAAGAATAGGGATTACTGTGGAGGGAATGGCAACAGCCAGGCTATTCAGGAACGATCCGATCAAATTGTCTCCTTGTAAAACCTGGGTAGTGCCGTCCGGGCGTTGATATACGAATTCTTTTCCCGCCAGTACTTGCTGATAGTTTGTTAGTGTGAAGTCCCAATCGGCCGTCCACTGCTTTTCTTGCACTTGAATAAACCCGTTACGTTTGTTGCCTATCCACAAAATTCGCTTGCGGCCATCTGCACTCTGTACACCTTCACGGAATTCCTCAAATGTCCCCTGAATTCCTTCAAATTCCATAACGCCATCTGTATCCAGTCCTTCAGGTAAGTCAAGGGTTTCAACAGTGACCCAGCCCCGATGGGGAAATACTGTCCACCAGCCAGTTGTCTGGATTTTTTCTCGTGTGCGGAAGGAGGAAACAAACAACCCAAATGTGGGTACTGTCCAGAGCAAGACAATTAGCAATAATCCTAAATTGACCAGTAAGCTGCTAATAATGCGTTGTCTTCTGGCGCTCTTTTGTTTTTTACCAGTTTTTTCGGCCATTAGAATGTCTCCCTTTCGCTAAATTGCTTCAGGTTGTAAATCATGACGGGGATAACAGCGATTAGCAAAATGATGGCGATAGCTGAACCAAATCCGCTGTTTTGATTGATGAAGTATTGGCGATAGAACTGTGTGGCAATCACTTCTGTACCAAAACGGCCACCAGTCATTACCAATACAATATCGAAGATTTTCAGGGTAAAGATAACAATAGTGGTGGTAACAGTGATGATTGTGCCGCGAATATAGGGGAGCATAATGCGAAAGAATACTTGAAGCTCATTGGCGCCATCTACACGTGCAGCTTCGAGTAGTTCATTGGGAATGCCTTTGAGGGCTGCTGAGAAGAGTACCATAGCGAAGCCGGTTTGTAACCATACAACAATGGCTATCAGGAATAGATTGTTCCAGGGCTGAATGAGTGCTGTCCATGCTTGTGGTTCGCCACCAAAGAGATTCACCCAAATGGCGTTGAGTAAGCCAATGTTTGGATTTGGCTCGTAGATGAAGTTCCAGATGATACCAGCACCGACAAAAGAAATGGCCATTGGCAGGAAGATGAGTGATTTGGCGATGCGTTCGTATTTGCTACGGTCGGCAAGTACGGCAATGAGGAGACCAAAACCAACAGAAAAGCCTGTACCAAATATCATCCACATTAAATTGTTGCGGAAGGTGATTAGCATGTCGCGTTGTGTGAAAACATCTATGTAGTTGCGGAACCAGATAAATTCGGAGCCGTCTCGGTTGTAGAGGCTGATGATGAATGTGCGCACGGCTGGCAGGGCGAGGTACCAAATGAGGATGGCGACAGCGGGGCCAACGAAGACGTAGGGTTGTAAGCGGGCTGTCCAGTCGCCTGGCATTCGTTCGACGAGCCAGTTGGATACGAGGTAGAGTAGGGCAACGCCACCTACGCCCCAAATAATGGCAACTGCAACGATGACGATTTTGGGGGCATTGCTATCGCGCAGGAAAATGAAGCCTAAGTAAAGGATATAGAAAGTTACTAAAGGTACAAACAGGGAAATGAGTATGCGCCCGATGGTGCTGGCAAAGAAATCTACTATAAACGATGACTTTGGTTTTATGTCTGTCGATCGTTGCATAGTGGCCTCCTGCTGGTTAACATATTTTCGGATATTGTTGCTGCGGAGAACCGGTATTGTGGAAGATGGGTGTTGGAAGTTTGTTTACCGTGTTCTTATTGTAACGCAATGAGATAGCTGTTGAAAGTGACAGGCAGGGTAACCATGTTGCTGGCCACCCTGCCTGTTGTGTTGTGTATGAATCAGGTAACAGGTTTTTTTGTTGAGGTGGTTATGAAACCTGTCTGGTTATTGGGTGTTTTATTTGGGCCAGCTGTCGTCAATTTCTTGCAGGACGGTGTCGAGATCGGCCGTTCCGCTAACCCAGTCGGTCATGCCTTTCCAGAAGGAGCCTGCGCCAACTTCGCCAGGCATGAGGTCAGAACCATCGAAGCGGAAGCTGGTGGCGTTCATAACCAGTTCGGCGATGCCCCGCACGACAGGGTCGCCGTACATATCCAGGGTGGCATCAGTGTGAGGTGAAAGCGCACCACCGGCAGCCATCCAACCGGAAGCGGATTCGGCTGTGGTGAAGAATTCCATGACGGCACGGACTTCAGGCCGGTCGTTGAACATGGACATCAGGTCGCCAGCAACGAGGAACGGCCGTCCGTACTGTTCATCAATTGGCGGCAGATAGAAGAAGTCATAGTCCACACCTGGTTCCGCATCTTCGGGGAAGAAGCTGGTGATAAAGTTACCCTGCTTGTGTAACCAGCATCTTGGCGGTTCTTCAAACATTGGTGCCGGGGCATCACCGAAGAAGGTGGATACAATGGCCGCCCGGCCACCAAAGACGTAATCATCATTGAACCAAATTTCAGCCACAGTTTCAGCCGCCCGCTTCACTTCTGGCGAGTTGAAAGGCAATTCACCAGTCACCCATTTGTCATAGTTTTCCAGCGAGGTTGTACGCAGCATCACCTCTTCCATCCAGTCGGTAGCTGGCCAACCTGTGGCCACACCACTTTCGATACCAATGCACCATGGTGTGTCGCCATCTTGCACAATCTGGTTGGACAATTCGATCAGCTCATCCCAGGTTTCTGGAACTTTGTAACCGGCTTCATCGAAGTCATCCTTGGGGTACCAAACCAGGCTCTTGCCATTGAACCGCTGCCATACGCCAGCCATAATTGGACCGTCGGGGCCTTCCAGAGTGGCCATGTCCAACCAGCTCTGATTGTATTGGGATTGGAGATAATCCATTGAAAGGAAGGTGGTGACGTCTACGAGTTTGCCTTGCTTGGCGAAATTGCCGGCCAGGCCAGGTTGGGGGAAGTCGGCAATGTCGGGAGCGTCGCCTGCGTCCACACGAACAGAGATGGTCGCTTCGAATTCTTTTGTGCCGGTGTATTGGATGTCAATACCGGTCTTTTCTTCGAAGGCAGCAATGCTTTCATTGAAGAGAACTTCGTCCTCGTCGGTGAATGGCCCCATCATGGTAACGACGGTGCCGCTGAATTCGCCTGCCAGTGCCCGTTCCAGGTAGCTGCCAGTTGCTTCTTCTGCATGATGTTCTTCAGAATCGGTATGTTCTGCTTCGTCAGCATGTTCTTCTTCAGTGGTTGCACCTTCGTTGGCTGTGGGTTCTTCGCCACCTTCCTGACCGCCACCACAGGCAGCCAGTACCAGGGCCAGTACCAGCATCAGGCCTAAAAGTTGAAACCATTTACGAGTTGACATTTTTCTTTTCCTCCTTGAAACGTTTAAAGTAATTTGCGCTTGTATAAACCTGCTTTAACATTTTTTGTCTTCCGTTATTCCACCTCCTTTCACCAATTTACAGGCTGTTTTGCTCGCTCAAATAACGAATAAGAACAACAGAATCAGGCAGGAGGGGCTGTTGTTTTTCTTATAACCAGTTCTGTGGGCAACTTGATTTCAATTGGGTTGGTCGGAATGGCGTCGGGGTTTTGCATTTGGGTAAGTAGCAATTTGCTTCCTTCGACGCCGGATTCAAACAGGGATTGATGTACTGTGGTGAGGTGGAGGTATTCGGCTGATTCGATGTCGTCGAATCCGATTACGCTAAGATCGCCGGGAACGGAAAGGCCGTTTTCGGTGGCTGCCTCGATAATGCCAATGGCCTGGGTATCGCTGTAGGCAAAAACGGCCGTTGGTGGGTCGGGCATTCGTAGTAATTGTTTTCCCATTTTGTAGGCTGGTAAACGGCCGTGTTTATCTTGCAAATGATACTCTGGCCGAAATATCAACCCAGCCTCTTGTAACGCCTTTTTGTACCCTTCAAAGCGATCCCGCACTGGTGTATTAAACGGATCGGCCAAAAAATCGCTGACATAAGCTATCTTTTGGTGTCCCAACTCAATCAAGTACTTTGTTGCTTTGTATCCCCCTGCCACATTATCCACTATCACCCGATTCATACGTGGATGAAATGCGTCTATCAATACAACGGGAATCCCGGAAGCCAAAAACTGCTCTGCTTCTTCATCCGTTGGTGTTAGCGAAATAATCAGCAAACCATCTACCATCTTCTGGCGCGGCACATTACGCAAAAATACATCTCGGCGAGTTACCTTTTCGATATCAAACAGAACCAGATCATAGGGACTACTATTGATAACAGAAACGATACCTTGAAGACGTTTCACAACGGACGGATTTGTAAAATAGGGGACAATGACACCAATAGACATTGTTTTGCCACGAGAAAGACGCCGTGCCGCCTGGTTTGGCGAATAATTCAACTCCTCAATTGCTTCCAGCACCTTGCGCCGTGTGGATTCTCGAACCGATGGGCTATTATTTAGAACTCTGGAAACCGTGGCGATTCCGACGCCTGCCCGTCGGGCAACGTCACGAATGGTTACAGTTGTCACTTGCGTTCTCCTCGTGACTCAGAACAATGAATAAGGGAAAGGTGGTGCGAACAGAAAAATTAAAGAAGCAAAATTAAGTCACGCTACTAAATGGAAACGGTTCCATGAATACTATACTAAAGGCATCAAGAACTGTCAAGCATTTAAGGCACAAAAAAAAGCCGGGAGCCAGCCAAAACTAACTCCCGGCAAACAATCAGCACAAAAAACGGCCGTTTATATCCACGTCGGCTCTTCGTACATGCCAAACACCTCACGGAACACATCCGTAATTTCACCTAACGTTGCATACGCCCGCACCGCCTCCAAAATATACGGCATCAGATTTTCTGTACCTTTGGCTGCCTCGCGCAATGCCCCCAGTGTTTGGC
Source organism: Chloroflexota bacterium (assembly GCA_003696605.1). Taxonomy (GTDB): domain Bacteria; phylum Chloroflexota; class Anaerolineae; order Promineifilales; family Promineifilaceae; genus J033. The sequence continues at coordinate 16,723 of RFGV01000003.1, read as the reverse complement.
TCACTTTCTCATTATCCCGTTCCATCCGCAATTTGTTCAGGCGAGCCACCTGGCGATCATACCCATTCGGATCCATTTGCAAAATCGGAATTTCCCATTCTTCCCCATCGGCAATATACTCATTCACGCCCACAATAATACGCCGTTTTTCTTCTATCTCCTGCTGATACTGGTAAGCAGCATTCGCAATTTCACGCTGATAAAAACCTTGCTCAATTGCCGGCAAAACACCACCCAAATCTTCCACCTGCTTCCAGTAATCATAAACTTGTTTCTCCATTTTATTCGTCAGATGTTCCAGATAGAAGGAGCCAGCCAACGGGTCAACCGTATTCGCCACCCCACTCTCCTCAGCAATAATCTGCTGCGTACGCAATGCAATTGTTACAGCGTGTTCGCTGGGCAAGGCCAGGGCTTCATCCATACTATTGGTATGCAAGCTTTGCGTACCACCCAAAACAGCAGCCAGGGCTTGAATGGCAACCCGCACAATGTTGTTTTCTGGCTGTTGGGCAGTAAGGGAAACACCCGCAGTTTGGGTATGAAAACGGCAGAGCCATGAACGTGGATTTTTGGCACCAAATGTTTCCCGCATTTCACGTGCCCAAATACGGCGAGCAGCCCGGAACTTGGCAATCTCTTCAAAGAAATCGTTATGACAGTTAAAGAAAAGACTCAAGCGTGGGGCAAATTCGTCTATGTCAAGGCCGCGTTTGAGTGCCCAGCGGACGTACTCGAAACCGTTACCAAGGGTGAATGCGAGCTCCTGAACGGCCGTTGAGCCCGCCTCTCGGATATGGTAACCACTGATAGAAATTGTATTCCACTTAGGCATATACTTGGAGCCAAACTCAATCGTATCAATTACCAGCCGCATCGAAGGTTCTGGAGGGAAAATATATTCTTTTTGGGCAATATATTCTTTAAGAATATCATTTTGCAGCGTTCCCCGCAGCTCCGCCATAGGCACACCCTGCTTTTCCGCAGCGGCAATATACATCGCCCAAATAATCGCTGCCGGACTGTTAATTGTCATGCTGGTACTGACTTCACCCAATGGAATACCGTCAAAGAGGATTTCCATATCCTTGAGGCTACTAACGGCAACACCACATTTACCAAATTCGCCCAATGCTTCGGGGGCGTCTGTGTCATACCCCATCAGGGTAGGCAAGTCAAAAGCCACCGAAAGGCCCATATTCCCCTGTTCCAGCAAGTATTTGTACCGCTGGTTGGTTTCCTCTGCTGTCCCAAAACCAGCAAACATGCGCATTGTCCAGACTTTGCCACGATACATGGTCGGATGAACGCCACGAGTAAATGGATATTCGCCCGGATGCCCCAAGTCGCGTATGTAGTCAAGCTCAGCTACATCAAGTGGTGTGTAGAGTCGCTTGACTGGTTCGCTGGAGGTGGTGATGAATTGGTCTTTGCGCTCGGGTAAACGGGATAGGCTGCGTTGCAGAGTGGTTTCTTCCCAACGATCTGTATATTCGGTCAGTTCTTCCAGTTTTTTCTTGTCGTACATCCTGTTATCTCCTCGTGTGCAGGTTCGTGGTAGGGATTTTCAACATTATACTTGTGCCCGGTAAGTTTTGCGAGAGAGGAAGGTTACATTGCCGGTGGGGGAGTGATCAAGGTGACTTTACCGGGAAGAATCCGATATTCTAAATGGGTAAGGCTTTCGCCAATGATTTCGCCGTCGGCATGAACGGGGGTGCCAGGCTGGCTGCGCAGGGAGAGATGAGTGATACGGCCGTATTCCACTTGCGGGTGATGAATGTGTGTCCCCCGTAAAAGCCGCAACAAAATCGCCAAAACTGTCCGCCGGGGAACTTCTGGGGCAAAGACAAAGTCCAGTTTGCCATCTCCCACTTCTGCCTGGGGGGCCATCATAAACCCGCCAGACCGACCGGCATTACAAATAGAAACCAGATATACCGGCCCTGTGTATTGGCCCTCATCCCAAACAATTTGCATTTGCCATGCCTTAAGCCGTGCCAATGCCCGCACCAGAGCTACCATATAACGCAATGTGCCGGAGATACGGTGAATTTTCATGCTTTCCAAAGTGACCATTGGTTCCATCGCACAAGCGGAGTTGTTGATGAAATAACGGCCGTTTACCAAACCCGCATCAATCTGACGTGTATGCCCCGCAGCAATAATCCGCACTGCTTCCGACACACGGCGTGGAATACCTGTCATGACAGCAAAATCGTTGGCCGAACCAATGGGCAAAACTCCCAAAGGCACTGTAGGGCCATCACCAGATGCCCGCAAGAGGCCGTTGGCCACTTCCCCGACCGTGCCATCACCACCTGCCGCCACAACCACATCATATCCTTCAGAAACGGCCGTTTCCGCCAGACGCAACCCATGCCCCGGTCCATCCGTCACTGCCAAATCATAGGACAAAGCGGCCTCTTTCAAGGCCGCCTCCACTTCCCCCATTCTCTCCTTCGCACCCCAGCGGTTCGCATACGGGTTCAAAATCACCTTTACCTTCATGCATCCTCTCCCATGACCATCTTCTCAGGCACCACCAGGCATCTGCACACCCGCATCACGATTCAGACAAACATGCCCGAATCAATGCTGGCTTGTTTGTTATAATGGCATGAACCCCCAACGCCGCCAAACGTCGCGCTTCTGACGGCTCATCCACCGTCCACACATGCACCCGATACCCCCGCCGGCGTGCCCACGCCATATAAGCCGCATCCACCAGCGAATAATGGGGGTGGTCTGCTTCCCCGCTGGCCAACAAATACCCGTATTTAAGCCAACCCGTCGATCGAATCAGGCCAATCGGTGTGCTCCGTGTAAAATGACGACGCGAACGCCGCACTGCCAAAGGATTAAAAGAAGAAACCAGTACCTGATTTTCCAGGTGATACGCCTGCACCCTGTCAGCCACCGCGGCTTCCGTCCCCCGTTCCCAAAGTGAAAAATCCTTGATTTCAATGTTATACAATATTCCCGGCCCCAACATCTCAAACACATCATCCAGTGTCGGGACCCCCTGCCCATCCCCTGCATCTAACGCTTGCAAAGCATCTACCGACAGGTCAGACACTCGCCCCTGCCCATTGGTTGTGCGATCGACTGTAAAATCATGCATCACCACAGGCCAGCCATCAGCAGAAAGCTGAACATCCAGCTCGATACCATCTGCACCCTGCTCCATAGCCAGGGCAAAAGCAGCAAGCGTATTCTCTGGTGCATCTGCACTGGCCCCCCGGTGAGCAATGACTAACGGCCGTTCTGCCGACATCCACATCAGGCCTTCTACCCCAAATCCACAAAGTAAGACTCAGCCGCCCGATCAATCAACTCCTTCGTCAGGCGTGGCTCCACCCCAAAATACGCAGCAATATCCAGCAACTGATCCAGCAAATCCCGCGGGTGATTCGCCCGCAACTTCTGATTACGCTTCACATAATACTCCTGAAGCAAATAACGCACCGCCTGCTCATCATACGGCACCCCCTTCATCTTACACATTCGCCGAAAAATTTCCCGATACCCCTCAAACGAAGGAGATGTCACCTCAATCTTGTGCCGAATTCGACGCAAAAAAGCTTCATCCACCAAATCTCGCGGTGGCAAATTTGTAGAAAAGACAATCAACACATTAAACGGCACTTCAATTTTGCGCCCTGTATGCAATGCCAAAAAGTCCACGTGCTTTTCCATAGGTACAATCCACCGATTCAACAAATCACGCGGACGAACCTGCTGGCGACCAAAGTCATCAATCAGAAACATCCCTCCATTTGCTTTCATTTGGAAGGGCGCTTCATAATACTTATTCACCGGGTCATACTGCAATTCCAATCCCTCTAACGTCAGCTCACCACCAACCATAATGACCGGTCGTCGTATGCGAATCCAACGAGCATCAGGCCGATTCCCAGAACCCAATGCCCCAGTCCCCCCATTATTTCCCTCAGCAGGCACTGCTTCATGATTGATTTCGTCATAAATTTTGATGATTTGTCCATCTACTTCTACGGCATAGGGAATATAAATATCATTACGAAGAATCATGCGGCCGATGCTCTCAGCAATCGTTGTTTTACCATTTCCTGGCGGCCCATAAAGAAAAATAGACTTGCCAGAATTGACTGCCGGGCCAATTTTGGAGAAAACGGACTCTTCCAGCACCAGGTGTTTGAGAGCTTCTTTCATGATTTTTGGGGTAACACGCAGCCGTTTTGTCCCCTGGGTTTTCATAGCCTGAACATAATCTTCCCAAGGGACAGGGGTTGGGCCAGCATAGGTACTCCGCTCCAGTAATTCGCGCGCACGGGCAGCACCCTTACCTGTAATAATGTATTGGTAACTGGCTGCTCCCAGCCCACCAGCTCCTTTCACTTCACACATTTGCTCTCGTTTGAGGGTGTCGAGCATGGGGCCTACTACCGTGCTAAAGGGAAGATGCATCGCTTTGGCAATGTCGTGACCAGTCATCTGACCACGAAAGTACATGATTTTAAGGGCAAGCTCTTGTAAAAAACTTTCCGGAAGACCTGTGTCTTCGACGCCGCGAACTGGGGCAGGAACCCAATTTCTGGTTTGGCTTTGAACGGAAGATGAAGATGGGGCAGTTTTTTGCATTATTTTTGCTCCGGGAAATACGGTTACTTGCAAGGCTGTGGGGTACTGGGGAGTAAAACGGCCGTTTTTAATACACCTCAAACACGATCACATCACCCACACAACCCCTCACTCCTGTAAACACACCTTATTATAACACGCCCCCCACCTCTTGAAACCACCAAATTTACCCAAAATCCACTCCCAACACCATCCCCCTAACCAATCTCATGCACCTGAATCAAATTCGTCTGGCCACTCTGCCCAAACGGCACACCAGCCGTAATAACCAATTTGTCCCCCTGTCTCAAATTAAACGGCCGCATAGCCATTACCGTCTCTTCCAACATCGAATCCGTATCATCAAAATTCGTTACCAACAAACACTCCACACCCCACACCAACGCCAACCGACGCTGCGTCTGTGGTAACGGCGACACCGCCATAATCGGCGTCGCCGGACGATACCGCGCAATCTGGCGAGCTGTATATCCCGACATTGTCGTACTCACAATCACCCGCGCCTTAATCTGTTCCGCAATATCACAACACGCTGCACTAATCGCCTCCGTTATCCCAAACGACTGATGCAAATCATGTCGTTGTGCCCGCCACAAATTATAAGGAAACTCCCTCTCCGTAATTTCACTAATCTGACGCATCATCTGCACCGCTTCAACCGGAAACTTACCCGAAGCCGTTTCCCCCGACAACATCACTGCATCCGTCCCATCCAAAATCGCATTCGCCACATCACTTGCCTCAGCCCGGGTAGGACGGGGATGCTCCACCATAGACTGCAACATTTGCGTCGCCGTAATCACCGGCTTACCCACCGCGTTGCAAGCCCGAATGATACGCTTCTGCAACAAAGGTACTTCCTGTGGCGGCACCTCAATCCCCAAATCGCCCCGTGCTACCATCATACCATCAGCCGCATCCCGAATTGCCTCCAGCTGTTCAATCGCCTCACTCTTCTCAATCTTGGCAATAATCGGAATTGGCGTGCCGTTTGCCTCCATCAGTGACCGTAACTCCAGCACATCATCGGCTGAACGCACAAACGACAATGCCACATAATCCAAATCGAGCTGACAAATCAGTTTCAAGTCTTCCTTGTCTTTTTCCGTCACACTGGAAATAGGCAAATCTGTGCCGGGTGCGTTTACCCCCTTGCGCGACTCCAACAAACCAGCCACAGTCACCTGACAAAGTAGCGTATCTTCCCGCTTTTCTTTAACGATCAGTTCTACTTCTCCATCACCAATCACTAAACGCGCACCCGGCCTGACTGCATCAATGAGTTCCGGGTGGGGCAAATGAATCATAGCGGGTTGGCCACGTCGGGGTGTAAATACCACCTCATCACCAACGGCCAGCGAAATACCACCAGCCCGCACCTGCCCCAAACGCAGCTTTGGGCCTTGTAAATCACCAAGGATAGCTAATGTTTTCCCTTCCTCAGCGGCCACACGGCGCAGCATAGCAATCGTTTGAGCGTGTGTTGCGTGGTCGCCATGCGAAAAGTTAATGCGGGCAACATTCATTCCGGCTGTCAGCATGCGCCGAATTGTCTCCGGATTATTGGATGCAGGGCCAATTGTGGCCACTATTTTTGTTCGAGCCATCGTTTTTCCTACATGAAAGTCGAGATTTTGGGTTGAATTTTACTGTTATGCTGTAACCCATAACAAGCTGTTTGGTTTTGTGACTAAAAAAGGGCGTTCTGGAAAACGCCCTTGAGCTTTACTTGATTTTTGCCAATTGCCTGTCTATGCGGCTGGCTGTAAGTTGATTTGAATTTCGTCTCCGTCGAGCTTGAAGGCTGTCACTTTTATTTTGTCTTCGGGTCCAAAGTTGTCTTCCAGCCAGTCGTGAACGGCCGAACTGAGCACAATTCTGGCTGTATCATCAGGAACCAGCCGCCATACGGTACACTCTTTGTCATATACTCCGTTGTAATACACAGTCACTTCTCGTGTTTCAGTGCGCGAGTTGATAGCAAAGAATGGCCAGTGGCGGGGTGTCAGGTTAATGAACCCTTTACGCAAGTGTAACGGTTTCAGTTCAGCGACATAGGTAAAGGTTTCTTCAGCTTGCTGGAGTTCGGGTGACAGTTCTTCTGCAACAGGTGCAACAACCTTGCGGGCTTTAGCTTTGGGGCGGCTTTTACGGGCTTCGCGCCCGGTAAGCAAGTCCAAAACGGGTAAAAGTGAGCCAATATTTTCGGTCATCACCTGGAGAACGGCCGTTCCCATTGCTGCCACCTGTTCCGACGAAATCTTCCGACTCAAATAAATCGGCGTTTTCCACTTCGGATCACTATTCAAAAACTCCGCCTTCGGAAACAGCTCATTCGCCACCTCCAGGCTCAACTGCCCCACACTATCCTTAAACAAATCCTGATAATGCGAAGCCTCACCCGTCTCATCATCCACATGCATTTGTTGCACCCGCAACGTCCAATCCGGCCCCAACTCAGTAAACAGCCGATGCGTACGCAACAAATCCTTACTCGCTGCCTTCAACCCCTTGCCCAACACCGCCTTATCCATCAGGCCAAACTGAATTTCCAGACTCAACGGTCGGGCAAAGAACGCCACATAAGCATCCCGCTCGGTTTGCTCATCGGCAGCAAGAAACACACTTTGCATTTCCCGATTCAACCCATAATATGGCAACTTTTCCCGCATTTCCCGCGGCAAATGAACATGAAGTTCCCGAATAAACAATTCAAGCTGCGAAAGAGCAAACTTGATAGCGGCTTCCTCACCCGCCCAACCAAATGCGGCAAATACGGGCATTGTAAGACCGGTAAAGTGCTGAGTAGACTGCATATGCTAATACCTCTTGGTAAAACAAATTAAAACCAGTTTGGTCAATCGTTCTGGTTGTTCCTGTCATTTTTTACGTACAGACAGAGTAATGGGGACAAATGTTTATGAGGATGTCCTGTTACAATGTATTGACTAAATATATGATAGCGAAGGATGGCAAATCGTCAAGTTTGGCACACCCTTTTACCAAACCCAGAAAAAAGATGGGAAGATGGTGGGCAACGCTAAATTCCCACCCACCATCTTCCCAGACCATTTACTTTATACGATATCCCTGATAATCATTATTAAACAACCAGGCCACAATGGCACCAATCTCAATTGTTTCTGGCAAATATGTTTTCAGCGTCACCGATGATGTTCCCCGTGTATGCAACATATGTCGTGTGCGCCGAATCCGCGTAAAGCGATCTTGCCAAACCCGTATATTTTCGGGGCGTAAATCTACCCAACCCTTACGCGCCCATGCATCCACTGCCCCATCTGTAAGCGACACTTCACGATAAATACTTTCTGGAATATTGATACGTGGGCCACGAATCAAGGTACAACCGTCTGGTGTCAAAATAGGCACACCAATTGAGACAATAATATTCCGCAAATCATGTGCCTGCATAATAAACTCATATAATGTTTGAGCAATTTCTTCTGCCGGCGTTTCCATAACAGCCTGCAACGTGCCGTAATTCAGCTTCAACAGGTGCGCCTCATACAACAGCTTAGACAACTCAGGCGGTCCCAGCTGACCCAATGCAACACTATGACTTCTTGTCTCCTCTTCAATACGTGCCAGCTTATCTAGAGCTGTCTGCCGCAATACACCAGCCCGATAGCTTGGGTTCATGACGCTGCTATCAATGCCGGCTATCACATCATAACCAGTATTGCTCCCCTTGATTTCCAGCACAACTTGATGGGCAATCTCTTCTGGGGTGACAAATTCCATCTGGTCAATATGTGTAATGGTCTCAAATTCGCCGCGGGCAAAAAAGCCGTTTTCGCCCGTATCTACACCTGCCATTTTTAGTTTACCCAGGCGCGTGTATTGGCTTTCTTCGCCACGTAACACCAGTGTTCCTTCCAGTTTTTGGGCCTGGCTTTCGTAACAAAATTGGGGCTGACCGCGACGTTTAATTGTCTGGTAAGCAACCTGACGGTAGCCTATCATGGCGGCTGGCTTGACTTCTTTTACAAGGGGGCCATTGGGGGTGCGTGCCATCAGGAACATAAGCCCGGTATGAGCAAAAGCAACGGCCGTTTTACTCATCAGCTTCGCACTCGGCCGATCCTCACTATGCGTATATGGAATATTCAGCCCCATTCCCCCAGTTCCTGTCGTCCCCACCTTGACATACAGCCGCGTTCCAACCTCACACATTGCCTTGTGAATCATCTGCACATGTCGAATCAACTGCGGCACAGCCATAGAAATCAACAAAGTTGTCACACTCTGATCCAAATCCTTACCCAACTGCGCCAACTTATCCAGGTCCTGATGATCCACAATCTCTTGCAATTGCTGCAACAAATCATACGTCTTTTGGCTCTGACTCACGACATCCTGATAACTAATCGCCGTTGCCGTGTTAATGCTATCCACAATCACATCCGGCTTATACTGTCGAATAAGCTGCACCAACCCAGACCGCTCATATGCCTCGTCCAGTGGTCCAAACAAATCCTGGTAAAGCTGATCCCGCCGTACCTGACTCTGTAACAACCGCAACCGACGTTCCAGCGCGAATTCCTGCCTGACAAATACATCCCCCCATGCACCCACAAACTCAATATGTGGGAACTCCCGCCGCAAATCATGCAAGAACTCCCGCACTTCTCCTCGATACAAACTGGCGACAATAATGCGTTCAGGTTCCAGTTCGCGCGCAATTTGGCGGACAACCTGCGAGCCAACCAGACCCGCCCCGCCTAAAACCAGGATACATTTATCCAATTTCATACCTTCCTCCCGATGCTGTCTCTAAAGTAAATTAAAAAGCAGGTAATCGGCACAAAATCGGCGTACCAATTACCTGCCCGCATCGTCATACTGCGCAACTCCCTCTTTTATTCTTCCATCTCTACGGCCAGCGCCACAGCCTCGCCACCGCCCAGGCACAACGCAGCAATGCCTCGTTTGAGGCCACGCTGTTGCAGGGCATAGAGCAACGTAACCAAAATACGCGCACCACTTGCCCCAATAGGATGCCCCAAAGCAATGGCGCCACCATGTATGTTCACTTTATCCCAATCCCATTTATAACCGTTTCGAGTTAATTCCACACCATTGGCCAGAGCCTGTGCGGCAAATGCTTCATTAAGTTCAATGAGATCGACATCTTCCAGTTGCCAGCCTACTTTTTGTAGCAGGCGGGGGATGGCACGAGCGGGGGCTGCAAAGAGCCAGGCCGGTTCTACCGCTGCCAGGGTGTAGCCCACTATACGCGCCATTGGCTTGAGGCCTTGTCGTTCGGCTTCGGTACGACTGGTGAGGACGAGAGCCGCCGCACCGTCGTTAAGGCCAGGTGCATTTCCGGCTGTTACCTGGCCGTCTTTTTCGAAGGCGGGGGGTAATTTGGCCAGTAGCTCCAGGCTGGTGGTTAGTTCGTAGCTGCCGTTGTGGAAGTTGGCGCGAATTGGTTCGTCAATGGTAATGGTTTGAGTGCCCTTGCGGGTTTTGATTTCTACGGGGGTGATTTCGGCCTGAAAACGGCCGTTTGCTGTGGCCTCTGCTGCCCGCTGATGACTCTGCAATGCAAACTCATCCATCTCCGCCCGTGTTACCTCAAACTGCCGGGCAATAAATTCTGCCGCATTCCCCATTGCCCAATCCTGAAACGCACACCACAACCCATCATGTAGCAGCGAATCCTGCAACTGGGCATGACCGTAGCGCAACCCCTGGCGGGCGCGTGGCACCAGATAGGGTGCATTGGACATACTTTCCATACCGCCAGCCACAAACACATCTGCCTCACCAGCCACAATGCCATTGGCAGCCATCATCACTGCTTTCAGGCCGGAACCACATACCTTATTTACAGAGGATGCGCCAACTGTATTCGGCAAGCCCGCCCCCAATGCAGCTTGTCGGGCAGGGGCCTGTCCTTCTCCCGCTGTCACCACATTCCCCATGATTACTTCATAAACTGTATCGGGATCAATCCCGGCCCGTTCTACGGCTGCTTTGATAGCAATCGCTCCCAACTGTGGGGCTGACAGTTTCTCCAGCCCTCCCATAAGTTTGCCGACGGGTGTACGTGCCGCGCCGACAATGACTACTTCCTGTCCTTTTTCGTTTGTGCTCATTTTACGCTCCTGGTATTCAGTGAGATTCGTGAGTTACTTCACTATTTTACCGGTTTTTAGGACAAACCTGTAACAGGTTATCGGTCATACCTTGATAAATAACTGGCGGCAGCATGTTAAGAAAATGGGTAAAAATATGACCAACTGCTTGACTTTTTGCCCAATCTCTCCAAGAATATCAGCTTCGACATTCGTTTGTTTATTCAGAGAGAGTTATGAATACAAATCGGTTTTTCTTGCTTATTATTTTGCTAACAGTGTTGATGGTTGCCTGTAGCACAGACAACATTGTTGTGCCTCAGCCACAGGATAGCGCGGAGATTGTTACGCTGACACCGTTGCCAACCAATACACCTCATCCGACTGAACCGCCGGTAAAAGAGGATGCGGGGGGGATTGCCCGCGCCTTTTATCGGGCATGGGAAGGGATGGATTACCTGGGAATGTACAGTTTGTTGGCACCCAGTAGTCAGGCGTTGGTAGATGTTGATTCGTTTGTGAGGTTGTATGAGGAAACGATGGCAACGGCTACGGTGCAGCGTGTGCATACACAGCCGTTATCGTTGATTCAGCAGGGGGAAACGGCCGAATTTGGGGTGCGTGTCACGTGGGAAACGGCCGTTGTTGGCCCTATCACCCGCGACTTTACCGTCCCTCTCAAGTTTGAGCAAAATCGCTGGGGAATTGTATGGGACGAAAGCCTCATTCTGCCCGAACTGGCTCCTGGTTATCGGCTATATCTCGACTACCGCATCCCTGCTCGTGCGAACATCTACGACAAAAACGGCCGTGCCCTTGCTTTTCAGGGCAACATCATCACCCTGGGCGTTATCCCCGGCAAAATCCAGGATGAAGAAGGGCTACTCAGTCTGCTCAGCCAGATGCTCAATCGCCCGCCCGAAGAAATCCAGGCCCTCTATGCTTCTGCCTTACCTGACTGGTACGTACCCATCGGCGAGGTACTGGAAGAAACCATGCAACAATACGCCACTGCCATCCAGCCTTACATCGGCAACGGTCTGGCCATTCCGCAAACTCGCCTCAGCCGCCTCTACACACCAGAAGGGATTGCCGCACATATCGTTGGTTATACCGGCTTCATCCCCGCCGAAGAAGTGGAGGCTTATAAAGCTCAGGGGTATCGTGGAGACGAGATGGTTGGTCGGGCAGGTTTGGAAAAGTGGGGAGAGGATTATCTTAATGGGGAGCGAGGCGGTACATTGACTGTTGTTGGTCCCAGTGGGGAATATATTACCACTGTGGCTGAAAGAGAACCCAAACAAGCCCGTAGTATTTACACTACTATCGATCGGGACTTTCAGGCCGCTGTAGAAGAAGCACTGGCAGAAGCGATCAACTCCCATCCGGTCGCCCAGGCTGGCTCTATTATTGTGATGGATGTCAACAATGGGGCAATTTTGGCAATGGCCAGCTATCCCACATTCAACCCGGTGGTATTTGATACATTGCGGTTGGATTCGGCGGTGGAGTTGGGGCGTTTGTTCAATGATCCAGGACGGCCGTTACTCAATCGGGCCACTCAAGGCGCATATCCGGCTGGCTCCGTCTTCAAAATTGTCACTATGTCGGCAGCACTCAACAGTGGCCTCTACACGCCAGACACACTCTATACCAGTACCGGCTCATGGAATCGGCTTGGTGATGCTTTTGTCAAATATGACTGGTTGGAAGGGGGGCATGGAACGATTAGCCTCAAACAGGCGTTGGTTGTTTCTTGTAACACCTGTTTTTATGATGTTGGCTATAACCTGGATGAAGCAGATCCGGAGCTTTTGCCAAATACGGCCGTTCAATTTGGCTTCGGGCAACCCACCGGCATTCAAATAGAAGAAGCCACTGGTCTCATACCCAACCCGGAGTGGAAACTGGCCAATATTGGTGAAGGCTGGGCGCGTGGTGATGCGGTGAATATGGCTATTGGCCAGGGCTTTGTGCAAGTGACCCCACTTCAGGTAGTGGACATGATGGCTGCTATTGCTAACGGGGGCACTTTGTACGTCCCCACCCTGGTTGATCGCATTGGCGCAGGTGCTGGTATTCCAGAAGAGCCCTGGCCACCTCAAGTTCGGGGTGAATTGCCGCTTTCGCCAGAGCATTTGCAAGTTATCCGACAAAGCTTGTGGAATGTAGCCAATAGTGAGGCCGGCACGGCCGCTTATCAGTTCGTTGGCTTGCCAGTGCCGGTAGCAGGCAAAACAGGCACAGCGGAAGCACCACCCAATGATCCCCATGCCTGGTTTGCAGGTTATGCACCGGCAGCTCCCTACACCACACCAACAGGCGAGTTCATCGAATCCCCTCAGATAGCTATCGTCGTCATGGTCGAAAATGCAGGCGAGGGATCGGAAGTAGCAGCACCTGTCTTTCGGCGAATTGTGGAGCTATATTATGGGATACGGCCGTTGACTCCTTTCCCCTGGTCAGAACCATAAACCGCCAGTTGGTATTCACCAATACTGTCTGTTGTCACACGGCCGTTTTTGACACCTAATCGTTATGTGCCAGCCGGAGACCCGACTGGACGTTAAGTTCTTGCGCGCCACAACAGTGGTTTCGACTTTACTGTGCCAATTCGAATGACTATTGACTCGCTTTTTGGCGTTAGACTATACTGTCCCTGAAACATGAAACTTATTTATCAGCCTGGCAAAGCACATTTTGAGGTTAACAGGCTAACCAGGCATTCCCCCTTGAAGGAGCACTGACAGATGAAAAAATTTTGGCCAGTTGGGTTGCTTATATTCGGATTCCTGGTGATCTTTTGCGGCTTTATGTATGACATATTGTTTGCCGGCATCCCCTATCAAGATCCAACGCCCGCAATGGTGACACGCTACAATTTTCATGCCCAGATTGCTTCCCAAATTCGCTGGGCAGGCGCAGGTATTAGTACATTAGGGGGAGTAACATTGGTTATCCGAAGAATGGTGAAGAAAAGAATGACAAATTAAAAACAGGGATGCCGCACGGCAGCTTTGTAATAAGTAAAAGCGTATAAGTGAAGCATTTTTCTCTTTGGTATTGCCCTGTTCAAATCAAGGTTGTAGAGGTGCTCGCACTCTGGCAAACTAAAAAATGTGTATTTACTTTGTCATTAAAATATGGTACGTTATAATGCCATTTATTGGGCTTAATTGGGCATTTTTAGGAACAGGAATGAACGCCATATGGGCAGTACGGTCGTTCCCCCTGAAAACCAAATAATTGGGAAAAAGAAGTTGCGTGCGGAGAAAACGGCCGTTTTCCTTTCCGCCCGCCACCAATCAATAACCTTCCCCCCTCTCCTTGTCTCCATCGGCCATGATGCAACCCATCATGGCCGTTTTTATTATCCCATCTCAATACAAAGGAGTTGCCATGATTTCCCAAAAACTGTTCCGCTTTATCCTGCTAACCGTTTTACTATTCATCGCCTACCCCTACACCCAGGCAGCCGCCGCCAACCCACCCGGTCCCGGTGACGTCGTCATCAATGAATACGTCGCCAACAGCAGCATCACCGAATGGGTAGAACTCTACAACACCACCAACACCGACCTGGACATATCCGGCCACTACATAGACGACATAGCCAACGGAGGAGGCTCCCCCAAAGTCATCCCCTCCGGTACCATCATCCCCGCCAAAGGCTATTACGTCATGGAGTTCTCCAGCTTCCTTAACAACGGCGGTGATGATGTTCGCTTCCTGGACCCCTCACAAAACGCGCTCGACAGCACCAGTTACAGTTCCGCCACCGCCGAATACTCATGGTATCGCTTCCCTGATGGTGGCGCATGGAGTGGCATCGAAAGCGACTCCCCCACCAAAGGAGCCAGCAACGGCGGTACAGGAGACGAACCCTGGGTTCCCGGCACATTCGAAATCCGCATTTTCGATGTAGAACAGGGTGACAGCCAACTCATTATCTTCCCCTCCGGCTACACCATCCTCATAGACGTACGTGAATCCTCCTGGAACACAGGCGCAGGTGCTGCTTATATTGCCCAAAAAATCCGGGCAATTACCGGTGGCTCCCACATCAACGTAGGTGTACTCAGCCACCTGCACCTGGACCACATCGGATACGCCGGCTACGGCGGCTTCTGGGCATTGATGGAGGTAGAAGGAATCACCTTCGACAAAATCATAGATCGTGATTCCGGGGTGTGGGTAGATGGCGCAAATGGGGGAGCAGCAGACGGACTGTGTGATCCCGATCTGGAAATTGTGTGGCATAACGCCGGTACTCAATCCGGTACAGCCCGTAACTGGATTTGTTACGCAACGAATCCGGCTAACACAAACATTTATCCCATTCGTGAATTGGCTCAACTTGGCTCTACCACCCAAATTGACCCACCAGACGCAGGGGCAGTGGTTGAAATCGTTCAGGTAGATGCTGATGGCGTGGTCATGGCAGATGGCGTTACACCTCTGCAGGGTGATCATACCAACGACCCGTTACCACCCAGCGAAAATGACTATTCCATTGGTCTCAAGATTCGCTTTGGCCAGATTGACTATGCCACAGCGGGTGACTCTGACGGTGAATACAACACCAGTCAGTTCGGGTACACTTACAATGATGTGGAAAGTGTGCTGGCTCCACGTTTCGGTCAGGTGGATGTGATGCGGGCGAATCATCATGGCTCCGGTCATTCTACCAGTCAGGCATATGTGGACACCCTGAATCCTGATGTGTCGGCCATCTCTTGTGGTAGTAATACGTATGGGCATCCGGCACAAGTGGTACTAGACCGCTTGCTGGCAACCAGTGATGTGTATCTGACAAATATATGTGATACCACTCGAAATTACGGGGCATCGGTTATTGTGGATGGTGATATTATTTTGCGTTCGACGGACGGCGTGAATTATACGGTAAATGGCACGCCGTATGTGGCCAGTGATCCGTCATCGCCACCACCTACTTATGGGATTGATGATATTGTGATTAATGAACTGTTCCCGAATCCAAGTAGTGGCAATTCGGAGTGGGTTGAGTTGTATAACCCGACGCCGCAGGCCATTGATATTTCGGGGGCGTGGATTGATGACATTGCCGGTGGTGGCGGGGCGCCGCAGCAAATTCCGGCAGGGACGATTATTCCGGCAGGCGGGTATTACACCATGGACACGAACCGCTATTTTAATAATGGTGGGGATGATGTGCGGTTGTTGATGCCGGATGGCACGACTGTGGTGGACAGTTTTACTTATACCAGCAGTAGCAAGAATAAGTCGTGGTATCGTACTCCGGATGGTGGTGCCTGGGCTTCGTCACCGGGTTCGCCCACAAAGGGTGCGCCTAATCCCTAGTATTGGTTGAGTGTGCTGGCGCAGGGTGGGTTGTTGGCTTGCCCTGCGCCTTTTTTGTTTTGGGGAGTGAGGGGATAATATTTGATTTGTATTGAGTTTTTGGGAGTGTGGTTTTATGGTGTGGAAATGGTTGTTTGGGTGTTTGCTGTTGTTTTTGATGGCAGGGTGCAAAACGGCCGATTCTTTGCCGCCTACTGTTGTGCCAGTAACGAATAGTGTTGGCTTGCAACTGGCAGAGCAGGATGGGCCAATATGGGTTTTGTTGAGTGGTGTGGATGAGCATGGGTTGATGTTCGCCCATGAAGTGGATTTGCTGGCAGCTCCCCAGAAAGATGCGCCTGTGGTGGCTAAAGTCCATACGGGTGTACCGGCAGCGGTGTATGAGATTCGGCATAGTGGTCCGCAAAATCTGCATCGCTTTTATCGCGTGCGTACCGTTGAGGGGATTAAAGGGTGGGTGTCTGATTTTTTTGTGCGGCGGCAGGGGTATGTTTTTGACGGGGCGGGCAGTGATGTGCCCCTTTTTGATACGCCTGGCGGCTCTGAGGTGGCGCGGTTGGTGAATGTGTCGCCGGTTGTTATTCGGAATCCTCAGGAAAATGAGGAGTGGTGGCTGGTGGAAACGCCTGATGGCTCTGTGAAGGGGTGGGTAGAGG
>RFGV01000263.1 GCA_003696605.1 Chloroflexota bacterium | reverse complement strand
TGGCTAAACCATCAATTAGGTGTCTAACTCGCCATTGATGGCTAAATTATTGATGGCTAAACCATCAAATGTTTAGTCATCATAAATTCGCGTAGCAATTTACATAAGCAAATCACCAGAACAACAAAAAGAACGGATCAGGCTTGCTCGACAACAACCGGGGGAACCAAAGTCAGGTCTTGAATGGACATCCATTCGTCCACGTCAATGCCCGTTTTTTGCTTCCAGCGTTTCAAAAAGCGCTCATGCGCTCTCTGTAGTTGAGGGGGGAAGCCTCGGTACAACGGGCGTAAAATTTCTGGCAGCTCTGCGTAAAGCGGGTTCCCCGGGCGAACGCCATAGACCTGGGCCGGGGTGAGAATGGGGAGTTGGTCATCAATGTCAAGGAAGGCATCAAAGATGTGCTTTGTTCCCCTTCCCCGCCCTTCGGAGCGGTAGACAAAGAACCCGACGGCCTCCAGTATCTGAAGAAGACCCGTCTGCTTGTCGCTGCCCCGTTCGCGGCCGGTCAATGTGGCCCGGTCGCCAATCGCCAGGCACATGGAAAGCTCGCTGAGGCTTGGCCATTCCTCCTGTCCGTGTGATACAGAATACCAATAGGAATTCATAATCATGTACAGGTCGAATGGCAGTGCTCCCAAAAACGGCCGCCAAAACTGAATGGCGTAATGGGGAACAGCCACAAAGCCGGCCGTACGTGCTTTTGGATAATTATCTGCACGACGGATAATCCGAAACTCGCCATCTTCAATGAACTGGGGAATTTCTGATCGTGTGGGGGTAGAATGCGTCGGCCTGCTGCCGTTTGCCTTGACAACCGCAGCAGGTTCGCTTGTGGGGCCAGCCTGCCCATTCAAAACAAACGAAACGGCCGTATTACGGCCGCATAAATCAGAAAGTATAGAATTTGCGGTATTTACCCATGCCCCACCCCGGGCATTCACCCATTCAATGGCGGCGGCATCTGCCAGACGCACAACAAACGTAGCTTTTCCTGCGCCTGTATCTACGATTTTCAATGGCGTTGAGCCAGTAAATAACTTATCAAATGTGGATTTTGTCATCG
>RFGV01000262.1 GCA_003696605.1 Chloroflexota bacterium | reverse complement strand
TTCGGCAGTCGTGCCGCCCACATTACCGGACCAAAAAGTGGATAAAAAACGGCCTGCAAATAAAAAAGCAAGGGCGGTTTATCCACCGCCTGGGTCACCAGCAACGGGTCACGCCACACAGCAATAAGCCGTGCCCAACTGGCAAAAAGTGCTTCATCAGCGTGGAAAGTGTTGGCAAACAGAGCGCGAAACCGGAAAACGGCCGTTATCCACACCACCCCCAATAACGCCCACTGCCACCAACGCCGCATCACCTAATCCACAAAACGGTACTTCAACAACGTAAACAATGCCTTCGGTCCTTCCTTCCACGGATTCAGCTTCTTACCCTCTTCAAACTCCCGCCCATTATATGAAATCGGCACTTCATAAATGCGATAGCCCCGTTTCAGCACCTTAGATGTAATTTCTGGCTCAAACTCAAAACCACGCGACCGCAGCGGAATCCCCTGCACCACATCCGCCCGAAAAACCTTATAGCAAGTCTCCATATCAGACAAAATCGTATTGTAGATAATATTGGTGACCAAAGTCAGAAACTTATTCCCCACCATATGCCAGAAAAACATCGTCTTGGTAGGGCCACCCCGAAAGCGGGAACCATACACCACTGCTGCCCGCCCCTCTTCAATTGGGCGCAGCAACGCATCGTAGTCGCGTGGATCATACTCCAAATCAGCATCCTGAATGAGAAAAATATCCCCTGTGGCTTTGCTAAAACCAGTACGAACCGCAGCACCCTTGCCCATATTCTTCTCATGCAGATAGACTTTGATACGCTCATCCAGCGCCTCAATTGCTGGATATAGGTCACGTGTCCCATCTGTCGAACCATCATCCACAATGATAATTTCATCAGCCCGATTTACCGCCAGTACCGCTCGTACTACCTGCTCTAGCGTTTCTTTTTCGTTATATACTGGAATAATTACTGAAACTTTCACAGACACCTCACGTTTTATAAAGTAAATAACAGGTGATTTTATAACACGCTTCCCCATACAAGCCAATGCGAAAATTTGACCAATAAACGACGGATACCCTGCCCGGCTAAAGAGGATGGGTTATAATCCACCATAGCCTTTACCGAAAACCTGGAATTGTCTGTGATTTTTCGGAAAAGTCATTGGCAGGTTTTGCATTATATATATGTACAGTAGTAACAAAAGGGATTTGTGTGAAAAACGAAGAAACGAAGCAAATCAGGAATCTGATTTTGGATATGGATGGGGTGCTGTGGCGGGGGGATACGCCCATGCCGGGATTGGCCGCGTTTTTTGATACGCTGCGAGAGTTGGGGATTGGCTTTGTGCTGGCAACGAATAATGCGACAAAAACGGCCGTTCAATATTCGGCAAAATTGGCTGGCTTTGGGGTAGAGATTCCACCCGGACAAATTGTCACTTCAGCAGAGGCAACGGCCGCTTTTTTGCAGACACAATACCCCCCAAAAACGGCCGTTTATGCCGTAGGCGAGCAGGGACTCCACGATGCCCTCACCACTCACCAATTCCACCTGATCAATTACAAAGAGGCCATGCACGAAAATGGTGATATCCCGCTTGTAGTGGTAGGCTTCAACCGACACGTCACTTACAAAGACCTGGCCGCCGCTGCGCGCCTCATTCACCGGGGAGCCCGATTCATCGGCACAAATCCGGACGTTTCTTTTCCCAGCGAGTATGGTCCATTGCCCGGCGCTGGTGCATCACTGGCTTTTCTGCAAGCTGCCACCGGTATCGAACCACTCATCATCGGCAAGCCCGGCCCTATCCTGTTTCAGGAAGCCATGCACCGACTAAACGGCACAACAGCCAACACCATCATGGTTGGCGATCGGCTCAATACGGACATCGCTGGCGCCCAAAAGGCTGGTCTCAAAGCTGCGCTGGTACTTTCAGGCATTACTCGTCCGGAACATCTGGCCACCAGCACCATAAAACCAGATTTTATATTTGCAGATATTACAGATTTGGCAAACTATTTACAGGGGGAGAAAACGGCCGTTTCCACACACAAAAAATCATAAACAACCATGAACAAAAC
>RFGV01000261.1 GCA_003696605.1 Chloroflexota bacterium | reverse complement strand
GTTTTACGTCCATTCGTAAATTCGTGTATTCGTGAAAAATTCGCGGACGGCTGAGCAGTTACAAGGAGGCAATAATGCTCAAGAAAAAATATATCAAATCACGTAAAGTATGCCAGGTAGTCTTTGAGCTACCGGCAGACCAAATACCTGAAGGCATTGAAGTTGAAAGCGTGCATTTGGTGGGTGACTTTAATGATTGGGACCTCACCGCCACGCCGATGAAACGCAGCCGGCAAAAGGTGTACCGTGCCACAGTTGATTTGGAGCCGGAACAAACCTATCAATTCCGTTATGTGGTCAACGGCAACCATTGGCTCAACGATTGGCAGGCAGATGATTATGTGGCCAACAATTTTGGCGAGGATAATTGTGTTGTGGTAACCCTGGCCGGCAACAGCACAGTTTAACCCGGCGCAACATAACTTGAAGGAGGGTTGAAGTGCATAGATTTCAAGGTTCCAGGCTGAAACTGCATGAATTTCCGCTCTGGGCTGATTTACAAGCCAAAGAAATCGATGAACTGCTGGAAATCGTGACCGTTGTGGGCTTTAAGTCTGGCGAGATTCTATTCAAGCCGGGCGACTCGCCCGATTACCTGTATCTGCTGCAGCATGGCCGGGTCAAAACCTATGTTTATTCACCCCAGGGTCAGGAAAAGATTATGCACATCTTTTGCCCTGGCGATGCTTTTGGCGGCTTACTGCTGGGGGTTGTCGATGGAGAATTACCCTGGGCCCAGGCAATTGGGGATGTTATTACCTGTGTTATGGATGAAATAGCCTTTAGAGCCTTTATGCAGCGGTGTCCCGGCACGTGTTTGGGGCTATTTCGATATATGGCCGCCCATCACGTCGAAGACATGCGTCGTATCGAGCAAATGATTCATACCAAAGCTCACCAGCGCGTGGTGCTGGCTTTGCTTGACCTGGGGCACCGGCTCGGCAATGACTATGCCGAGCAATACTCGATTAGCCCCTATTTTACCCAGGAAGATATTGGCAATATGATTGGTCTTGTTCGCAGTACGGTCTCTGAGATTATCTCAGACTTGCGCCGCGCAGGTGTGGTTAGTGGGCAGGGACGTAAGCTGATTGTTAATCGCCGGGCGGCGGAGCAATATCTCCGCGACAGCGAATAATATGGGATAAAGGAGTCAAGACATGCCTGAAAACAATCAAATTAGCAGTGAATCACCCGCAGTGCATCGTGTCAAGCTGTTTGTTAGCTCTGAGTGCGAAGTTTGCGACCAGGCCACTGCCTTTTTACAACAATGGTCTAAAAACCATGCTGAAGTCAAAACCGAAATTGTCTCTGTGTTGAATGCACCGGAAGAAGTGGTCCGACTGCAAATTTTCTACACGCCGGCTCTGATGATAGATGGCAAGGTTATTGTCAGACAAGACCTATCGGTTGAAGAAATCGCAGAATTATTGCCGGAGTAACCACCCCCCAATCGACTTATTAACTTCTGGTATACTGTCCGTTTTGTTTGCCAGAAAGTTATTCTTTTCCCCAATGAAAATATAGATTAATTATTAGTAATACATAGTAGGGCCGGTGGATATGTGGATACGGTTCCTGACAAGACAGAAATCTCCCAGATTTCGTAGGAACCGGATGGACGGTCTCTATATGTTGGGGGAAACATCGTTTTTGGGCCGTGGATGGATTTGTTGATAAGTGAGGATAACCGGGTACAAGGATTTGGTGACAGTTGTCAAATGTCCCGAATCTATATTTTGGGGGGATGAAAATGACGATACCTAGATTTAGTATCGGGGAAAAAGCGGGGGAAAAATTTTAAAGTACTGATTTTAAGTTATCCACATCAAAGGTGTTTTATCCACAGATGTCAGGGGTTTATCCACAAAAAAAATCCCAAAACACAACATTATGTGGAAAGTTTTAACAATGTAAAGAGTTCTGCTGGCTTTCTGCCGGCCAACCGCTCCACTAAATTCTACAAAGTTATCCCCTGAGCGGGACCCTCACCACCGCCAGTTTTCCCCACAAGACCGGAGGCATTGATGAATTTATCCACAGGTTATCCCCGCTTATCCGCGGGTTTATCCACCGTTTGGCCGGTCCCCTCGACTGGCCCGTTGAATTGAGGCCGTCTCCGGGTCGCATTTAAGGCCGTACAGCGGTATGCCTAACGGATGGCTCTGGCCGCCATCGCCGCGCCGATGATGCCGGCTTCGTTCAGCATTTTGGCCGGGACAATCCGGGCCTGGGTTTTGAGATAAGGGAAAAACAGCTCGTGCTTTTTGCTGACCCCACCACCGATGATGAACAGGTCGGGGGAGAACAGAGCCTCCATCCGGCCCAGAAATTCGTTGACC
>RFGV01000260.1 GCA_003696605.1 Chloroflexota bacterium | reverse complement strand
GAACTGGCAAATAGTTAATCGGCTGAACATCTTCGCTGGGATTAAAAACACGCCGCTGTAAAGCAAACTCATGAAATGGTCGCGCAATACTTACCGGATAATAGCTTGCGAGCGGAGAGAGATTCCTAGCAGTCATAAGGCGGATGTAATGCGCACGCGTTGGTAGCTTACCAACAGCGAGTAATATACCCTTACGGCTAAATAGCGGTAATTTACGCATAAGAGCCCCATAACCCCTTAACTCATAAAACGGAAAATGCAACAATCCAGCTTCGAAGCCAAGTGGCGTACCTGCCGCAAAGAGTGCATACGGGGTCCCCAGAGAAAACGGTGATACAAAATACTTGTAAGCCAGCGGTCCTACAGAAGGAACTGCAGTCCCAGCTGGGTCACGAATAACACCGCGCCTCACTGCTGACAACGTTTTATCAGTCAAAGACTTTACACTTATATCGGCAGAACGTATACTAGAACCTCGATACATTAAATTGGTCACCTGCCTCCTGTATTTACAATAATTCCAACCTGTCCAACGGTTCGTATACCATGGTCGGTATGGATAACGCCTAAATCTTACACACCCGATAGCTCGCCGCCGAATTGGACTCCCAGTCGTTAAGCCTTCGTAACTCCAACGCCTTATTGTACTTTTGCCAAATGTAGCAGTTTCCAAGGCAGCTTTCGTTGCGCTTATCGGAAAGTACGCACCCATTTTAGGGTATTTACGTACAAACGCACGCCATCGGAACGCCGAAGGTTTGAGCACTAACGCAGGAGGACGAACTAAACTATTCTCCGCACACTTACGTATATCAACGGTCGCAAGCTTCCTTACAACCGCGGGTCTAAAAGAACGCAGGAGACTACGCTTAAAGATCTTGGACGGCATATTACTGTGAGGCCAAAGACGGGAACGAGAACTAAAAAATGAGTACTGGCGCGACTTTGCAGGTCCACGCAGCCAATTTCGATATTCATTACATTTACTTAATTGTACCCAACTACGCAGCAATCGAGTCAAGTTAACATCTGGTATAATATGTGATCGTACTAAAGGTACACGGGCGTAGCGGAGATTCGATGAGGGCCATCTACCGTGATAAGATATATAAGGGGTCACTCTCCTATATTTTCTTACGAGTGAAGCATAAGTTCCACCCGAAGGATAATATCTACGTCTACTCGCCGTACCTGTAGCCCAACCGCGCGTAGGTAACCGAGTCGCTAAACGCCACCTCACATGTGGCTCACGTCGTACCAAACGATATGCATAAGCATGCCTAAATTTATCATGCAACTGCCCCAAATCCCTTCTTAAAGGGCCACAATCTGCACGAAATTTCTTCATAGCCCTATATAGCCCCCGCTCATGTGCTGGACGAGCAGGTAGGTAAACGGGAGCATAAGAATCCTTATAGCGCATAATAATATGCCCCTGCCTACCTACCCGGCGCCGGTAAGGTCGCCACACACCTGAAGGTACGCTGTGCCTGAATCCCCACGAGTATCCCCAGAATATAGAAGGAAAAGATTTAACTAGCCGAATATGCCACAAAGGCCGAGAACTAGGATGGTGTGAGAACTCGGCCGGAACGCGCCATCCGAAGACAAAGCGGTGTGCTTCTGGGTACCCCATCGGCAGTTCAGTCAGTTTCAGCAATGGTAAATAAATACGACCGGCAAAAATAGTAAACCTTGGATCCCTAGTGTATAGGGACGGCTTCAGAGGTAATAAGCCAACTAGCGGATGGGGAGGGAACAAAAG
>RFGV01000259.1 GCA_003696605.1 Chloroflexota bacterium | reverse complement strand
GAAGTTGATTACACCAGTTGCTTTGGAAGAAGGTAGCCGTTTCGCCATTCGTGAAGGTGGCTTGACTGTTGGTGCTGGTGTTATTACCAAGATCGTGAAGTAGAAGTAGTAGCAGGGGCGTTGTTCTTTAAAGACAACGCCCCTAAAAATGAGGCGACCATGGCTAAGCAAAGAATACGTATTCGATTGAAAGCATATGATCATCGAGTTCTGGATCAATCTGCAAAGCGTATCGTTGGAACGGCCGAAAGAACAGGTGCGCGGGTTGTTGGCCCTGTGCCCTTGCCAACAAAAATCGAGCGCTTCACAGTTCGGCGTAGTACCTTCATTGACAAAGACTCACACGAACACTTTGAAATTCGTACTCATAAGCGATTGATTGACGTTATCAACCCAGATTCCAAAACTATCGACACTTTAATGCGACTGAATTTGCCTGCTGGTGTTGATATTGAGATTTCATTGTAAAGAGATCCAAAAAGGGATGATGCAGCCATTGCCTGGTAGCTGACAGTCCCGGGAGGTAATAGTGAAAGGATTACTAGGCATCAAACTGGGCATGACTCAAATTTTTGATGAAGCAGGAAATGTTATTCCTGTAACCATCATTCAAGCCGGGCCATGCTACGTAACGCAAGTAAAAACAACAGACAAAGATGGCTATGAAGCCATTCAGGTGGGGTTTGGAGAAACCAAAGAAAAGCGGCTGACTCGGGGTGAATTGGGGCATCTTGGCCTCCTCAAGCGAGATCAAAAACATCCGAGTCGTAAAGTCAGCAAAGGCATCCCTCCTGTACGTCACTTGGCCGAATTTCGTCTCAAAGATGCTTCAGAGTATGAGATTGGTCAAGTCCTGACGGTAGAACAATTTCAAGCTGGTGACCGGGTTGATGTAACTGGTAAAACCAAAGGACGGGGTTTTGCCGGTACGGTTAAACGGTATGGTTTTGGCGGTGGTTTAAAAACACATGGTCAATCAGACCGTCATCGTGCCCCTGGGTCCATTGGTGCTACTTCAGGTACAGCACATGTGTTCAAAGGCAAACGTATGGCCGGCCACATGGGCAACGTTCGTTATACAGCACAAAACCTGCAAGTAGTCCGTATTGACACTGAGAAAAACCTGATTGCTATCAAGGGGGCAGTGCCCGGCCCCAAAGGCAGTCTCGTTAAAATACGGGATGCGGCGAAGAGCTAGTGGAGGCGGTGTAATGAAAGTATCAGTCTATAACATGGCTGGTGAAGAAGTAAAGACCATAGAGTTACCGGCCAGTATTTTTGAAGCAAGGATAAATCGGGGATTAATGCACCAAGCCTTGGTGCGGCAATTGGCTAATGCTCGCCTGGGAACTCACAAGGCCAAAGGACGTTCTGAGGTAAACCGTACAACAGCAAAGGTTTACCGACAAAAAGGCACAGGGCGTGCCCGGCATGGCAGCCGCCGCGCACCTATCTTTGTTGGTGGTGGTGTGGCCCATGGACCAAAACCACGTAAATATACCAAGCAAATGCCCCGTAAAATGCGTCGTGGTGCTTTGCGATCTGCGCTGAGTCTGAAAGCCAAGTCTGGTGATATTGTTGTGTTAGATGAACTGGTGATGAACCAGCCTAAAACACAAGAATTTGCACAGGTTGTAGATCGCCTTGTATCTGGAAGCAGTGCTTTGGTTATATTACCAGGTCGAGACGAGGTGGTAGAGAAATCGGCACGTAATTTACCTGATGTAAAAACGTTGCATGCAAATTATTTGAATATTCGTGATTTGCTTGGCTACGACAAAATAGTAATGCCTTTAGCTGCGTTGGATGTCATTACAGACTTTCTTGGTGATGAGGAAGTAGCAGTGGCTGACAATGGCAGCGGGGAGGAGGCGTAAAATGCAATTGCATTGGCGTGAGATTATTCGTCGCCCGGTGGTGACAGAGAAGAGCAATTTTTTGGTTGATGTACACAATCAATACACTTTTGCAGTACATCCAAAGGCAAACAAATTGCAGGTTAAGCAGGCAATTGAATTAGCTTGGCCGGATGTCACTGTGGAGAAGGTGCGGATTGTAAATGTTCCTGCCAAGCGAGCACGTCGTTGGCGGCGAGTTACTGTTCGCAAGCCAGCCTGGAAAAAAGCTATTGTAACTTTGGCACCGGGTAATAGCATTGAGTTGTTTGAAGGGGTTTAAACCAATAATTGTTTGAATAGATTGAGCAGGGGCGAGGTTTATCGCCATATGGGGTGATGTTCCCATAGCTGGTAGATGAACTAGCGTCCGTCTCTGGAGGTAACAGTGGGTATTAAAATATATAAACCAACTTCTCCTGGCCGCCGTGGAATGAGCGGTTACACGTTTGAGGAGATTACACGTTCCCAACCAGAGCGTTCATTAGTGCGTGGTTTACGCAAGCGTGGTGGGCGCAATTTCCGAGGCAAGATTACTATTCGCCATCGTGGTGGCGGACATAAGCGTCGGTATCGTGTAATTGATTTCAAGCGTCGTGATAAGTTCAATGTGCCGGCACGAGTGGCCTCTATTGAATACGATCCAAATCGTTCGGCACGAATTGCACTGTTGGTCTATGCTGATGGTGAAAAGCGATATATTGTTGCACCTTTGGGTTTGAAAGTGGGAGACACAGTGATAAGTGGCCCCAAGGCTGATATTCGGCCAGGGAATGCTTTGCCGTTGCGAAACATTCCTTTGGGTACATTGGTGCATAATATTGAGCTTCAGGTGGGACGTGGTGCCCAGTTGGTGCGTGCAGCTGGTACTTCGGCGCAATTGTTATCTAAAGATCATCCTAAATATGTGATGCTTCGTTTGCCTTCTGGCGAAGAACGGTATGTGCCCCAAGATTGTCTGGCAACGATTGGCCAGGTTGGCAATGTTGAGCATGGCAATATCAAGTTGGGCAAGGCTGGTCGCAAGCGTCATATGGGTATTCGGCCAACGGTACGTGGTTCAGCAATGAATCCGAATGATCACCCACATGGTGGTGGTGAAGGTCGTTCGCCAGTTGGTATGCCGGGGCCGAAGACGCCTTGGGGTAAGCCGGCTCAGGGTAGACGGACGCGCCGTAATAAGGCGACGGATAAATATATTTTCCGTCGTCGGTCTAAGAAGCGTCGGTAGGAGGTGAGAGAATGTCGCGTTCATTGAAGAAGGGGCCATACGTAGACCCGAAATTGTTACGCAAAGTTGAGCATTTAAATGCTACAAAAAGTCGTCAGGTGATTCGTACGTGGTCGCGTGCGAGTACGATATTCCCGCAGATGGTGGGGCATACGATTGCGGTGTATGACGGCCGTCGCCATATTCCGATTTATATTACGGAAAATATGGTGGGGCATAAATTGGGTGAGTTTGCACCTACCCGAACCTTTCGCGGGCATATCAGCAAGGCTGAGAAGAAGGGGCGTCGGTAATTATGGCTGAGACATTTGAAGTTAAGGCGGTTGCGAAGTATGTTCCAATTTCTCCGCGCAAGGTGCGGTTAGTAGTTGATGCCGTGCGCGGAAAGAGCGCCCGAGAGGCTATGGATATTTTGCGGTTTATGCCTCAACGGGCTGCAGAACCTGTATATAAGTTGGTGCAATCTGCTGTAGCGAATGCGGAGCAGAACTTTGGTTTGGAATTGGACGAACTGGTTGTGAGCCGGATTTATGCAGATGAAGGCCCACGGCATCGGAAAGCGCCTTATGGTGGTCGTTTTGCTGGTCGTGGTCGTTTTCGGCCAATTGTGCGTCGTTCGTCGCATATTACTGTTGTGTTGGCTGAGCGTGATGTTGTGGACTATGGTGACTTGTAGTCACGTGGAGGAATAGCGTTGGGACGAAAAGTACATCCTGTCGGTTTTCGTTTGAAAATTATTCGTGATTGGAATACTCGCTGGTATGCTGAAGGACAAGATTACCAGGAGCGGCTTCACGAGGATTTTGCCATTCGTGAGTTGATAAAGAAGGAGTTGCCTGCTGCTGGTGTTTCCAAGGTGGAGATTGAGCGAGCTGCGCCAAATCAGGTTCAGGTGATTATTCATACTGCTCGACCTGGTATTGTGATTGGTCGTAAAGGGGCTTCTGTAAAGGAGTTGCGAGGAAAGCTCAAGAAGCTGACTAACAAGGCTGTGAAGGTGGAAGTAGAGGAAATTACGCAGCCGGATATGGATCCGCAGTTGGTTGCGGAGAATATTGCTGGTCAGTTGGAGAGACGCATCTCTCATAGTCGTGCCATGAAGCGAGCAGTGATGCAGGCAATGCGAGCGGGTGCTAAAGGTGTGCGCGTTGAAGTGAGTGGTCGCTTGGGTGGTGCAGAAATGGCGCGCAAGGAGAAAATGTGGGATGGTCGTGTGCCACGTAATACTTTGCGTGCAGATATTGACTATGGTTTTGCAGAAGCGCTGACCACCTTTGGCAAGATTGGTGTAAAGGTTTGGATTTATAAAGGTGAAGTGTTGCCGCAGAAGTCTGAAGCGAGCACAATGGAAGTTTATGTGAGTGAATAATTCAGATTCCATAATAGGGATCTGTGCAGGCATGGAGATTGAGCTATGTTGATGCCAAAACGCGTGAAATATCGCAAACAGTTTCGCGGCCGTATGAGGGGCATGGCAAAGGGTGGCACAGAGTTGCTGAGTGGTGAATTTGGCTTGCAGGCTTTAGAGCCGGGCTGGATTACAAGTCGCCAGATTGAGGCTGTGCGCCGGGCTGTGGTTCGTCATATGCGCCGTCGTGGTAAATATTGGATTCGGATTTTTCCGGATAAGCCTGTGACAGCGAAGCCGGCTGAAACTCGTATGGGTAAGGGAAAGGGTTCCGTTGATCACTGGGTGGCTGTTGTAAAGCCGGGCCGCATTGTTTTTGAGATTGCTGGTGTGCCGGCTGATGTAGCACGGGAAGCGTTGCGTCGTGCTAGTTATAAGTTGCCGATTAAGACGCAAATCGTTTCACGGGAGGAGCAGCTGTAATGACCAGTATTGTAGAACTTCGCGAAATGAGTGATGATAAGTTGCGCGAGTTGTTGGAGAACGCTCGGGAAGAGATGTTTAACCTGCGTTTTCAGGTGGCATATGCTCGGTTGGAGGATTATTCTCGATTGAAGCATGTGCGCCGAGAGATCGCGCGTTTG
The DNA here is from genome assembly GCA_003696605.1 of Chloroflexota bacterium. Classification (GTDB taxonomy): domain Bacteria; phylum Chloroflexota; class Anaerolineae; order Promineifilales; family Promineifilaceae; genus J033. The sequence continues at coordinate 1,443 of RFGV01000259.1, read as the reverse complement.
GAAACAGTGCTGCATATGCGTGAGTTGGCGCGTGAAGCGGCGTTGGCGGAACCGGAGATTGCGTCGGCTTTGGCTGGTAAGGATTGGCAGGCTAATGTTCGGTTCAGCTATGAGGATAGTGCCTGGCAGGTTGAATTTGTGGATGAGAAGGGGAATGAACTGGCGAAAGCGCTGGTTGATTTGAATAAGAAACGGCCGAAAGGTCGCCGGACTCGTCGGATGAAACAACAACCTCGCCTGGTAACTAGTTATGAGATCGCAGGGTAGGTGAAGGTATGAGAGAGCAGCGTAAACGTTTGGTGGGCGTTGTAACCAGTGACAAAATGGATAAAACTGTTGTGGTGGCGGTTACCACTACGAAGCGTCACCCGCTTTATGGCAAAGTGGTACGTGTTGTTAAGAAGTATAAAGCCCACGACGAGGCGAATGAGTGCCGTGTTGGCGACCGGGTACAAATTATTGAATCTCGACCAATTAGTCGTCATAAGCGGTGGGCTGTGGTGTCTATTTTGGAACGAGCGAAGTGAGGATTGAGAGATGATCCAAAGAGAAAGTCGTTTGAATGTAGCAGATAATTCCGGCGCTCGTGAGTTGTTGGTGATTCAGGTTATGGGTGGCTCTACCCGTCGCTATGGTAGCGTAGGGGATGTGGTTACAGCAACTGTTAAGAAGGCAGTACCAAATTCCCCTATTAAAAAGGGTACCGTGGTAAAGGCCGTCATCGTCCGCACAAAGAAAGAATATAAGCGGGATGATGGGAGCTATATTCGTTTTGATGACAATGCGGCTGTGATCCTGGATCATGAAGGGAAAAATCCAGTTGGGACGCGTATTTTTGGTCCAGTAGCCCGAGAATTACGCCCCAAGGGTTTTAGCAGGATTTTGTCACTGGCGCCAGAGGTTTTGTAATTTGTGAACGTGAAGAGGTTGAGAGATGCGTATTAAGGTCGGTGACGAAGTTCAAGTGATTGCAGGTAATTATAAAGGTGTTCGAGGCACGGTGCTTCGGGTATTGCCAAAGAAGAATCGTGTTGTGGTGTCTGGGGTGAATATGGTGAAGAAGCACCAACGCCCTCGGCCAACTGGTGGTCGTACTCAAGCTCAGGGCGGTATTATTGAGTTTGAGGCACCTATTGATGTTTCAAATGTTATGTTGGTTTGTCCGCATACAGGTGAACCGACACGTGTAGGAATTCGTCGTGATGAAAACGGCCGTCGTGTTCGCGTGTCTAAACGCAGCGGTCAGGATATTGATTAACACTTAAAAGATATTAAACCAGAGGTGAGCCAGGGAACCCTATGTGATTTCTAAAACTTTCAGATAAATCACAGGTTACCCTGCCACTCAACTCGGAGGATGAAAATGGCATTCACGCCACTAAAAGAACAATATCAAAAAGAAGTAGTACCGGCACTTATGGAAGAATTTGGTTATTCTTCGAT
>RFGV01000258.1 GCA_003696605.1 Chloroflexota bacterium | reverse complement strand
GGTGAAGGATGTGGATTTTGGTCAAAAACTGATTATTGTGCGGGATGGGAAGGGCTTTAAGGATCGCGCTACCATTTTGCCGGAGCAGGTTGTTCCCAGGCTGCGCCGCCATCTGGAAAGGGTGCGTCAATTGCACTACCGGGATTTGGAGCAGGGATACGGCCGTACTTCTCTCCCCTATGCCCTGGCCCGCAAATACCCGAACGCCGACCGGGAGTGGCAATGGCAATATCTCTTTCCCTCGCGATCTTTATCCCAAGACCCCCAAAGCGGTGAAAATACCCTGTACCGCCACCATATCCACCCCAGTACCATCCAAAAAGCGGTGAAACAAGCTGCCCGTAGAGCCGGGATTGACAAACCGGTGACGCCACACACCTTCCGCCACAGCTTTGCCACCCATTTACTGGAAGCGGGATACGACATCCGTATTATCCAGGAGTTGCTGGGGCATAAAAATCTGCAGGCGACGATGATTTACACCCATGTGGCTAGCCCGGAGATAAGGAGGGTGCGCAGCCCGTTAGACGAGTTACAAAGGACAAAGGCTGAAAGATGAAACCTGAAGAACGGATTGCCCAATTGCGCAAGGAAATTAACTATCACTTGTACCGGTACCATGTGTTAGACAGCCCGGTTATCAGCGACGCGGAGTATGACGCCCTGTACCGGGAGTTGGTAGAGCTGGAAGCGGCGCACCCGGAACTGGTGACGCCGGATTCGCCCACGCAACGGGCAGGGGCTGAGCCGTTGGATGCATTTGAGAAGGTAACGCACCCGGCGCCAATTTTGAGCCTGGCAAATGCGTTTGATGTGGCGGATTTGTATGCGTGGCGGCAGCGCATCGGCCGTTTTTTGCCTGAGCCTGATATGCCCCTTACTTATGTGGTTGAGCCCAAGATTGACGGCCTGACGGTTGTGCTCACTTATCAGGATGGCCTGTTTGTACAGGGAGCTACTCGCGGCAATGGGGAGGTTGGGGAGAATATTACCCAAAATTTGCGGACCATATACGCTGTTCCCCGGCGCATTCCCGTTGACCCCCAAAGTGAGATTCACCCACCGGCTTACCTGGTGGTGCGTGGTGAAGTGTTTTTCCCTTTGGATAAATTTGAGGCGTTCAATGAAGCCCGAATGGCGGCCGGAGAACCACCTTACATGAATCCACGAAATGCTGCTGCTGGTTCCTTGCGTCAACTAGATCCAGCTGTAACGGCCGAACGGCCGCTTTCCCTCTTTTGTTACGATATTGTGGCCTGGAATGGGGGAGATGTGCCCGCCACACAGTGGGAACGGCTGGATTTTCTGCGAGCGTTGGGATTTCCCGTCTCACCGGATGTAGCCTTTTGCGCCAGCCTGGAAGAGGTGGCTGCCCAATATGAACAGTGGCAGGCAAAGCGAAACCAGATTAACTATGAAGTGGACGGGATTGTGGTCAAAATCAATGATCGGCCACTGGCAGACAGTTTGGGGTTTGTAGGCAAAGATCCGCGCGGGGCAATTGCGATGAAATTCCCGGCGCAGGAGAAGACGACAAAGTTGCTGGATGTGCAGGTGAGTGTGGGACGGACGGGGGTGTTGGCCCCAACGGCCGTTTTGGAGCCGGTAGAAATTGGGGGAGTGGTTGTCCGTAATGCGACGCTGCACAACTACGATGAAATTGCCCGCAAGGACATCCGCATTGGGGATACGGTCATCGTCAAGCGAGCGGGAGATGTCATCCCCTACATTGTGGGGCCGGTGGTGGCACTGCGGGATGGGTCGGAGCGGGTGATTGAGCCGCCCACGCATTGCCCGGCCTGTGGCGAACCAGTGACTCGTGTGCCGGATGAAGTGGCCATTTATTGTGATAATCCTGGCTGTCCAGAACAGTTGGTGCGTCGGGTTGAGTATTTTGTCAGCCGGGGAGCAATGGATATAGACACATTTGGCGCACAAACGGCCGTTTTGCTTACCGAAAAAGGATTAATTCACGACGTAGCCGACATTTATTACCTCAAGCGGGAAGATTTGCTGGCACTGGAAGGGTTTCAGGAAAAGAAAGTGGACAACCTGTTGCGCGGAATTGAGGCCAGCAAAACACGCCCGCCACAGCGGTTGCTCACTGCTTTAGGTATTCGATATGTGGGAAGTGTGGTCGCTGCTTTGCTAATTGAGGCGTTTGGCTCTATTGATGCATTGGCGGCGGCTTCACAGGAGGCATTGGAGGCAGTAGATGGGATTGGTCCACAAACGGCCGTTTCCATCGTCAACTGGTTCCGCAACCCACGCAACCAGCAAGTGCTGGCCAAGCTGCGGGCAGCTGGATTGCAGTTTGCTGCCAAACAGCCAGAAATATCGGAAACTCCACAAACATTGACCGGATTGACCTTTGTCATTACCGGCACATTACCCACCATGAGCCGTGATGAAGCCAAAGCCTTCATCGAAGCCCACGGCGGCAAAGTAACCAACTCCGTTAGCAAAAAAACCGACTACCTGCTGGCCGGAGAAAAAGCCGGCAGCAAACTGGCCAAAGCACAGGCATTAGGCGTGCCGGTGATTGACGAAGCCCAGTTGCGGGAACTGGCGGCCAGGGGATTATCTGAAGGATAGAAAATGCCTGAATTTTTTAATGTACTGCCCCCAGACGAGGCACGGGAATTGCTGTTTCGACATTTAACGGCCGTTTTGCCTGCCGAAACGGTAGAGACAGCCAACGCATTAGGGCGGGTAACGGCCGTAACCATCACCGCCCCCCACAGCTTGCCCGCCTTTCGGCGGAGCACCATGGACGGCTACGCGGTTCATGCGGCCGACACCTACGGCGCCAGCCAGAGCCTGCCAGCCTTGCTCCAGGTTGTGGGAGAAGTGCCAATGGGTAAACCAGCCCATATAACCCTTCAGCCGGGGCAAGCAGTGATTGTCCACACAGGCGGCATGATTCCAGAAACGGCCGATGCCGTCGTACCCGTCGAGTGGACCCAAATCATCACCCCAACCACCACACCAACCCCACCCTACGAAATCGAAATCCTCAAGGCCGTTGCCGTTGGCCAAAACGTCCTTCAGATTGGCGAAGACGTACACCAGAATGCCAACATCCTGCCAGCGGGCCACATCCTGCGCCCCCAAGACCTGGGCGGATTACTCGCACTCGGCATTACCCATGTTCAAGTCATCCGCCAGCCCCGTGTTGCCATCCTCAGCACCGGCGACGAAGTTATTCCCCCTGACCAGACACCCCTTCCCGGACAAATTCGGGACATCAACAGCTACACCGTTGCCGGACTAACCCGACAAGCAGGTGGCATCCCCATTTTAAGCGGCATCATCCCGGATGATTTCAATGCCCTGGAAAAGGCTGCCCGCCGTGCATTAGCCGACACGGACATGCTGGTCATGTCTGCTGGTTCATCCGTCAGCGTGCGCGACATGACCGTTCAGGTAATCGACCAGCTGGGCGAACCGGGTGTACTGCTGCACGGAGTAGCCACCCGCCCCGGCAAACCAACTATTGTTGGCGTAGTAGGCACAAAACCAGTACTTGGCTTGCCGGGAAATCCTGTTTCAGCCATGATTCAATACGATATGTTTGGTGTGCCGGCAATTTACCGCCTGCAAGGGGTCAAAGTGATGCCTCGGCGCGGGCTGGTATGGGCCAGACTGACACAAAATATAGCCAGCGAAAGTGGCCGTGAAGATTACATTCCCGCCAGATTGTCGGAAACAGATGAGGGATTACTGGCAACACCTGTTTTTGGCAAGAGCAATCTCATCTATACCCTGGTGAATGCTGATGGCCTGATAAAAGTACCGCTTAACAAAGGGGGGCTGCTGGCCGGAGAGATGGTTGAAGTGCGGTTGTTTGATTAGCCAGGGCACAGAGAGCGATTGAATTTTCACAAAACTTGGATAGTTATACGACAAATTCCCCTGTTTCCTGGTTCAAATACCCAACGGCTGGAATTTCCAGATAGTACACCCAACCATGTAATGAGAGTTTCCCTGCGCGCATAGCGGCCTGAACATATGGGTAGCTTTGTACGTGGGCCAGTTGCTGGCGTACATTTTGTTCCACAATTGCCCGATGTCGTTCTGTGCCGCTCACTTTGCCCAGAAAATCAACATCCCTCTGGGCAGGTCGGGCCAGTTCCAGCCAGCGCGAAAGAGCCGGTTTTTGGCTGACGTCAATGGGGGTGTCCAGGCCATGAATGGCGCCGCAGTCGGTGTGGCCACAGATGATGAGGTGAGGGACTTGAAGTTGCAGTACGGCGAATTCTAATGCCGAGACAGTGCCGGCATCGGCAGCATGATATGGCGGGATGAGGTTGCCGACGGTACGCAGAATGAAGAATTGGCCGGGTTGCAGGCCAAAGAGGGCTTCGGGCATGACGCGGGAATCGGCGCAACAGATAAGGAGGGCGGTTGGCGTCTGGCCTTCGTGGGTGAGTTGTTTTAGCAGGGCGTGGTTTTGGCTGAAGAAGGTTTTTCGCTGGGCAGATGATTTGTCCAGAAGGGGATCGGTCATGGTTGCTCTCCTTCGAAAATAAATGAATCGTGGAGACGTAGAGGGCGCAAAGAGAATAAAAAATGGGGTGTTTTCATTGATGGTGTTGAGTGCGCACTCATGTCGTTTCCTTAAACCAAGTTAATAAGTTAACCGCTTATAGTATTTGGCTTGTGGTTATGGTATTTGTTGTTCTTTGGTGGTGGGATGGGGGCGGAAGAGGGAGATGAGGTAGAGGGGGGCGCCGAGCAGGCTGGCGATGCGCATGAGGATGAAGATGATGAGAGAGAGGGAAACGGCCGTTTCGGCCGACACGCCAGCGGCAGCAAATAACGTGGGTGCCAGCAGTTCTCGTGGTCCCAGTCCGCTAATAGAAGGGATGAGTAACGCGACTGACAGAACCGGAATAACTACCAGATAGAAAACGAATGGCACGTTGTGGAGTCCCAGTCCCCGCCCAGCCATATACCACCATAGAGCCAGCATCAGGTTAAATATGGTAGATACGCCCAGGGCTGCCCAAACGGCTGGCCAGCCGCATCCTTGTACGGCTTTAAGTAGCCTGGCAACCGGGCCATCACCAACGGGAGAGAGAGGGGCTGGTAGCCACTGACCGAATCGCCGCAGTAAACGGCCGTCTAGCACCAAAAACCCGCCTGTTGTTCCTGCTATTGCGCCCAATACCAGCATCATAAACAGATTTTGGGGAAGCGTAACTGATTGGAGAGGCAAGGCAACCAGAGCCATGACAAACAACATCAATAGCCCGCTTAGTCGGTCCAGAATTACCGTTCCGGCTGCCACATCGGCCGAAACGTCGCGGGTAATTTCCAGAATACGGACCACATCGCCACCAAAGCCAGAAGGCAAGAAGCTGTTAAAGAAGTTGCCAACGAAGTACAGGTTTACCAGTCGCCGAAAAGAAATCTTTACGCCCAGCCCTTGGAGCAATAGCTGCCACCGGTAGGCACGTACTATCAGGCCCAGATTTACTAAAAGGAAGCTGCCACCCAGCCAGTATATGTTGGCCTGAAGCAAGATTTCTATCGTCTGACGAAAGTCAATCTGGCGAAAGACGAGGTAGAGACCAACGGCCGTTACACCGACCTTTAGCAAATTGCTGATTAACTTGCGCTTGGATTTTCTCTGTTCTGTATGCATATGTCCCAATTCTATCTGTACCTGGTTGGCTTGTCACCTGATTTTCCTGGCATATAATCCGCCCATTATGGGTGGTTTGGTAACAAAGCAACGGCGTGGGCGACTGTACGGCCAAAAAGTGCTGATGGTGGGTGCTATTTTGGTGTTTTTTTGGCTGGCGCTGGAGAGTATGACGCAAGATAGCCCGACAATGGATGAGCAAAATCACCTGGCACGGGGGTTGGCCTTTTTGCGTACGGGCGATCCGCGCCTGAGTGTGGAACATCCGCCATTGGTCAATAGTTTGAGTGCGTTGCCTGTGTTGTTGTTGCCGGATGTGCGTCTGCCGTTGGACCATCCTAGTTGGGAGGCGGAGCAAGGTTGGTATCAGTTCGCTGACTTGTTGTTGTGGGAATACAATCATGATGTGACTCGTATGATTTTTTTGGCGCGATTGCCGGTGGTTTTTCTGACACTGGGATTGGCGTTGATTGGTTTTCGTCTGGCGGGGATGGTGTGGGGGCGAGAAACGGCCGTTTTTCCCTTTCTCTTCTTGCTTTTTGATCCGAATATTCTGGCACACGGCCGTTATGTTACCACAGACGTAGGCGGTACAACCTTTTTGATGCTGGCGGTGTTGGCTGTATGGTGGATGTGGCAGACGGATTCACCTTCGTTTCGTCAGTGGCTGGTTGTTGGGGTGAGTTTGGGGTTGGCGTTTGGCAGTAAGTTGTCCACGCTGGCATTTGTGCCTATTCTGGCATTGGCGGCACTCTGGCCGATAAACGGCCGTTTTGAAGTGCGTACGGTCTGGCGGCGGTGGGGGCTGCTGGGAACGGCCGTTATACCTGCCCTGATTGTTGTCTGGATAATTTTCGGTTTCCAGTGGGGCACATTCCACTTTCGTTCTGACCAGCTGGCACACCTGAACCGATTTGCTGGCCCAATGCCTACTTTTTGGGCAGGCATTGAACAGATTCTGTTTATTAGTAGTGGTGGCCGGCCTGCCTTCCTGTTGGGACAATTTTCCAATGAAGGTTTTCCCCTGTATTTTCCGGTTGCCTTTTTGGTCAAGACACCGTTGGCATTGTTGCTGGCCTTGCCCGTCGCGGTGATCAGTTTATGGCAGCGAAAAGAAACGCGGCCGATTGTGCTTTTTTTGCTGACACCACCGGTTATCTATTTAGTGCTGAGTATGCAAAGTGCGCTGAATATTGGCTATCGTCATTTGTTACCTATGTTGCCATTTTTGTGGGTGCTGGTGGCGGGTATGGCGCGGCGCGGGCAGCGGTTATGGTGGGTTCCCTGGCTGGTGGTGGCCGGGTTATGGCTGGCAGATGCGGGAATTCATCCGCATTATTTGAGCTATTTTAACATGGCAGCAGGGGGGCCGGAAAACGGCCGCAATATTTTGGTGGACAGTAATATTGACTGGGGACAGGATTTGATACGCCTGAAGCAGTGGATGGCGGCGAATGGTGTGGAACGGGTTAAATTGGCCTGGTTTGGAACGGCCGTTCCCGAATACTATCACATCCAGTACGATCCGCTGCCCGGCTTTCCCCGTCATCCATTCTATGGTTTATGGACAGCTCCCCCCTTTAATCCAGCACAACCGGAACCTGGTATCTACGCGATTAGTGTGACCAACTTGTGGGAGCTGCCATTGGCTGACAAGTATGTGTATGCCTGGTTCCGTGCCCGCCCGCCAGATGATCGGGTTGGGTATTCCATTTTGATTTACTATGTGCCGTCACCTGCGGCGACTACTTCTAAATGAGAGGATGAAGCGATTGTTGAATGAGCGTCTGACGTTGGGTGTGCTGATTTTGTTGACTGTAGGCCTGCTGTTGGTTGGGTTGCCCTTACCCTGGTCACCATTGCTGGCTTTTTTGTTGCTGGCTGTCTGGCCTTTGCTGGCCTGGATGCGCTGGTTGGATGGGGATTTGTTGGCGCGTGGTGTTATGGCTGGGGGGCTGGTGTTGTTGCTGGATGTGTTGGTGGCGTTGGTGGTTAGTTATTGGCCGGGCGATGTGGCGGCTCATTGGCAGGTTTTGGGGCATGGGGTGGTGGCTCTGTTACCGCTGGTAGTGGCCAAACGGCCGTTTTCTCTGCCTGCGCTGCGATGGGATTGGCGATGGGTGCTGTTGGTGGCTGGTATAACGGCCGTTTTGCGGGTGACCCATTTGGGATATGCCGAATTTCAAGGGGACGAGGGTGTCATTATGGTGCGGGCGGCTGCTATTTTGACCGGTGACGATGGTGAGCTGTTTTTGCATCAGAAAGGGCCAGCGGAGATTTTGCTGCCATTGGCTATGTGGCAGGCAGGTGGGCAAATTAACGAATTTTGGGCCAGATTGCCATTTGCCTGGGCTGGTGTGTTGGCCGGGCTGGCGGTAATGCTGCTGGCGCGGGAATGGTTTGAGGAAAAAACGGCCGTTTTTGCCGGTTTGCTCTTTGCCATTATGGGGTTTGGTGTGGCCTTTGGGCGCATTGTCCAGTATCAAAACCTGGTGATGTTGTGGGGCACTTTGGCTGTATGGCAGGCTGTGCGGTATGGGGTGTCGGGAGAGCGGCGGTATTTGTGGGGAACGGCCGTTTTTTTGGCAAGTGGTTTGTTAGCCCATTACGATGCGATATTGGTAACATCCGCTATTGCCTGGCTATTGGTGCGCCGTTGGTGGCAAAATGGTCGCATTCCTTGGGCAGAACTGGGGAAAGCTGTGGGTTTGGGGGGCGTGGTATTGTTTTCTTTTTATGCGCCGTTTGTGCTTAATCCCAATTTCGGGCGTACTGGCCAGTATTTGTTGCGGGACAGGCTGGGTGTTAGTGAAGGTTCGGGCTGGATTAGCTGGAGTGGGACGGCCGTTTGGCGTATGCTTACCTTTTATAACAGTACTTATTATATTGTAGCGATTGCGCTTCTGGCTGTCGTTGGTGTTTGGTGGTTGGTCCGCCAACGCCAGCATTTTGGCGCGGTGCTTTTGTTTATAATTCCGTTGCTTTTTTACCTGTTCGTAGTGGCAGACCCGCGTACCCATGTTTATACCCTTTTTCCCGGCTGGCTTATTTTGGCCGGGTTGGGAACGGCCGTTATTGATAAAGCCGTTACTTCCTACTGGCGTATTGGATGGCGGGTTGTGTGGGTGTTGGTTTGGCTGGTATCTGGCTGGTATGTGTATCTCATGCTGGTTGACCATACACCGGAACGGCAACGAACATGGGCGGAAAATCGGCCGTCTTTTTATCCGGTTACATGGGACGAACCACCCTTGTTTGGTCTGTTCGGATTTCCACACCAGGCAGGTTGGCGGCTGGCAGCACAATTGCTCACTGCGGCAGATTTTCCCTACGCCAGTAACGAGGAAGAGGAAATTACCAACTGGTATATGGCACAGGCGCCTCGCACACATTGCCCCAATTTTCAGACATTTATTCGCACATTTCAAACACAAGATGAGCTTCCTTATAATCCTGATTGGTTGCAGGGGATGTCTTTGCGGTACGAGGTGCTGGTAAACGGCCGTTTGGCCATGCAGATATTTACACGCCAACCGGTGGACGAAGTAACCCGGCTGGAAGCAGAAGGAATAGCCCGCTGGCTGACGCCGGAGCAGGCAGCCCCGCCAACCTATGGCGGGCAATATCCGGTTCGTATTACGTTGGGCGGGAAACGGGTGCAATTGTTGGGATACGATGTGGACAAAACGGCCGTTTCTCCCGGCGAACAACTAACAATCACCCTCTATTGGCTAGCCCTCACCCCCTTCGAGCGCAACTACCAGGTCTTCACCCACCTCTTCAACGGCCAGCTTATTGCCCAACACGATGGCGCACCAGAGTGTGCCATCAATCCCACCACCCGTTGGGAACCCGGCCAGATCATCCCCGACCCGCACACAATTCCCATTCCCCCTGACGCCCCCGCTGGAACAGTCTCCCTGTTAGCCGGAATGTACGATCTCATTACAGGTGAACGTATGTCCCTGGACAGTGACCCCTCTCAAACGGTAATCCATTTGCAAGAAATTGAGATAACGCCCAAATAGCGTTGGGTGATGAGATAACTTTTTCTTTGACAGATAAAAAATCCTGCGCTAGTATCTTCAACTTTGTAACGGATTGCACAAATCAAGCCAATTGGAGAAGATTTTATGGTGACAGAAACAGTTTCAAATCGCTTCACTCGATTCATTTCCCTTTTGTTTCTTGTAATTTTGCCTCTGGCAAGCATCTTTGCTATTGTGCAGGTGTTGTCAGCAGAGGAAAACGCTCCCTCTGGTGTCGGATTGTCTGTGACCAAAATGGCAAATTCGACAACCATTGCTGGCGGCCAGATTGATTACACGATCGTAGTCAGCAATGGTGGCACAACTGATGTGACGGGTGTGGTGGTGACAGACACGCTGCCAACGGCCGTTTCCTACATCTCCGGCACACTCACTGCCATTGGTGGCGGTACACCAGCCGAAAACAACGGCACAATTAACTGGACAGGCACTGTAACCGCCGGGCAACAAATAACCATTACTTTCAGCGGTTGGGTAACCGACACCGTAACGCCGGGGACAATCATCACCAATACCGCCTTCGTCACAGCCACAGGCAGCCTTATCACAGACCCGGTAAGCACAACCGTCGTTACCCCCACCAAAATCTACATGCCCATTATCTTCAAGTCTGTGCCTGCTATCAGCTTGCTTTCCGTCAGTGCGCCCTCCAGCACAGATGGCTACGCGACCCAGCAATGGACAGCCTCCTGGAGCACCCTGAACGATCCGGGCGTCACATATGAATTGCAAGAATCTCAAGACCCGAACTTTAGCACAGCCACAACCTACAATGCCGGGAGTGCATCATCCTACCAGGTCAGTCATTCACTGACAGCCAACAACGTGTATTACTACCGTGTCCGTGCGGTCATTAATGGAATGGCTGGACCATGGTCAAATGTGCTTTCCCGCGTGGTGGCTTACCGGGATAATTTCAACCAAGACAATGGCTGGGCGATTCGCCGTCAGGATACAGATGATGTGGACAATTCAATATATCTGCAAAATGGCAATCTGGTTGTCAAGATCGGTGGTCGTTGGGATTATGCCATTGCTTCGCCATTGGTTAAGGTGCCATCCGATTCATACCGTATTACCACCCGCGTCAAGCACGCGGATGGTGTGGACAACCTGCACAGCTATGGCATCATCTTTGGTGGTGACTGGGATGGTAGCGCCTGCCCGAATAACAGTTACACCTCTTGCTTTACCCATTACTATCGGTTAAACGTTATCTGGTATGGTGCGCCAAATAGCTTGCGGATTCAGTTGAAGCGCATTGATTACCATGATTCACGTAATAATGCTGGTCGTGGTGTTGAGTTGATTGGTTTTACGGATGTAACCGTAAATGGGGATCCAGCAGACTGGCATGAATGGTCTGTGGAAGTAAATGCAGATGGTACGATCAAGATATTTGTGGATGGGAATCAGGTTGGTCAGGCGATAGATTCTACATATATCAGTGATCCGTATTTTGGTGTGTTTGCTTCTGATGATGAGTATCTGGGTTCTGAGCCGAATTTTGACTGGTATCAGGTGACTCCGTTGCCATAAGGTAAGCAGGTGAGTCGTTTTGTCACATCCCCAGAGGTGGCCGGATTGGTTGGTGTCGCATCTGGGGATGTGTTTTTTGTTGGTTTGGGTAGGTTGAGGTGTTTTGGTGAGAGGTGTGTGGCGTTTTTTGCGGGGTAATGAGTATCGGTGGTGGGGGACGGTATTGCTGGTGGTAACGGCCGTTTTCCTGGGGCCTGCGCTTATTCCTCCTGCTGGTACAGCCCT
>RFGV01000257.1 GCA_003696605.1 Chloroflexota bacterium | reverse complement strand
CCGCCATCGGATGTGCCACAAACGGCACCGGTAGCCTGCAATTTCATGGATCTGGATGGTTATCAAGGGAGCACGAACGGTTATACGCCATACACCAACATCAACTTTGGTACGTACTGCAATGGAGGTACCATCGAGAACAACCAGTTCATCGCCTTTATCGCACCGGCAACTTCAGTACAGCTCCAGATCACCTCAAGTGGTTGCCTGAACAGCCAAGGCATCCAGGCACAGATCTACTATTCGGCCAACTGTTCCAACTTTCAGGCGGTATCCAACTGCTGGGCCCCTGGCGCACCTGGAACGGGCACGGTGATCGCTATTAACCTGACTGTTGGTGAAACGTATCTGCTGATGATCGACGGCTGGGCCGGTGACATCTGCGACTTTACCATCACCGTCCTTTCTGTTGGTGGTCCACCCCCTGCGCCGGGCCCCATATCAGGCCAGGACTTCGTTTGTACTGCGACCGATTCTCCCTTGGTGTATAGTGTGGCTCCTGTACAGGGTGCTACCGGTTACAATTGGAATATTTACCCACCCCTCGGTACAATTATCGGCACCCCATCTGACTCGGTAACCATTGTGTGGAATACACCTACCACCGACACCACGGCAATGCTTTGTGTTTGTGCCGTAAATTCAAACGGCGCGGGCCCTGCCACTTGTACAACTATAAATTTCTCGTCACCACTACATGGTGAGGAAGAGCAGAGCCTGTGCTTTGGGACAAATGAGTGCGTAAGTTGTGCCGGGCAACAGTTCTGTGAACCAGGGATTTTTTCAGTCACCTTGCAAAACCCGGAAGGCTGCGACAGCATCGTCACCTGCAAAATCAACCCTATCCTCCCCGCTCTCAACGACCTTGGCAACATAACGGAATGCGCACCCTACACCTTGACCGTGGGAGATTTTACCTTCTCTTCCAGCCAGAAAAGTTCCGTGCTGTTCCAAGCTGCCAACTGGCAAGGTTGCGACAGCATTGTGACATTCAACTTGTGTGTGCTCGAGGCCATGGCTCACATTGCACCTCCAGAGCCCTTGGGATGTGGACCAGACTCTACCGTCACGTTGGACGGCAGCGGCAGCTCGCAGGGGTCCGGGCCCTGCGACTCCATCACCTATGCCTGGACGGGCCCTCCCGGCGGTCTGGTCGGCCCCACTGACTCGCTCATCGCCACAGCCACGCTGCCTGGCCAATACTGCCTGACCGTCCTCAATACACACGATGGCGTCACCT
>RFGV01000256.1 GCA_003696605.1 Chloroflexota bacterium | reverse complement strand
TTGAGTTAAAAGGGGCGGGATTTTGATTGACTTGTTTTTGGCATTTCCGCTATACTGACCTTGGGATTGGGTCGCGTTCCCGGGTGTGGCCAGAACGGAGAAAGCCTTAATCCTCAAGGGAATCTGACCTGTTTTCCCCGGCTTAGTTCAACCAAGCATTCGCAGAATGCCTTTATGCGGCGGCTTACACAATGGTTTATGGAAGTTGTTGTTGACTGCGCCGCATGAAACGCTTATTCGTTGGGCAGCTTTGCCGCAAGTGGTATAGTCAAACTTGCAGTGGTTGGACACAAATAGGCAGTGTCAGCTTTAGTGCAGCCAATACGCTTTATGCTGGTGTTCACCTAATAAATGAATGGCAGGACAACCCTCTTCAAGCCGATTTTGATTTTGTTGAATTTGACTGGTGTGCTAGACTACCATACCGGATCTATTTGCCCATTGTTTTGCGCAACACAGGATAGCAGTAGTTTTGCAGGTTTTACAAATCGGCGAGTTCAGGCGGAAAAATGCTTTTTCTGAGGATGCTGCCCAACCCCGCATGAAGCCGACCCGCCTTCGGTGGTAAATAAGCGGCGCGGAATTTGCCCGCGTTAGTTCTGATCAAAGTTTCTCGGATCGCCCGGCACGGCGGGCAGGTGAGCCACACGTTGGGCGTGTGCGGTTTTTATACGGCACGGATGAGAAGATGAACCTATTCCTCCCCCTCTTGTGCGTTGTCATCGTTCCCCTGCTAGCCATCTGGGGAACGGGATTGGCCTTGGCGGCCTTCGTGCGCTGGTTCTGGCGCGACAGTCCCCTGCCCCCGCCGGATCCTGACCTCTCCTGGGATTTCGGGTACGGGGAGAGTTTCATTCTCGTCTTCCGGCGCATGACCTGGGAAGAAATCGTCTCGCAACTCAGCGGGGTTACGCTCAGCCTGACACCCCCGCTGGTGGCCCTGGCCGGTATGCTGGCCTGGGGATGGCCGAACTGGAGCCTCGTTCCCGCCATCGGGTTGATGGTCTGGCTGCTCCTGGAATACAACGCCCTGGAACTGGGGGAGACCACATTGCCACACGAAGA
>RFGV01000255.1 GCA_003696605.1 Chloroflexota bacterium | reverse complement strand
CCCGCTACCCCCACCACCGAAACCGAGTGGACGGCTGTGGCATTGGGCCTGGTTGCCCTCATCGCCCTGCTTGGACTTATTCCCTTATGGTTCTATGTTTACCTTGCCTGGGCCGGATAAGCCCCAATACACCTCTCGCCATGCCATGCGCTTTCTGCTATACTGTAACCAGAACAGATTTTCAAATTCAGGTAGAAAGATCAACATGAGACCACACGCAGTTTCCCACAAACTTGTGGAGGCAAAACGGTGAATTCACAAACAATAACAAGATGGTTTGTTTATCTACTAATCGGGGTGGCTGTCGTTGCCATCCTCTGGAGCTACAACACAACTGCATTACCACAAGACGAAATTCCCATCAGTCAGGTAGCACAACAAATTCGGAACAATGAAATTGATGAAATTCACGTCACCGGAGACGGCCGTCAAATCATCATCAAATACATTGATCCAAAACGGCCGTCAGCCCAATCCCAAATTAGTGGCGTCAGTTCCCTCGAAGAAATCCTGATGAACTACGGCATTGGCCAGGAAGAATACAGCGACGGCCAACCCACCATTATCTACGACCGACCCAGCCAATGGGGAAGCTGGCTCAACCTCATTGGCATCTTCCTGCCTGCCATCCTCATCATCGCCTTCATCTACTTCATATTCCGCCAGGCACAAGGCTCCAACAACCAGGCTCTCTCCTTTGGCAAAAGCCGCGCTCGCATGTTTACCGGCGACCACCCCACAGTTACCTTCGATGACGTTGCCGGATGTGACGAAGCCAAAGAAGAACTCCAGGAAATCGTGGAATTCCTCAAGGAACCCGAAAAATTCGTCAGCTTCGGCGCACGCATCCCCAAAGGCGTCCTGCTCGTTGGTAGCCCCGGCACAGGCAAAACATTACTCGCCAAAGCCGTTTCCGGTGAGGCTGGTGTGCCATTCTTCTCCATCGCCGGCTCCGAATTTGTCGAAATGTTCGTCGGTGTTGGTGCGAGTCGCGTACGCGACCTTTTCGAACAGGCCAAACGGCATAGTCCCTGCATCGTCTTCATTGACGAAATTGACGCAGTCGGCCGCCAACGTGGTGCGGGGCTGGGCGGCTCTCATGATGAAAGAGAGCAAACCTTAAATCAAATTCTTGTCGAGATGGATGGCTTTGGCACAGATACCCATGTCATTGTCTTGGCCGCCACCAACCGGCCAGATATTCTCGACCCCGCCCTCATGCGTCCCGGCCGCTTTGACCGCCGGGTTGTCATTGACAAACCGGATGTCCGTGGGCGGGAAGCCATTTTCAAGGTACACATTCGGGGCAAGCCCATTGCATCCGACGTGGACATTGCCACATTGGCCAAAGCAACTCCCGGTTTTGTGGGCGCAGATATAGAAAATACAGTTAATGAAGCTGCATTGCTGGCTGCTCGTCGCAATAAAAGAAGTATCGGCATGTCTGAATTCCAGGAAGCTATTGAACGGGTACAACTGGGACCAGAACGACGCAGTCGAGTGCTTTCGCCAGAGGAACGGGAAATTACAGCTTATCATGAAGCAGGGCATGCGATTGTTAGCCATATGCTGCCCCATGCCCAAACTGTTCGTAAAATTACAATTATTCCGCGCGGAATGGCCGGTGGTGTTACCTGGTATTTGGAAGATGACACCTATTTTTACAGCAAGTCCAAGTTCAAGGCATTGATTGCCAGTGCGCTGGGTGGTCGTGTGGCAGAAGAAATTGTGTTTGGTGAAATTACCACTGGCGCCAGTAATGATTTGCAGCAAGTGACGCGTATGGCTCGCGCAATGGTCACACAATATGGTATGAGTGAGGAGTTGGGGCCACGTGTGTATGGTGAAAAACAGGAACTGGTCTTCCTGGGACGGGAAATCAGTGAGCAGCGTGATTATTCGGATGCTATTGCTGAGAAAATTGATGAAGAAGTGCGGGAAATTATTGACACGGAGTATGAGCGAGCAAGGCGTATTTTGCTGGAAAATCGGGATAAGCTGGATTTGATAGCCAAAACGTTGCTAGAAGTGGAGACGCTGGAAGCGGATGAATTTGTGGCGTTGATGGAAGGGCGTGGGTTGCCGCCTTCTTCTTCTCCGAAGACGCCGCCGCCACAGCCGTCTCCAACGCCAAAGGATGATCAGTCGGCGGAGTGGAATAAGCCGTCGTTGGATTTGCCACCTTCGCCATCGCCAGCTTGAGTTTGAATTGAAGGATTGAGTGATGCAGACCTCGAAGGGCAAAGTGTCCTTCGAGGTCTGTGTGTTGCAAAGTGTGAATAAAGGGGTATGTGGTAAGGGAATGGAGCTGCAGGAATTGGTGTTGCGTCCGGCAGAAACGGCCGATTTTGAACGATGCCTTGCTCTGGACCACAGTATAGAAACCCGACAGGTGTGGCAAATGACGCTTTCGGGGTGGGACGGTGCGCTTTCGATACGCTTTCAACCAACACGTCTGCCACGGCCTGTACGTATTACGTATCCCTATACAGTAGATGAATTACATCAGCACTGGCTGGAAAGTGACTGTGTGTTGGTAGCAGAAATTGGGGATTCTACGGTAGGGTATCTGACGCTGAAGCTGGATATCCATGAGCAGGCAGCCTGGCTAGGTAATGTGGTGATTGCTCCCCCACAGAGACGGATTGGTGTGGGCTCGGCGTTACTAAAAACGGCCGTTCTTTGGGCCAAAAAACATCAATCCCACCAGATAATGACTACCATCCAGGCACGAAATTTTCCAGCCATCTCCTTTGTCCAGAAAAATGGATTTTCATTTTGCGGGTATAATGAATTCTGGTATCAAACTGGCGATATTGGTTTGTTTTTTCGACTGGGACTCTAGCGCAGTCGTTTGTGCAAAATCATTTAATGTATATGAACCAACCAGTTGCAAACACCCTGGCACTGATAAATGATATTCTGCAGGCAGTCATTGTCATTTTTGGTTCGGCCGTTATTCTGTACAACCTGAACCGTATTCGCCGTGACAGAGTTACACGCGCCTTTTGCACCTTACTGGCATTCGTCAATATTGTGTATCTCACAGAATTAATGGTCAGCCGGACCATTGTTACTGTTTCGGCCGAAACGTGGTTGCGGCTGGAATGGGTGGGCATCGCTATGGTGCCTGCGGCACAGTACCATTTGTCGGACACACTACTCACAGTAACAGGCGCACCACCCAATCGGCGCCGGTTATTTGTGCCAGTTGCCTATTTAATTGGGCTGATTTTTCTGGCTTTGGTATTGGCTACTGATCTGGTTGTGGCCGAATTGGTGCGCTTGCCACGTGCACCCCATTTAAATGCCGGGGTGTTGTTTCCGGTTTTTGCATTGTATTTTTGGCTCTTGACGGCTGTTTCTATTCTCAACGTCTGGCGTGCCCGACAACGCAGCATCACCCGCAGTACCCGCCATCGGCTCACCATGACTTTGCTTGCCTTCTGGGCGCCCCCCCTTGGCGTTTTTCCCTATATGCTCTTAAGTGGCAATGTGGAACAAAATGTGCCTCTCTTCTTCTGGCCATTTGTTATCAGTGGCAACATTCTGGTAGGTTTCATGCTGGCCGTTCTCACTTCAAATCTTATTTACTTTGGCTCTCTTTCGCCTGATCGGGTGGTTCGTGTTCGTCTTTACAAGTTTATGGCACGTGTCCCATTGGCTGGCACAATCGTTTTGCTTGTCTATGTGTTGGTGAGCCGTAGTAGCCCTGTTTTGGGGCTGCCCACGGAAACGGCACTGGGGTTTGCCCTGGTGGCCACTGTCATGCTGGTAGAATGGGCAATTCACGCCTATAAACGGCCGTTAGAGCGTCTCTTTCAGCTGAACAGCGATCCGGAAGTGCGGCATATTCAGGAACTCAGCGAACGTTTGCTGACCACCCGTGACCTGCAACAATTTTTGGAAATTGTCCTGGCTGCTACTTGTGAAACATTACGCACACCAACTGCTTTTGTGGCAGCCATTACGCCAGAAGGCCCACGACTGGAAGCAGTAATTGGCCCCCTGACTGAACCGGAACAAATTTGGGAAGAGGCAAATTGGCAAGAGTTGGCGCAAAGTGGCAATAATGAAAATGGTCAGCAAAATCTGCAAACAGTAGATGGGTTTTTCCTGTGGCGGAACTACTGGATACGGCCGTTATACAATCAAAACCGCAATACCCTTCTCGGTATCTTTGGCATCCGCGCTCGTGCTCACCAACCCGACCTCACCGAAACCGAACAAACCGTTCTGGAACGCCTCTTTGCCCAGGCAGAAACTGCCCTGGAAGACCGCGTACTCCAACAAGGTGTCTTTGCTGCTGTCGAAGGACTATTACCACAAATCACAGCCTTGCAAGCCAGACGTGGGGCCGCCAAACTCGGTGGATTACCGGCACTGACAGCCGATGCCACTGCCACCGACACAGCCACCCTCGTCACCGACCCAGAATTCAAAAGTATGGTGCGTGATGCCCTGAGCCACTATTGGGGTGGTCCCAAACTCACTGAAAGTCCGTTAATGCGCCTGCAAATTGTGCAAAAAACTGCTGCCGAAGAGTATGATAACAATCCGGTTAACGCCCTGAGAGCCATTCTGACCCGCGCGATTGAACTGCAAAAGCCAGAAGGTGAACGAAATCTTACCCGAATGGAATGGTTGCTTTACAACATTCTGGAACTGAAATTCATTCAAGGGAAACGAGTTCGGGATGTTGCCCGACGGTTAGCCATGAGTGAGTCTGACCTTTACCGCAAGCAACGTGTGGCTATTGAAAACGTGGCTCGCACCATTGCCAGCATGGAATTGGAAATGGTGCAGGAGGAAGCCCTCCAGCCAACTGAACAAGATACACCTGGAGCATCGGCGTAAATGCAACTGACAGATGTGCTGACATATCACAACGGCCGTTTACACCTGGAAAACATCTCTCTCGCCGCCTTGGCCGAGCAGATGGGCACACCAGTTTACGTATATAGCCAAACATTACTGGCTGCAAACGCCCAGACTGTTCTGACATCTATCCCCCCTGCCCCACCAGACACACTCATCTGCTATGCGGTCAAAGCCAATGCCAACCCGGCTCTTCTCCACCTGTTGGGGCAATATGGATTTGGTGCAGACGTAACCAGTGGTGGCGAACTGTTCCTGGCACAACACGCCGGTATCCCGGCCGACCGCATTATCTTTTCTGGTGTGGGGAAAACACGCCCGGAAATCGTGATGGCTATTCAGGCAGGTATTCGTGCCTTGCATGTGGAATCGGCAGTAGAGTTGGAAACGATTGCCGAAATTGCAACAGCTCATTGCCGCAAGGTACGCATTGGTGTCCGAGTCAACCCGGATATTTCTGCTGATACACACCCGTATATGAGCACCGGGCAAAAGACGCACAAGTTTGGTGTATCGCCCGCGCAGGCCATAGAAATTTTGACAAAAGCAGCCACACACCCCTGGCTGGAGCCGGTGGGGCTGGCGACGCATGTGGGTTCGCAAATTCGGTCATTGGCTTCGTTTGCAGATGTGGCTTGTTTTCTGGTTGATATGGCGGCCAGACTGGCTGCTCAAGGTATTCGGCTGGAATATTTGGATGTGGGTGGGGGGCTGGGAATTGATTATGATGGACAGGGCGCACCATCGCTGGCTGATTGGGTAACGGCCGTTGCGCCACCAATTCATCAGGCAGGATATAATCTGGTAATGGAACCGGGACGATCTATTGTTGGGGCAACTGGCATTTTGCTTACCTGTGTTACTACAATCAAACAGCAGGGAGAACGCACGTTTGTAGTGGTTGATGCCGGTATGAGTGACCTGATCCGTCCCGCTTTGTACAACGCCTATCATGCCATCTGGCCAGTTGTCGCCCCCCCACCTGGTGCGCCTTCTTTGCCGGTAGATGTGGTAGGGCCAATTTGTGAAACAGGTGATTGGCTGGCCCGGGAACGGCCGTTCCCCCCTGTTCGTCCAGGCGATTTGTTGGCCATTTTGCACACCGGTGCATACGGATTTTCCATGAGCTCCAACTACAACGGCCGTTTACGCCCCCCCGAAGTTTTGGTACACAGAGATAAATGGTACACCATTCGGCAAAGGCAAGACTACCATCACTTGCTAGACGGCTGCACCCCCATTCAAAACCTTTCTGAAAACTAGCATCAAATCTTTCTGGAGTAACCGATGAGCGCAACGGACAATCAACAAACCGTGTACTACGTGGCGGCTGGGGGCGTTGTCATCCACCAAAACCAGGTTCTGGTACTCAATCGGCCTGGCCGAAACGAAATCCGCCTGCCTAAAGGACATATTGACCCTGGCGAAACGGCCGAAGCAGCTGCCTTGCGGGAAGTCGCCGAAGAGAGTGGCTATACGCAATTAACCATTGTGGCTGACCTGGGTGTACAAATTGTCCGATTCACAACCCCATCCGGCCAAAATGTGGTTCGCCGAGAGCAGTATTTCCTCATGGAATTAGCCAGCCCTACGCGGGACGGTGCAGGCGAAGATCAGTTTGAGCCCCTGTGGCTCACATGCGCAGAAGCAGAAGAACAGTTAACGTATGAAGCAGAAAAGGAATGGGTACGGCGAGCATGTGCGGTTATAAACGGCCGTTCGGCCCCCAACCAAACCTCACGGTGAGGGCGCTGGCGCAGGTGTGAGAAAATCACCAGCCACCCACCCTTCTGTACCATCCTCCAGACGCACCTGCCACCACAAAAAACCATTCCCCTCCACCGGACCATCCAGCACCAGCAACACATCCCCCTCCGGTGCCACCGTCAGTGGCAAATTACTGATACTGGGTCCACCACGTACAGTTACCCCCAAACCATCTGTATTGACTACACGCGCATAAAAACCGGGTGTGATCGTCTCAGGGGGAACAGCTACATTCGGGGTAGGTACAGGTGTAAAAGTAGGAATTGGCGTTGGTGTGGCTACGGCCGGTGTGGCTGTGGCTGTGACTGTGGGGGGAGCAGTCAACACAATGATAGTCGGCGCAATGGGGCCAGCATCTAGCGGTGGCCGAAACAAAAAAGCGTTAACCAGTATTCCCCCTAACAAGAGGCCGATAACTGTCACCAAAATACCCAACACCAGTGGTATCCAGGGCGTTGGAGAGGGATTATGATGCGCCGAAGATGGCGACTTTCGTGGATCGGGTGGAATTTGATAGCGTGCCATTAGTGCGTTGTTTTAGCTTCAATTACCATCAGTGTCAAATCATCGTATGAACCGGTATCTCCCACCCATAAATTGTTGTCGTCAACAATGGTGTTTAAGAGGATATGGGCAGATAAATGACCGTTTTGGGCTATCAGTTGTTCGAGTCGTGTGTGGCCGTAAGCTTTTCCGGCTTCGTTTTGTGCATCTACCAAACCATCGCTGAATAATACAAGTCGGTCACCAGGCTGAAGGGTGATTCTGTGCTCGGTGAGGGAGAATTGAGGGATCATGCCCAAAAAACGGCCGTTTCCGAGAAGTGGCTCAACTATTTGTTGGTGACGACGATACCATAACGGCCGTTCATGTGCTGCCCGTACATACACCAGCTCCATACTGGGCCGATGTAATACCCCATAAAATGCCGTCACAAACGTATCCGTGCCTTGTAAAACTTCCAACAAACCCTCATGAACCATCAACACCACATCAACTGGCGAGAGCGAAACACGAGACGCCTGCCAAAACAGCGTGCGCGTAACAGCCATAACCATTGCTGCATGCATTCCTTTGTCCGCCACATCTGCCACCAAAATAGCCACGTGATTGTCATCCAATGATTGCACATCAAAAAAATCGCCACCAGCTTGATAAGCCATCTGCAAATATGCCTTAAAGGCAAAATCAGAAAATTGTGGCAATTCTTCTGGCAATAGTGAATATTGAACTTCGGCGGCCAGTTCCGATTCTCTTTCCAACCTTTCTTTTTCTACCAATGCTATTTGTGCCCTTTGTAATTCGGCATACGCTTTTTTCAGTTCCCAGTTCACTTCGGTCAACTCGGTAATTGCTATTTTGTCCATGCGTCGGGCATTTTCTAAAATCGTACGAGTGACAACGTAAGCGGCTGTCGGATTTTGGGCCACAATCTGATTGAAGCCATCTTCGGTGATTTCCAGGACAATGACGTCTGTAATGGCTGTGCAAGTGGCCATGCGTGGCGCAGCATCTAACAGGCTCATTTCTCCAAAGTAACCACCTGGCCCCATGATGCCTAAAAGGCGCTCTTCGCCTGTTTTGGTGAGTTGCGTGGTGGAAACGTTGCCTTCAATGATGATGTAAAAGGTGTGGCCGATTTCTCCCTGTTGACAAAGGATGGTTTGGGCAGGGTAGAAGCAGCGTTTAGTCATGGAGTGGACTATTTGCAGGGTTTGATCATCGAGCTGACCAAAGACTTGCCGAATATGTGAGGAGTCACTTTTGTTATTGGACATGTTTTTTCTCCAACCAGGCCAGGAATTTCTCCAAAGGCCAGGTATTAACAATCTGAACGGCCGTTGCCCACCCTCTTTGGGCAGTGGCAAGGCCATAATGGCGCAGCCCGAAATGATCGGGGTGGTGGGCGTCGGTGTTGATGGCCAGGGGAATGCCTAGTTCTACAGCCCGACGGACGTGAATGTCGCGCAGGTCGAGGCGGCGAGGATTGGCGTTGATTTCCAGGATGGTGCCGGTAGAAACGGCCGTTTCCAACACCAAATCCATATCCAAATCCGCCCCCGCCCGGTCTGGTAACAAACGTCCGGTAGGATGTGCAATCATATCCACATGCGGATTCCGCATAGCCGCCAACAACCGCTGCGTTACCTGCTCCCGTGGCTGACTCAACCCGGTGTGCAAACTGGCAATCACAAAATCCAACTCTGCCAACACCTCATCCGGGTAATCCAGTGACCCATCCGCTCGAATCTCCATTTCTGTGCCATGCAACACGCGAAAATCAGATCCCATTGCCTCATCTACTGCCCGTACCTCAGCCGCTTGTTCCCGCAACCGTTGCACCGAAAGCCCATTAGCAATCCCCAAACTGGCAGAATGGTCTGTAATAACAATATACTGCAACCCTTCAGCTTTGGCTGCCTGCGCCATTTCCAGAATAGTTGCCTTGCCATCTGACCAGGTTGAATGCATATGCAAATCGGCCACAATATCGGTCAGTTCTACCAACTGCGGCAGGTTGCCGGCCATTGCCGCTTCAATTTCGCCCCAATCCTCGCGCAAAGTGGGTGGAATATATGGCAAACCAAGTGTCTGATACACCTTCTCTTCGGTATCACACAAGATTTCCGGGCTGCCATCTACGGGCGTAAAAGCATGTTCATTCAGGCTTAACCCTCTTTTGAGTGCCAGTTCTCGCAAGCGAACATTGTGTGCCTTGCTGCCTGTAAAGTAAGAAAGGAGCGTTCCCCATCGTGCGGCAGGTAGTACACGTAAATCAACACCCAAGCCATTAAGAAGAATAACACGAGATTTTGTGCTGCCTCTGGCTGCAACCGACTCGACATTATCCAATGTACAAAATCGCTCCATAACAGGCTCAGGGTCGGTAGCAGCAACTAACAGGTCAATGTCACCAATGGTTTCTTTCATGCGGCGCAGCGAACCAGCAACGGCCGTTTTGGTTACACCCGGCACTTTCGCCAATACTGCCAGAATTTCCTGAGCAATCGGCCAGGCAACCCCCAATGGGGTACGGTCATCCCCATGTCGGGCGAGTGCCTCAATGGCCGCCAAAATTTTTGCTTCCGATTTTGCCCCCATACCAGGCAATTGGCGCAATTTACCTTCACGAGCAACGGCCGTTAACTCCGCCAACGTCGTTACCCCCAACACCTCATAAATCTGCCGTACCCGCTTAGGCCCCAGCCCCTCCACACGCAACAATTCCACCAGCGAAGGCGGCACCTCCTCCGCCAACCGCTCATAAAAAGACAGCTTCCCGGTAGTCAGCATCTCCTCAATCTTGGCTGCCAGCGTTTGCCCAATGCCCGGAATATCCGTCAGCTTGCCTTCCGCATACACCTGATTAATATCTCGCCCCAATGCCTCAATGCTCTCTGCCGCCCGACGATAAGCAAGTACCCGATGTACCTGGTCTCCCCTGATAGATAGCATATCCGCAATTCTGGCAAACATTTCCGCGACTTCACGATTCTTCACCATAACCCCATTATAACCGCAAAGAGCAAATTCCTGACATTGTAATTGTCAGAACCGAAAACCCATGCTAATATTTGCCCAGCCGCAAAGTTTCCCTACTACACAATTTTTAGAGTTTCACATTCTCAAAAGGAGGAGAACATGAGAAAGAAACAGCGGTATTTGTTATTTGTACTGGCTCTGGTTCTCGGGCTGTTGCTCGCAGCCTGTACTAGTGGCGGGGGCGAGACGCCGACAGAAGAACCAGCCCCAGCCAATGAGGCTGAAGAGCCAGCCCCGGCCAATGAGGCTGAAGAACCAGCCCCGGCCAACGAGGCCGAAGAACCAGAAGCAGCACCTTTCGAACCAATGGTTCTGGAAGCACCAAGCTGCGACTACGGCGGGAAGATCAAGTCTATCGAGGCCGTAGATGAATTCACCGTTCGCTTCACCATGTGCAAGCCAGACCCGGCATTCCTGGCTAAAGCAGCATTCACCCCATTTGGTATTCAACCAGCTGAGTGGATTGCCGAAACTGGTGGCACTGGCGAAATTCTGGAACACCCAATCGGCACCGGTCCTTACATGATCGAGGAATGGGTACGCGGCGACCACATTACCTTCAAACGATTTGACGATTACTGGGGTGAACCAGCCAAGGCGGAAACGGCCGTTCTCCGGTGGAGCACCGAAGGTGCAGCCCGCTTGCTCGAACTTCAGGCCGGCACAGTTCACATGATCACCAACGTCAGCCCAGACGACTTCGACACCGTCCGGAACGACCCCAACCTCCAACTCATCCCCAGCGCTAACCCCAACGTCCTCTACCTGGCCATGACCAACACCTTCGAACCATTCAACGACATCCGCGTTCGCAAAGCCATCGCCATGGGTATTGACCGGCAGCGTATCGTAGACAACTTCTACCCCGAAGGCTCCACCGTAGCCGACTACTTCACCCCCTGCTCCATCCCCAATGGTTGCGTTGGCGAACCCTGGTACGAATTCGATCCCGATGCAGCCAACGCCCTACTCGACGAAGTATTTGGCGAAGGCAATCGCTTTAGCACCAAAATCTACTACCGTGACGTCTTCCGTGGCTACCTGCCAGAGCCCGGTCGCGTTGCCGTAGAATTCCAGACCCAGCTGAAAGAAAATCTCGGCATCGATGCCGAAGTCGTTGTGATGGAATCCGGCGAATTCATCGCCGAATCCACCGCCGGTAATCTGGACGGCTTCTACCTGCTTGGTTGGGGCGCAGACTACCCACACGTAACCAACTTCCTCGACTTCCACTTCGGCCGCAACAACCCGCAATTCGGCGATCCATATCCGGAAATCTACGAAGTACTCGAACAAGCAGCCACTATCGCCGATTCGAATGAAGCGAAACCACTCTATGAGCAGGCCAACAATGCCATTCGCGAATTGGTACCAATGGTTCCCATCGCCCACGGTGCATCCGCTGATGCAGCACTGGCCAGCGTAGAGGGCGCATACGTACCCCCATTCGGCGCAACCCAGTTTGCTCGCCTGACACCGCCGGATGGTGGCGATACCATCGTCTTCATGCAAAACGCAGAACCCATCAGCCTCTACTGCGCCGATGAAACCGATGGTGAATCACTCCGTCCGTGCCGTCAGGTAGTCGAACCACTCCTGGCCTACGCCCTCGATTCCGGTGACACAGTTCCGGCTTTGGCCACCTCTTGCGAAAGCAATGAGGACGCCACTGTCTGGACTTGCCATCTGCGCGAAGGCGTCAAGTTCCATGATGGTTCTTCTCTGGACGCAAACGACGTGGTCGCATCCTGGGCCGCTGGTCTCGACGCATCCAATCCTTACCACGTTGGTAACACAGGTGCGTTCGAATACTTCTCCTACCTGTGGGACGGCCTGATGAATGTACCTGAAGAATAATAATGAACCAGACCGCTCATTATGATTAAGCGGTAACGACGTGGAATGGCAATGTCTGGCAGGTATTATTCGCCTCCATTGCCATTCCGCTCTTTATACAATTCTTTATGAAGCAACCTTACAGTCTTTAAAGTCTGTTGGCGAGATAATAGAAAACAGACCGATAGATTTTTAAGACAAGGTAATGACTTATGATTCAATACACAGTCCGTCGTCTTTTACTGGCTATACCTGTAATCTTTGCTATTCTGCTTTTCACATTTGCTCTGGCTCGCATGATACCTGGCGATCCTTGCAAATCAATTCTGGGTGAAAAGGCAACAGAAGAAGTTTGTGAAAAGTTCACTCGCGATCATGGGTTAGATAAACCAATTCCCATCCAGTTTGCAATTTATATGGGTAATATGCTTCGAGGTAATTTTGGGGATTCGATTCGTTTTAGTCGACCAGTTGCCCTGATTTTGGTCGAACGACTGCCCATGACTGTTGAACTGGGCCTTTCGGCAATGATTATTGCGGTGTTAATAGGAATTCCGGCTGGAATTCTTTCGGCTGTACGACGAAATTCGGCCGTAGATGTTGTCACTATGATTGGCGCAAACATAGGCGTTTCAATGCCTGTTTTCTTTTTGGGACTCTTACTCATCTACACTTTCGCCGTTTTACTTAAAGACACACCATTCGCCCTCCCGCCATCTGGACGGGTAAGCGCGGGTATGTCTCCTACACCTTTCTATGAGGTATACGGCTGGCCTGTAGAAAAGGGTACCTTGCGATTCAATATTTTTACTTTCATCTCTAATCTCTATTTGTTTAATTCTGTTATTACAGGAGATTGGGAACTGTTTTGGGATGCAGTTCGGCATTTGATTTTGCCTTCTGTTGCATTGAGCACAATCCCAATGTCTATTATTGCTCGTATGACCCGATCCAGTATGCTGGAAGTGTTAAGCCAGGACTTCATCCGTACAGCACGAGCAAAAGGGGTGCCTGAGCGTTTGGTTATTTTTAAGCATGCGTTTCGCAATGCGTTGTTGCCTGTTGTCACGATTACTGGCTTGCAATTAGGAGCAGTTTTGGGGGGTGCTGTGATTACGGAAACTATTTTCAGCCTTTCTGGTGTGGGGCGTAGTTTGTTTGAAGCGATTACTGCTCGTGATTTCCCTATTATTCAGGGATTTGTTGTGGTAGTGGCTATTATTTATGTGTTCTTTAACCTGGTGGTTGATTTATCTTATGCAATTTTAGACCCAAGAATTAGACTGGATTGACGATGGCTACTCAAGTTGCAGAAATTATATCTGATGATATTGCTGATATTGGTGATTATAGGTCAAATAGCCTCTGGCGCATGACTTTGCGTCGCTTATTCCGGCAGCGTTCCGCTATTGTCGGGATGACGATCCTGGGGATTTTGGTGTTGGTTGCCGTTTTTGCTCCTGTTATTGCTCCATATGATCCCACACAGGTGCTTATTGGTGTGGAAGATGTTAAGCGTCGGGAAGCGCCTTGTATTCATATGCTTGGCTGCCCCACTGATAAGCCGCAACATATTATGGGTGTGGATGGAAATGTGCGGGATGTGTTTAGCCGGATTGTGTATGGGGCACGTATTTCCCTACGTGTTGGTTTTATCACGGTGGGGTTTGCAATTGTAGTGGGCACAATTTTGGGAGCAGTAGCCGGGTATGTTGGTGGTTGGGTGGATAATATTATTATGCGTCTGATGGATGTTTTGCTGGCGTTCCCATTTTTGTTGCTGGCTATTGCTCTGGCGTTTGTGCTGGAAGATATTATTGGGCGTGGCCTGACTACTGCTATGCTGGCAATTGCTATTGTGAGTATTCCTGCTTATGCGCGTGTGGTGCGAGCAACGGTTTTGTCTGTGCGGGAAATGGATTATGTGGAAGCTTCACGGGCGTTGGGTGCCAGTCATTTTCAAATTTTGTTCGGCCGTATTTTGCCAAATGCACTTCCCCCTTTGATCGTTCAGGCGACTTTGGGTATTGCTACGGCAATTATTGAGACGGCCTCTCTCTCATTTTTGGGTGTTGGTGCTCAGGAGCCTACCCCTGAATGGGGCTATATGCTTGGCAGTGAACGTAATCAGTTGTTTAGTGCGCCACATTTGGTGTTTTATCCTGGTATAGCCATTATGATTACTGTGTTGGCGTTTAATTTGTTGGGGGATGGATTGCGTGATGCCATGGATCCGCGTCTGGTTCAT
Organism: Chloroflexota bacterium; assembly: GCA_003696605.1. Classification (GTDB taxonomy): domain Bacteria; phylum Chloroflexota; class Anaerolineae; order Promineifilales; family Promineifilaceae; genus J033. Next base: position 5,257 of record RFGV01000255.1, on the reverse strand, counting down.
TCGGGGGTAAAGCAGGAGTAATTGTAGTTTTGGAAATGGTTTTTTGATTTTGTACAAGCGCAATGCTCGTTTGGGTGTTGCGCTTTTTTGACATAACTTTGCTTGACTTGATCTTAAGTCAAGTTATAATGTAATTATTATGTCACCTTCTACCAAGCTGGCCATCTTGCCTGAGTGGTTTCGGGCCTGGTTGAGATATTGGTTATTACCGGCTCTGGGGCTGGAATCTGGACAGCTCGTTTTGGGTGTTGTTCGGGGTATTTATGATGGCTTGCTATTTTTGTTGTTGGGATTGGGGTTGCTGAGTGGTGGCCGTTATTATATGGAAGGCCAGTTTACATTGCCGCGAGAGACGCAGGCTTTGGTACTGAAGTGGGCTCCGGTAGCTGATCATATTGCACGCAGGGTGGATATTCCCAGAGAAGTGCCTTTGGTGTTGTGGTTTAAAGAGAATAGTATGCGGGCGATTAACCCGGAGAATTGTACGGGGATTATTGGGGCTTATGATTTGGTGCGGTCGGGAGAACGGCCGTGTTTTACCCCTGGCCCAATTAGTGACCTGGAAGTTAGTGAGCAATTGGCAATTGGGGCGGTTGAATTTAAGAAGAGATGTCCTGAAATTACCTACCTGACACAGGATCCAGATATTATCAAACGATGTTATTTGGCCTACAATGCGGGTGTGGGTGCAGCGTCTCGGCTTGATCCAGATAAGTCGGCGTATGTGATGAATAATTATGATGACGCCCATAGGAATATGGTTTATTCGGATGTGGAATTGGGAACGGTGCGGGTAACGTCATTGGGAGCATGGCCGGCACATTTGGCTATGCAAAGTTTGATTGCATCACAGGTGGATCTGGCAGAACGGCCGTTTTCCCTCACCCTGCTCGACACCAGCACTCGCCTCTACGACTGGGCCAGCAATCAACTTTTGCGTTTTCGCATTGCCTCAACCGGCACAGAAATCCATATGCCTATACCCGAAACTCGCACACCACCAGACGCTGATTGTTTACAATCCCCGCACAGTGCAGGCAGTCCCTTCCTGCGCCCCGCTTTGAACCCAGTAACCGAATCTCCTATCCTTACTCAGGATGTGCATGGCTGTAGTTATGGAATGCCTGGCCTGGATATAAGTAGTGAGAATAGTACGGCCGTTCTTCAGGCACCTATGCCCGGCCAGGTAACCACTTACACCGACAAATGGTACAACAGCACTATCCGCATCGAAAATGAAGAGTGGATAATATGGCTTCTACATCCACGTTCCTATCTCATCAAAGAAGGCAAAGTAAAACGCGGACAGCCAGTAGGCGTGATGGGAGACATAGGAATTGCAACTGGGCCACATGTTCATTACGTCATCTACGACAAAATCAATGAAACATTTGTTGATCCAGCTCTATTTCTGCCATAAACACGGCAAACACGACACCTATCAGTCAGGCCAACAAGATAACAAAAACTTTGTCACAATAAAGGAGTAGTACAAATGAATCTGGTCGAGCTATTAAAATTTCTCCCCCTGCTAATTGGTGCGTTCCTGGCTTACCATCTGATTTTCAAGCAAAATCTACCATCCAAAAACCTGGGAGCAATCGTCACCTACTTTCTGGGCATCATCATCGTTTTTGTGGCAGTTAGCTGGTTCATCACCAGTTTTCTGGCTGGATGGGCAACCGATTTACTAACAGCCGGCACATCTTCAGAAGAATGGACAAATTTTATCCGCGCCAGTGAAAGCGTTGTTGAAGATGCTTTCAGTACAACACCCGTAGAAGAACAACCACCAACGGTCGTCCCTGTTGGCCCGGTAGTCACCCCTGCACCAGCCACTCCCATTCCTGGAGGAACAGCCCTGGAAACAGTACCCAATCAAGGGGGAACAGTACAATATACAGTTGTTGCCGGAGATACACTTTATAGCATTGCCCGGCGATATAATACTACCGTAGAAGCAATTATGGCTGCTAACGGCCTTACTTCATACATCATTCAGCCAGGCCAGATTCTAACTATACCAGCACAAAGCCAACAATCGCCATAATGTATTTCAAGTGGATTCTTGTTAGCTGCTAACAGGTCGTCATGTTTAATCAACCGCACAACCATACCCATAGTCGCACCCTACAATGGCTTAATCGGCAATGGAAACGGTTGCCGCCATCATTTCGCTGGAATTTGGAAGATACATTCCAACCAGAAGATATTTCTGAACGGTTGTTGCCTTATGAAGAGCCGCAACTGGAAATTCGAATGGCCTGGTATCGGGATATTTTTGGGCATATATTTTTTGACTATTTTGGCTGGTTTTTGGGAACGACGGTAGTAGCAACGGCCGTTCTTGCCTACTTCTCCCTCCTGCAACATCGCTTCAGCAACTTCTACATTCTCATCCCCGGCATTCTATTCATCCTCATGCTGGCCATTGCCATCCGCGAACGCGTCGAATACAACCAATGGCGCATCCTCAAAACCAACGCCCGCCTTATCATCTCCATCCCCCAACATGGCGCCTTCCCCCTGGTTGATAACATCGAACTCAAAGACCTCCCCAAAGTAATCGACACCAACTGGTCACCCAATCCTCTCTGGCGTGTATTCCAATTCTTCACTGGTGCTCGCGATTTATATCTAAGTCTGGCCGCCTATAAATTCGTTGAAGGAACAGCCAGAGTTGGAGACGCCCTCATCATTCCAGATATCATGCCACAAGATGTATATGAACTACGCAAGCTGGTTTTTCAAGTAAAAAAGTAACATCTCCCTATAAAACAAAAGCCAAAAGAAAAAGCCCGGCGTACAACCGGGCTTTTTTATTACCAACTTAAAAGTTTGTTCTTTTAGCCAGCAACCTCACTTACAGCTGCCAGTGCCGCCTCATAATCCGGATGTTGCGCAATTTCGGGTACATATTCCACATATACAATTGTGTCATTAGCATCTACCACAAAAATTGCCCGTTGTTCCAGACGCCATTCTTTAATATATGTCCCGTAAGCCAAACCAAAATTCATATCCATATGGTCAGAAAGGACTTGAACTCGATCAATGCCAGCCGCACCACACCAACGGCGTTGGTTAAATGGATGCTCAGCACTGACAGTAAGCACAACAACATTATCTCCCAATTTGGCCGCCTCTTCATTCATGCGGCGTGTTTGGGCATCGCAAATTCCGGTATCAAGAGAAGGCACAACAGATATCAGACGTACTTTTCCAGCCGAATCAGCCAGAGTGACTTTGCTCATATCGTTTGCCACTAATGTAAAATCTGGTGCTTTGTCACCAACTGATACTGGCTCACCAAGTACAGTCAGAGGCTTTCCTTTAATTGTAACAGCACCATACCGTTCCTTAACCATTCTTTCCTGTCTCCTTACTATTTTTTGTTTTCTCGTTTATTCCAGTAAACTGGTGTCGCCTTCATAAGGCTCCACATCAGTAGCTTCTGGACCTTTATTGGTTTCTTCCACATCGTAAAGAACCCATTGTCCTTCTTGAAGTTGCTCAGGATCAACAAGGGTATTGGACTTGTGAAAGAAGATTTCTTCTCCACCCCCACGCATAATAAAACCATAGCCCTTACGAGAATTAAACCATTTCATACGACCCAGATACTTACCAGTTTGGGGGTCGATCTGAATAGTTGCGGGGGGAGTGAAGGAAAGGTCTTTTTCTGCTGTGTCTGTAGTCGAAGAAACGGCCGTTTTCATCGAAGTCACCTCAGCCACTTTCCTCACACCCTGCCCCTCAGACAACAACTTCAACGATGCCGGTTCAATAGGCAAACCAGCCTGACTCAGTCGCCGTTGCATCTCCACAGTAAAAATAAACCGCCTGCCATTTTCATCTTCAACCCATCTGTCTCGAAAGTTCATAATTACCATTCTCCGTCCAGTCGTTCAAAAAAAGCACACAACTCAAAAGCACCTATTTAGAAGAATTTCAGTTCTTTTTCGAACTCCCCTTTTTCCTACTATTTTTGCCATTTGCCGCCGACTCGTCAATAAGAGAAAGCTGTTGCGGAACGGCCGAACTCCCCTCCTCCACCTCATATCTCTCCGACAACTTCACCACACCCGTCACACGATTACGCTGGCCCACCGACACCACCGCACGCGGCTTAACAGAACGACTACCAACAACCCCCTTATGCAATTGCCACCTCTTCACCGAACCAATCGCCATCGTAATCAACAACTGATCCTTCTCCCCGGCCACTACAGCCGCCACCACCTCCGACGCATCCTTAGGCAACCGCACATTAATCACACCCTGGCCATAACGCCCCTGAGTCGGATACTCCGTTATTGCAGTCGCCTTAGCCAAACCATTATCCGTAACACTCCACAAATACCCATCCGGCTGCACCACATCCATTGCCACCACACCATCCGCCTCATCCTTCAGCTTAATACCCATCACACCACCAGCAGGCAAACCCATCGGCCGTACATCCTCCTCCCTAAAACGAATCGCCTGCCCCGAAGCCGTAACCAATACCACCTCATCATCCCCTGTAGTCAACCTGGCCCACCCTAACGCATCATCATCAGCCACATTAATCACCACAAACGGCTCAGTAGTAATTCCTGGCAAATCCTCCAGACGCACCCGCTTCACCACACCACTCAATGTAGTCAAAAACAGATACCCTTGCGCCCCATCAGGCACAACAAGCGCCGCCGCCAAATGGTTTCGGCGCGTCAAGCCAGTCAAATCTGCCCAATGTGTTCCCTCACCCAGCGAACGCGCCTGTGGCAACTGATACACAGGCAAACTCACCGCCTGTCCATTCGCCGCAAACAAATACAAAACATCTTGCGTATTCGCTTCCAACAAGGCAAACGGCAACTCCGCCGGCTTAAGCGGAATCTTGATCATTTCTTTCGAAGGCGTCCGAGCCAACGTTCCCTTTTCCCCCACCAGCACCCAAACTTGCTCATCAGGCAACAAATCCGTAGCAGTCAATACTTTCGTCTCACTGCTATCCACAATTTGCGTGCGCCGAATATCACCATACTGTTCCTTGACAGTCAGCAATTCTTCCTTAATTACCTGACGCATCAAAGCCGGTTTGGCTAACAACCGCTCCAGTTTTTTGATAAGCGCCAATGCTTCCTTGTACTCATCCTGAATTTTACGCCGCTCTAGTGCAGCCAAACGACGTAACTGCATATCAAGAATAGCCTGCGCTTGAATTTCGGTAAATTTAAACTTTTTCATCAAATTAACCCGAGCAGTAGGAGTG
>RFGV01000254.1 GCA_003696605.1 Chloroflexota bacterium | reverse complement strand
TGGCTACACAACAAATACCCCTCTGGAATTGGTGTTGGCAGATAATTTTTTGCTGGCAACACATTATAACGGTGAACCCCTCACACCGGATCATGGCTATCCTTTGCGGGCGGTTGTTGGTTCGTTTCCAGACAGAAGTGAAGAGAAAACAGCGTATTTTTGGAAAGGGGGGAAATGGTTGCGGGCGTTGGAATTCCGGTCAGATGACCAGCCGGGTTTTTGGGAACGTGCCGGCTATCATAACGAAGCTGACCCCTGGAAGGAAGAAAGGTTTTCTGGCGGCAGTTGGTTTTAGGCATTTGTAACCAAACAAACGTAACGCCCCCATCAAATTTTTATCTGATGGGGGCGTTTTTGGTTGTTAGGGAAGGTGTGTTGATGTTTTCTTGTAATGACGTGGGATAAAAATCGGGTATGATACAGCACATTGCCTTGGAGAAAGCTGAATGACTGACATAAAGATTACTCGCTGGACGCAGTGGCGGATAACGGCCGTTCTTTTTGCCGACCAAAGTCTTTTTTCTGCTGGCGTGATTGCTGCATTTACCCTGATGCCTATTTTGGCTGCTGAGCTAAGTGGCCAGGACAGCCTGGCTGGTGTACCTAGTACGGTGTTGCTTTTGGGGCGAGCAATAGCGGCATATCCGATTGGCTGGCTGATGGATCGATGGGGGCGGCGTTGGGGGCTTTCAGTAGGTTATGGGGTGGGTGCGTTGGGCTGGGGATTGGCTGCATGGGGTATAATGGCCAGTTCTTTTTGGGGGTTTTGTTTCGGGGCGGGACTGGTAGGTATGGGGCGGAGTGCCAGCGAACAGGGGCGATATGTAGCAGCAGAGGTTTTTCCGGCAGAACGACGTGCCCGAATTATTGGGCTGGTTGTGTTTGCCGGAACAATTGGTGCAATTGGTGGCCCGCAGTTGGTTGAGCCGGCGCAGAGGTGGGCGGCTGCACAGGGTTTGGTGGGGAGTATGGGGCCGTATTTGGCTGCGTTGGTGCTGAATGGCGTTGCCCTGGGGTTGACGTTTCTGTTTTTGCGGCCAGATCCGTTGCAGTTGGGGTTGGCAGTGCGGCCTGTGACGGATGAGATGGCAGGACAGGAACGGCCGTTTCGTTTGTTGTTGGCTTCACCAGTGCGTATTCTGGCTGTCCTGGCTATGGTCATTGGCCAACTGGTAATGACGTTGATCATGGTCATCACACCTCTACATATGAACCATCACGCTCATGGTACGGGCAGTATTGCGACAGTTGTAATGGCACACACACTAGGGATGTATGGTTTGTCAGGCGTGACTGGCCGATTGGTGGATAAATACGGCCGTTTTCCGGTTATTTTTTGGGGAACATTCATTCTTATAGCCTCTGCACTTATTACACCTTTGTCCCCCTCAGTCCTCAATCTGAGTGTGGCCTTATTTTTGCTTGGTTTAGGCTGGAACTTTTGTTTTGTGGCTGGTTCATCCTTGTTGTCTGATGGATTGACGGCGGTTGAGCGGGGACGTATTCAGGGTGTGGGTGAGATGTTGGTGGCTGTGGCATCGGGATTGGGTGGTTTGGGGTCAGGGTTTGTATTCGATGGCGGCGGAATTGTGGGGGTAACGGTCGTTGCCCTTGCCTTCACACTAGCCCTTGCCACTGCTTACATCTACACACACCTCACGCAAAAATCTACCCTTGCACCTCACCCCGGCCCCGAACAAAAATTTGGAGAATAACCTGCATTCAATTGCGCGACAGAGAAATCTGGTAATTACTGGACAAAAATTCAAATTCTCCCATACGGATAGCATACAAGCCTGTTGTTGTTAGCGGAAATGCGATCAACGACTCCGCTTCTCCGCCTAACCCATTATCCACAAACTCACTAATCCGTGTTGTCGTTGGGTCATAAAGCTCCAGGAACAAATCACCATTATCGTTTGGTGTAACCGTGATGTTAATACTTTCTCCTGATTGCCCCAGGAAAAACCAAAAATGGTCATTTTCCGCAGCCAGCGATGCGGTTTGCGACTCCCCATATGCCAGCGTTCCCATTAGCACAAATTGATACGAATTACTTAACAGGGGCATAACGCCATACCAGCCAGGTGAACCATCTGTGGTGTGGATGCGTATCTTATAATCTCCGGCTGCAGGCAAGAATACCCCTGTCATTCGTTCTACACCGCCTGCTGGAGCCAGGTTTTGCTCAGAAACCAGCGGCGTATCAGATGGATCAAGAAGGGTGACAACCACATCTGTATTCAAGTCAGCTGCTACACTTACCGTGATGGTATCGGGCGTGCTTACTGTAAAGGTCCAGCTATGTAGCTCGTTTGTACCAAGCTGCCTCATAGAGAGTTCTTCAGCAGTGATGGCACCCTGGTTAACTAAATTGAGATTTGGGGTAGCTGTGGGCGTGGGAGTGGCTGTTGGGGTGTTGGTTGGTGTTGAGGTTGGTGTATTGGTTGGGGTTGGAGAAGGGCCGGTGGTGGTCGCTGTGGGCGAAGGAGTGGAAACGGAAGTGGGGGGATTGGCTGGTGTTGGGGTTGGTGTTTGTGTGTTCGTGATGGTGGGGGTGGAAACGGCCGTACTTCCTGGTGTCGGCGTCGGGGTTTGCGTCAACGTTGGCGTGGCCGAAGGTGTGGCCTGGGGGCCAAGCACTATGGGGAAAAAATACCACACAGTTGGTGTTCCCCCTGGAACAGCATATGTAGCCTGGCGAGTAAAAATAACCAACAAACCAAACTGCAACAAAACAACAACCAAAACAAGCCAGCGTGCTCGTATCTTCGATAGCTCTCTCATCAGTTTCGCAAAAGTGTGATGGTATAAGTCGTTGCCGCGAAATCAAACTCACCAGTACGAATCGAATAAATTCCTGTTTCAGGTAGCGTTGTTGAATATTGTTCTGCCTCACCCATCAATCCATCATCTACAAACCCGCTTATTTTGTCAGTAGAAGGAGCGTAAAGTTCCAAAAAGACATCACCATCAGCACCGGGTGTGATATTAATGGTGATGTTTTCGCCTGCAGTACCGTAAAAATGCCAAAAGTGGTCATTTTCTTCGGGTAGTGTAATGTTCGAGCGGGTTTCGCCATAGGTGAGTATTCCCATAAAGACAAAAGTGTAGGCGGAATCGTCCAGATACATGATCGCGTAATCGGTCATGCTACCATTTGCTGTGCGGACGTGTATTTGGTATTGCCCGATAATGGTGAGTGGCAGGCCTTCAATTCGTTCTACTTCACCTGCAGGCGCATTGTTTTGTTCAAGAATTGTTGCGCCGTTGGGATCGATGATGCTAATGACAATATCTTC
>RFGV01000253.1 GCA_003696605.1 Chloroflexota bacterium | reverse complement strand
TACTCCTCCGATGCGGCAACGGGTAAGGCGTCCAGAATGGTGTTGACCCAGGCGGAAAATGTTTCCTGGCGATAATCGGCCAGGTGATTGAGGGCGTCCCGGTGTTTGTTCATCACGTAAACGGCCGTTGCCGCTGGTCTGCTGTCGTCATAAAAGCTGGTCAAATCGTGCCAGTACGCATCCAGCGCCCGGATGGACGGTTCAATGTAGCCGGTTTGGGGCGCGCCGGTGCGGGCATCATAATCCGGTTTCACAGGCGTTTCAAAGGCATTGACCAGATTCCAGCTTTTGCCGTCATTGCGGGCGACGGCCATAGCAAAGTTGGTAGGATTTTGGGCGGCAAAGGCGTTTTGCTTGCCGGTGGGGATGGCGGTCATGGCAGCACGCAGGAAACCTTCAACGGTGCGGCGGGCCAGTTCGAGCGCTTCCGTATTCATTTCACGCGCTTGCTCTCGTTCTGTTTTGCTTTTGATAGTTGTCAGGTCGCGCCAACCCAAATTTCTACACAACTGCCACCAGTCAATGCGCAAATAACGGTAGTAACAGGCAGAATTGAAACTGGTGAAGCCCACCATGTCTGCGCCGGAAAGGTCATCCGGTTTGAGGTGGTCCATGGCGGTGTAGTAATCCATCTCCATGCGAACGGCATGTGTGGACAACGCATGGGCTACCTGGCTGGCGGCATCTATGTTGGTTTCCGGTTTGTCGGCCAACATCCGGCCAAAAAGCGCGATGTCGGGCGCGCTGGTGCGCCCTTTGGTTTGCTTAACCAGTTCTTTAACCAACTCCCCAATGATTTTTTCCTGGGGTTTTTCCTCAGTGGTTTCGTGCAAAGCAATATCCCAGTTTTCGTTTAGTTGCTCTGTTATCCAGGCAAATTCCTCCTCGCTGAGATAAATGAGTACGCTGGTTTTATCCAGTTGCTTCCGGTCCATCTTGCCTGCGTAAGCTTTGGCAAAGCGGGCAGCAACCTTTGAAGCGTCTTCAGCGTCCCGGCCTGATTTTGTCAGGCGAGTGGCGATTTCTTCAGCCATGCGTTTGGTGCGTTTGCCCACGGGAACACCGGTTTTTTGAGCAAAGACGGGTTCGCGGCGGATGGCAGCTTTGAATGCCTGGGAAGAGATGCGAGCGCGGCGGGCGCCGCCGAAAATGGCATCTTTGGGGCTGCCAGTATCGTCACGATTCAGGTTGGAGGGAGCAAAACTCTGGATCAGGTGTAATTCGATAAACATGATTAAATTTCTCCTTGTTTTGTATTTTAGGTTTGGTCGTCTGTTTCTTTTTTGTCTGAATCGCTGCGCCCCCAAAAGTTGGTAGCCCAGCGTTCCTGGAT
>RFGV01000252.1 GCA_003696605.1 Chloroflexota bacterium | reverse complement strand
TAGGCTGTTGTAGGTGCGCTCGAAGTGTAACGGCTGGCCCAGGGTGGGGATGGACAGGTCAGTGGTCTGGTAGTTGTAGTTGCCGCTGTAGGTGTTGATGGGGCCGCCCACGTAATTTTGTTTTTCCTCATTGCCGCATAAAGGACATTCGTTGGGAGAGAGGGTCTGGTCGGGGGGGAGGGCCGTTGCAGGCACATTAACGATGCTACGCACTTTAGTAGCATTGCTGAGCGTATACAGATTCCCTGTCTTATCAACCCAAGGGGTATTGGCAATACTTTGCCAGATTAAACTGGAAGAAGCGCCAGCATAGCGACCAACCAGTCCGCCACCGGTCGAGGCAGGATCGCCCAGAGTAGCGCCAATGGAGTGATTGACCAAGCTGTGGTTACCCGGTGTCCAGGTACTACCGTCATCAAGAGTACGATAAGTTTGCATATCTGAGCTGTTGGCAAAAGCGGTCAAGCTACCATTGTCGGCAAATAATGCTCCCAGCCATTCGCCCGTCCACCCAGTGTTGCTGCCGATATTCTGGAAAGTAGCGCCGCCATCGCTGCTCTTGTATAGATGGCCTGTCTGACTATCCACAACAAAACGTCCGAAGGCATAAACTGTGCCCCCAACTCCGCTCACCTCAGGAGAGAAGGTACCCAAATATTTTGTCCGATTATCAAGTTCACTCAGGGTTGCTTCACCAAAATCAACCGACTCGACCAGCGCCAAAGTTTCATCAAACGTTTCGTGATAAAGTCTGCCTTCTTTATAAACTGTGACATAGATTTTGTTAGCATCGTTTGGGTCAACGGCAAGGGACAATGGCCTGGTTTCTTCGTATAAATGGGAATAGACAACAGATAGATCATCGGCGTAAGCAGTGTTCCCGTCATAGTAGGGTTTGGACAGACGAATTTGATGAGTCGTATTAGCAGAGAGTGAAACTGATACATAGTTACAGGTCCATACAGTACGCTGGCTATATGGAACATAAATAGGGGTACCATTGATTTTTAACTCTCCTTGAGCAATGCTACCTCGTTGTTTATAACAGCCACGAAATGTATAGACGCCTGTGACGGGTACTTCAAAATTAAAATGTGTATAGCCAGTCCCAGTACTTCCAGTGACTCCTAAGGAATAAGTCCCACCATAAACATAAGTGGGGTCTGTATTTAAAAAACCATAGGGATTACCGGTATCCGTCCAGCCGTTTATATGTCCCTCTTCAAAATCCCCGTTAGCAATCAGATTAGTCGGTTCAATAACTGTACTCCAGGCCCAGGATTGGCCTGAATCCTCAGTTTTTAATATCCACCCCCGATACTTGTCACTATTGTTCCGCCACTCGGCTAAAGCATATACGGACCCCGTTGCTTCTGAACCGGCTATTGCAACAAAGGTTAGATCTGCTTCCGTAGGAGCAGGTGAGTCTTCCCATAAGTTGGGTGGATTTCCAACAGCCTGTTTTTGCCAGACTTCGCCATCCAGCGGCCGATTATTCCGCCAAATCCCCGAACCGGTTACGGCCCACAACACGCCCCCTTCTTGAGAACCGGAACGTTGATACCACAGGTCGTATACGTTTCTATCCGCATTTGTGCTCAGACCCATATTAAGTGGTTGCCAAGTCGGACTGGTGGCAGTAATACTATCAGTATAATAAATTCCCTGATCAGTGGCGACTACTATTACATAAGCCACTTTATCTATCGAAAGCTGTTGCTGAGTCAGAGGCTGGCGCTCCTCATCCGCTATAGACTGCTCTATGCGTTGAACAGTGTTAACTTGCTGAAGGTCGGCAGAAGTTCCTCGCTCTTTAGTTAATAGGCTATCAATTCTAGCAAGTCCGCTACCTGCCGACTGTAAGCCGGTATTCAGGTAAGGGTTGAAAGAGACCTCTGGTTTGTTGCTGACCCCCGACGCAGAAACTGTCCAGACATGGAGCCACATATTCCCAACCAGGCTTAAGATAAGCAGAAAATTGAGCCAGTGAACCAGTTGTTTGGAAGTAATACGCATTATTTTTCCTCCTATCTTCAATAATCGGGAAGGTTGGTCAACTATTTGCCTACTCATACTTCCACACCTCCCCATCCGAGAATAGGAGGGTAGCATCACCAGCGTAAACCGCCCGGTGATAGGCCCGTGGGGGCAGGGCCGTGGCCGGCGTAGCCTGAGTCCAGCCATTCGCGCTGTCGTAATGCC
>RFGV01000251.1 GCA_003696605.1 Chloroflexota bacterium | reverse complement strand
TTCATTCTGAAGATGATTAATACGACCTTGAATGATACTTTGCCGTATTTCTTCGTTGGGTGCATTTTGCAAGAACCCTCTATTGTCAAAAGCATCGGGATTGGCAATGTAGTCGGCTAACTTCTTTTCGTGTTCTGCAATATTTTGTTCTAGTGAACGAATAGCCTTCTCGATGTTTTGCCGCTCACAAGCATTATGCACCAACCACTGGCCGTTACCGACGAAGTAGGTGTGGGCAGTGGCAACGGTGAAATTATACATCGGCTGGGAGTCAATGGTGAAGTGGATGGCCTCTACCGTGCCTGTTTCCCGCCAGCTTTCTATCCCTTATCATCTTGACATCTAAATAATTTTTATATATCATGTCAGAAATTGTTAATTTTTTTGACAATATTATAAAATTTGACAACATTAATAAAATTTTTTTGGAAGGATAATATTATGAATCCTGTAATTGGCCAATGTCCTGTTTGTCATGATACCTTGCATGTTACCCGTTTGCATTGTCGCAACTGTGACACAACATTGGAGGGGCATTTTGCTTTGGGGCGGTTGTATCAGCTTACGCCGGAGCAATTGCAATTTGTAGAGACTTTTATCCGGTGTGAGGGGAAGATTACACGGGTGGAGCAGGAGTTGGGTATGTCGTATCCGGCGGTCAGGGCGCGGTTGACGGATGTGATTCGTGCGTTGGGTTATGAAGTGGGGGAGCCTGAAATGGAGCCTGTTTCTGAGGAAGTGCGTCAGCAGATTTTGGCGGAGTTGAGTGCAGGCAAGATTACTGCTGAAGAGGCGTTGAAATTGTTACGTGGTGAATAGTTTCAGAATCAACAAGAGGTGAATGATGAAAGAGAGTTATCGTGATGAGGTTTTGTCCTTGTTGAGCCAGGGGAAGATTACGGCAGCGGAGGCGGCAACGATGTTGGCAGATGTTACGCGGGAGAAGGAGGGGGGAATGGTGGAGCGGGAAGTGAACACGGCCGTTTCTGCCCCCACCCCTCAGCATCAGCCATTCTGGTTTCGCGTTCACGTTGGCCAGCTCAGCACTGGCAAAAGTAAGGTTCGCGTCAGCATTCCTCTGGCTATGTTACGCTTTGGCCTCAAAATCGGCCGTCGTTTCGTCCCCGAAATCGAAGGCATTGATTGGGATGAAATCCAGTCAGCTATTACCGAATTTGACAATGGGCTATTCATCGAAGTAGAGGACGAAGAAAGCGACGAACATGTACGCATCTTGTATGTTAAAAGTTGTGAGATAACATCGCATGCAAGTTATCTCACAAGCAGCCTGGAGAAGTTCGTTTGCGTCCTAAGTCTAAGAACTCGTCGCGA
>RFGV01000250.1 GCA_003696605.1 Chloroflexota bacterium | reverse complement strand
CCCCATAACTGGTTACAAGCCGGGCAAAATACCCCGCATTTCTTCTAACCAATGATCTTGGGATTCTTCGCTGAAGTAAATCGGCAAAACCGCCTCCAAATTTTCGGGCGGATTCGGGACGATATAGTGGGTGGTCACCGTTCCTTCATTGGGCATGTTGTTCCCGGCAATCAGGCCGGCTTCAACGGCTCGCTTCACCTCTGAAACAGGCCCACGAATGGCCACAAACTGCCGCCCACTTTCAGCCCGCTCATACTTCACGAGCGTAACGCGCCCGGCCTTCACCATGGCATCGGCCACGGCCAAAACGGCTGGAAAACCTTGGGTTTCAATCACACCAACAGCAAACGGCATGGTGCTCGACTTCCTGATGAATAAAAACGGTAGGTTAAGAATTACGCCGGTACCTATGGTGATACCTGGTTTATGAATCATACCTTGATTGCACTAGGCTCAGCGATCGCTGCAATGATTCGTTCACACCCCGATTGCGGCTTGGCCCAGTCGTAGTGACATTCCTTCGGATCGCCCCAGCATAGGGTGAGATATAGTTCGGTGCGGGTGGCATCCACTTCGGCCCATTCGGTGGTGGCAATCCATTCCTCCACTTGCTGGCGTGTGAGGGCTTGCGGGGGGGGGCCGGGTCGCCACAGACGCAAACCCTCAACCGAAGAGCGCCAGAATTCAATCACCCCCGTTTTGGCGGCTAACAGGGCGGCCTTGTCGGCAGGAATCGCAATCAATTGCGGATGGACTTCGGGAAACTGGAGCGATCGCCCCTGAAAACGACAGGTGTGCCAAACCAGCCCGGAAACGTTATGTTCCCGCTGATATTGATGGATTTGTTCCCGAAAATCCTGAACGGCAAAGACCTTGCTCAGTTTTTCCGTTCCCAGGGCCTTGGCCACAACGGGGTTGAGTCGTTGGTTGGAGGACAGCACCACTCGCTCACCGCGCCAAGCTGCCCGTAGTTCCTGATCGAGAATGTCGAGGAGTGCTTGGGTGGTGTAGCTGGTGGG
>RFGV01000249.1 GCA_003696605.1 Chloroflexota bacterium | reverse complement strand
CTCCAGAAGCGGTCAGTTGATAGCTGTCACCATAACAAATCGTGGTGTCGGGACCAAGATCTACCGCAGGCCGCGGATTGACGGTAACCGTCAGGGTTAACGTTTGCGGACAGAAGCCGCTGTCGCTGGCAACGATGGTATAGGTAGTGGTTGTATCAGGATAAGCCATCGGTGAAGTGCAATCTGTACAGGATAACCCGGCCGATGGGGTCCACTGGTATTGATTTCCACCGACAACGAGCAGGTTAGCTGTGTCACCTTCGCAAATCGCTGCATCCCCGGTGGTTGTTACCGCTTCACCCCGTACAGTAACGGTTACATCATGGGTAATCATACAACCACTGCCATAGATGATTTCCACCTGATAAGTGGTCGTGACCACCGGTGAAGCCACAGGATTGGCACAGTTCGTACAGGACAGGCCCGTGGCAGGTGTCCAGTTGTAGGATGTACCTCCTCCAGCGATGAGCTGCACACTTTCGCCATAACAGATTGTCGTATCAGGCGATATTGTGGTATTCTCTTCACCAACGGTTACCGTCACTTCAAAATTCAAAGCGCAACCCGATGTATCGGATACCATTACATTATAAGTGGTTGTTGTATCCGGATATGCCAGCGGATCAGGGCATGTGTTGCAAGAGAGGTTATAATCAGGCGTCCAGAGATAATTGGTCCCTCCGGCAGCAAACAACGGCACGGTGTCTCCAACACATATAGCGGTATCACCACCGGCAGCGAAATTGACATCCTGCACATAAACGGTCATCGTGTCATAGTGGACGCATCCATTGACATACTTAACCGATACGATATACGTGGTAGTGGTATCCGGGAACGCGATTGGATTCGCAATGGTGGAATCGGATAGCGAATTCCCCGGCTGCCAGGTAAACTCCGTAGTGGCAGGGGGCGGCTCACATATGGTAAACCGTGTATTCGGCAGATTATTGCTGCTACTGGTGGTTGTCGGGTTGTTACAGGCATAAGTGACATCACTCACGTACCAGATCGATGCCGTATAGGGTTTAACCGTATAAGGCGAAAGGCTGTTGTTGGTAAACGATGGCTGCGAAAGGTTGTCAAAACATATCTCAACAACCAGGTTGCTCACTCCATCCCAGTCATACGTATTATCGAATACATGAACATTCCATCCCGTGTTAAGGACAACGGTTTTCGGGGTAAATACGTTTTGCAGGCCGGTAACCCATCCACCGGATAAATCCGATATGTTCGTACAGCCCATATTTATCGTGTAATCATAATAGGTATCCGTACCAACGATTTGGGTTACGAAAAAGGCAAGCTCGGTGATGGTGCCGGAAGTCATCCCTGCTGCTGCCAAGTCGGCTGCCCTGTAGAGGAACTGGTGCCTGCCATTTTTCCAGTAGTTGCCATATGGCGCAGGGAATGTGGTTGATGAATTGGTCGCAGTACCGGTGCCTATGGTATCCTGGTGAACAGTGCCAGCGCATGCTGTTCCATTGGCTCCACAAACGAGAGCGGTAGTGGGTGGATTACCAAAGATCCGGGCATGCAATTGGGCAGTATCACTGCATATCAGGGTATCACTAACAGAAAGGTAATAACCACTATCGATGGTGAGCGTAACGTAATCGGCACCTTCACAATTACCATCATCGATGGTCAAGGTATAGGTGATATCCCGGTTCACTACAGCCTGCGTGTTGATGCTGGTAGTGTCGAGCAATCCTTTTACCGGATCCCAGTCAATAGTATAAGTAATAGGAGGTGCAGGGCAAATAAAGAAAATCATGTTAGGTACCATATTGTGTGTAAACACCGGACTCAGGTTACATCCTGCCCCACCGTTGGTGTAATTCCGCATAACAGCTGTATAAGTTGAGGTTGAGGCACGTAGCTCATCGATACCGCCCGGAGCCTGTCCGGAAGGGTTATCATAGCAGATTTCAATAATCAGGTTGGATACACCATCCCAATCATACGGGGTATGGAATGCGAAAAAGTTGGGACCGAGGCTGGTAAAATGCTGTGTAGGTCCGTATACTGTGGTTAATGTCGGTTGCCAACCCACACTGGTGCTCAAAGCCGTGGCATTGGTACATCCCATCCTAATGGTGAAATTTTGATAGGATTGTGTGCTGTTTTTCGTGCCGACATCAAGGGAAAGCCTGGTAATTGTTCCGGTGGTGATACCTGCCGATTGCAGGTCGCTGGCACGCAGGAGAATTTGTGTTCTGGCGTCTTCAGAAGTACCCTGAAAAGGAGTACCGAATTGGGTGGTCGTTGCACTACCGAAAATTCTCGGCACAGGTGGATTCTGCGGTGAACACCCACTGGGCGAAGTACCGCAAGTCAATGGGAAAATGCTGGTCGTTAATGTAACCGTATCTCCCGGGCAAACATTGTTATTGTCAGGGGTAATGACCACCCTCGGTGCTACTCCTGAGACGATCACATCCGTGCTGGCTTCTTCCGTACAACCGTCAGGAGCGGTAACTCCCACGGTATATGTGGTGGTAACGGAGGGGCTGGCAATCGGGTTGGCAATGGTTGGGTCGGATAATCCAAGGGCAGGTGTCCATTGATAGGTGAATGGACCGGTACCGGAATCAACCGTGGTGAACAGTTGTGTAAATCCGAATTTGCAAATCGTATCGGGAGGGCTTACACTCACGACAAATGGTTCTCCAACCGTAATTGTAATACTGATCAT
>RFGV01000248.1 GCA_003696605.1 Chloroflexota bacterium | reverse complement strand
GGCAGCCGCGATCGAGGCATTGCCCGTCGCATCCAATTGCACCGTCACGTCCTGGCACACGGCATTCGGCGCCATGTTGTCCTCCACCGTCACCGTAGCCGCGCAGGTGGCCGTATTACCTGCATCATCCGATACCGTCAGCATCACCGGGTTGTCACCCAGATTGGCACAGGTGAAGGCATCCGGCGCAACGCTCATCGAGCTGATGGTGCAGTTATCGGTCGAACCGCCGTCCACGTCGGCCGCCGTGATCGAGGCATTGCCCGCTGCATCCAGCGAGATCGTCACGTCCTGGCATACGGCCATGGGATCCTGGGTATCATTCACTGTAATGGTGAAGACACATTCAGCCGACTTGTTTCCTGCATCATCTTGTGCGAAAACATGTACCGTAGTGACTCCCACGTTGTAAAATTCTCCCGTGGGCTGACCCAAGAGAGGAGTGCCCGCCGAACCCATCACTGTAGCTCCGGTGGTGTAATAGTAAATATCCAGCGCCAGGTCACAATTATCCGTACCATTGATATTGCCAAAGCTGACATTGGCGCCACAAAAATCTACATCATTGCCTTGGGTGATGTTGGCCGGACAATTGGCTATTACGGGCGCTTCATCATCGGTAACAGTAATATTAAAGGAGCAAGTAGCAATATTCCCACCACCATCGGTTGCCGTGTAGGTTACCGTGGTGGTGCCCAGCGGGAAGGCATTCCCCGGGTTGAAGTTGGAAACAAAAGATACGAGATTGCAATTATCCGAGGCAGTCGGTGCGGTCCAGGTCACGACAGCCGAACACATCCCGGCATCGGTTCCTGTAGCAATGTCTGCGGGGCAATTGGCGATCATCGGTGGGGTGCTGTCCACGATGTTGGTCGTGCCGTTGGTAGTATTCACAGGAACAAATACAGGGACACCACCCTGAGCCTGGGTAGCCTCTATCGTCAACGGATCATTCGTAATCTGGACGTTGGTATTTGCGCCGGCAGGCGCCACCACACTGAAATTGATGGTGAAAATGGTCGTGCCATCGGCAAGTGTCGTTCCGGTTGTCGGATTCGCGGCATCAAACCACGAAAAGGTAAGCTTTCCGTTGGCCACATCTGCCGTGCCAAACAGACCACCACTCAAAATGAGGTTGGAAGTGGAGTTGTAAGACAAGACTGCCGGATCCCAATTGATGGAGAACTGCAAGCTGGTGATATCGGTAAAGTTTTCAACCTGGATGGGATACATGAAGTTGCTTGCATCACATTCGGCATCTCCACCACCAGCAATCAGGGTGAGGGCACCGGGCACTGTGGCCTGTTGTACCGTTACGGTAAAGGAACAACTCGCCGTATTTCCGGCATCATCCGTAGCGGTATAAGTCACGGTGGTCACACCGAGGTTAAAGGTTTGGCCACTGGCATCGTTGTTACCACTACCGGTTGTGGCACCCGAGAGGGTATATGTCACCGAAGCAAGGGAACAATTGTCAGATGCTACGGGCGCGATACCGCCTACTACTGCAGAAGTATTACCCGTGCCCACCGTCACTGTCTGGTCAGCAGGGCAAGAAATCGTTGGGTCCACATTGTCTTGTACGGTAAGCGTGCCACTTTGTACATCTACGGTCAAAGGGACGGGCGGCACCGCATTATTATAGGCCTCGATAGGCAGCGGGTTACCGGTAATTGCAACCTGTGAGCTGGTACCCACACCGCCAACTACGTTAAATTCGATCGTAAAAATCGTACTGTTGTCGGGAAGCGTCTGTCCGGCAGGGTCTGCCCAAGAAAACGTCAACTCACCCGATCCGGTATTGGCCGTCCCAAAGAGGGCGCCCGCAAGGTTGAGGTTTGAAGTGGTCGAAAAACTCAAAACTGCAGGATCCCAGTTGACGGAAAACTGCAGGCTTGCAATATCTACGAAGTTTTGCACCACAACATCCACACTCGCAGTGGAACCACAGTCCACATTTGCCGACTGGGTAATCAGCGTGAGATTGCCTCCACCTGCTTGAGAAACGGTCACCGTGAAAGAGCAATCCCCCGTATTGTTACCATAATCAGTAGCAGTATAGGTTACGGTCGTTGTGCCGAGGTTGAAGGTCTGGCCACTGGCATTGTCATTGCCCGAACCCGTAGTGGCACCAGACAAGGTGTACGTCACGCTCTGGATGCCACAGTTGTCCGAAGAGGAAAGCGGGCCAATGCCATTGACCACTGTAGAAGTAACCCCGGGAGCTACCACCACCGTCTGGTTGGCAGGGCAGGTAATGGTTGGCGCCACATTGTCCTGAATAGTGGTGGTACCAGAGCCGGGTGTCACAGGTACTGAATTGAACCCGGTATCAATGAATTCAATGGCTACAGGGGTACCCGTGACGCTCACCATGGTCGAATTGCCTGCACTGCCCACCACATCAAAGGTGATGGAAAACAGAACGGTACCGGCAGGCAGCGTCACCCCGGCGAAAGTGGCATCCAGCCAGGAAATGGAAAATTGCCCGGATGCCGTGTTCATGGTGCCATATAAAGCACCTGCCAACACGCCTCCGTCCGTATAACTGCCATAATCCAAAATGGCAGGGTCCCAGTTGACGGAAAACTGGGCACTCAAAATGTCCGTAAAGCCGTCTGCAACGATCTCTACGGTAACGGTTCCATCACAATCTGCTGTGGCTGGAAGGCTGGGGGTCAAGGTGACTTGTGCATTCAGCAAAAGGCTTACACCTAAAACAGACGCCAAGGTGAGTAAAAATGTCCGCATGATGCGCTGTTTTATGAGATTATAAATTGTTAGTTATCAATTTGCTGGTGTCAGCCGCACTATTTCCCTCCTCACCTCAGCTCCTAAATAGAGCTACATGATGCACGGCGGCATTCTGCCTATGACGTAAAAATAGGAACTGGATGGGAATGGCAAATCGCCACTCCCATCCTTTGTCCTATTTTGAATTATCGCATCCGGACTACATGCCGGACAATCGTCCCCCATGGGGATTCTACTCTGTAGTAAATCATACCGCTAACGTCTCCAAAGTGGTTGTTGGTCAAAGCCACTTTGTTGAAGCCCTTTGCGTAATTGCCTTCGATGATGCTGAGCACCTTACCCGTAGCATCCATCAAAATGATGCTTACCGGTGCGGCCTCAGGCAGCTCAAAAGCAATTTCCGTACGGTCGGAGAAGGGGTTGGGTCGAGCGTTCAACACCGTGAACTCCGACACACTGGCTTGTTCTACAAATTCCAGACCGAGTTCAAAGGCATTCAGCGAAGCGTCATACCCTTCGGCGCGCAGCCTGCTGTTGTCCAGGGCGATCACCTCACTCAGTTGAGCTTCCTGGCGGGCCCTGAAGCGAAGGGTAAAGAGTACTTCACCTTCGGCATACCGATTCGGCGTGATGTCATTCCAGCTAACCAGCAATTCTCCTTGTGCCAAGCCGGCAGTACCGAGATTGCCATCACTGATCACTACACTGCCCGACTCGACCCCTTCGAATTCCAGATACTCGCTGTCGAAGTGCAGTGCAAACTGGAAGCCGTAGAAGTCACCCAAGTCGCGCGATGCCATGACAGGTACGCGCACCTCGGCACCAGACGTGAGGATCTGGTTGGGCAACTGCAGCGAGCGCTCTTCCAGATAGCGATCCTCACTCGACTGATCCGTAAATGCCGTGGGATCAGCGTCTCCCGTGACATCACCGATCTTCACACCGATGAAGTTCGCCACAGTGTTGGCCGTCACATTGGGCAACGAGACGTTTTCAGGGAAGCCCCACGGGTTGTTCGGATCCGGGAAGGCATAGGAAGCATCGACGAACCTCCACGAGGTGTTGTTCGGGAATGCTCCAATGATTCCCAGGATTGCCTGACGAATCAGCAAGGCATCGAAGGTCGAAACATTCTGGTCGTTGTTCACATCCGCTGCAATGATCTGGTACGGCGAGGTAAAGGGCAACGTACCCAGCACATGCAACTGGATGAACAGGGCATCCGCCGTAGAAAGACCGTTGGTCAGGTTGATATCCTTGGCGGGGGTCACGGTATTGTCACTTCCGTTACCCACGGTGAAGGAATAGGTACCCGTGGCATCGGTGGTGACATGCGTGCCCGACACCGGATTGGTGGAAACCAGATCCACTTCGGCCAAGGCTACGGGATCGCCTGCTTCTGTGGTGATAATACCAGAAATCGTCACATCGGGCAGGTTGCTCAGTACGGTCACATTGGCCGTACATGTCGCACTATTGCCATTGATATCCGTCACCGTAAGTGTCACAGGCACCACGCCGACATCGGCCTGGGTAAAGTGCGTCTGGCTGGCCGCAAATGAGAGGTTGCCGCATGCATCCGTGCTGCCGCCGTCCAGGTCTTCGGGCAGAATGTCGGCCTCACCCATGGCATTCAGCATGATAGTGATATCCTGACATACGGCATTGGGCGGCGTGACATCGCGGATAGTTACCGTTGCCGTACACGTGGCCGAATTGCCGGCAGCATCCATAGCCGTTACCGTGACGGTATTGTCACCTACATCCGAGCAATCGAAGAGCGTAACGCTCAACTGCTCCATGACTACGGCACAATTATCCGATTCGCCTGCAACCACCGTATTCGAAGTGATCACGGCAAAGCCGCTGGGATCGAGATCTACGGTAGCATCCATGCAGGTTACCGTCGGTGCGATATTGTCCTGAACAGTGACCGTAGCCGTACAGGTAGCCGAATTGCCATTGACGTCCGTCACCGTAAGCGTCACGGTATTGGCGCCCTGATTGCTGCAGTCGAAAGTCGAAGGACTTACGTCCATCGTCGCGATGCCGCAATTGTCAGACGAGCCATTGTCGATATCGGCGGTCGTGATAGAAGCCTGACCGCTGGCATCCAGTTGTACGGTAGCATCCTGGCAAACAGCCGTCGGCGCCACATTGTCCTCAACCGTCACCGTACTGGTGCAGGTACCCGTATTGCCATTGACATCGGTGACATAAAGCGTCACGGTGTTGGCACCCACATTGGTGCAGTTGAAGGTCATGGGCGCAGCGGTCATAGAGGCTATGCCGCAAGCATCGCTGCTGCCATTGTTTACATCCAATGCACTGATCGTGGCATTGCCGGCGGCATCGAGTTGGATCGTGATATCCTGGCACTGTGCATCCGGCGCCACATTGTCCTCTACAGTCACCGTTGCGGTACAGGTTGCGGTATTGCCATTGACATCCGTCACGGTCAGCGTCACCGTGTTGGCGCCCACATCGGCGCAGGTGAAGGACGAAGGCATTACGGTCGTAGAAGCGATACCGCAGTTATCCGTACTGCCATTGTCCACCTGTGCTGCGGTAACAGAGCCATTGCCGCTGGCATCCAACTGGACGGTAACGTTCTGGCATACAGCGGTCGGGGCAACATTGTCCTCCACTGTCACGGTAGCCGTGCAGGTTGCCGTGTTGCCATTGACATCCGTCACGGTCAGCGTCACCGTGTTGGCGCCCACATCGGCGCAGGTAAAGGACGTCGGTGCAGCACTGACAGAAGCAACACCGCAGTTGTCCGTACTGCCGTTGTCCACCTGAGCCGCCGTGATGGAGGCATTGCCGGTGGCATCGAGCTGTACGGTCAGGTCCTGACATACCGCATTGGGTGCCAGGTTGTCTTGTACCGTAATATTGGCATTGCAGGTAGTGGTGTTGTTGCTTTCATCGATAACCGAAAGCACGACCGGTACTACACCAACATCGGTGCAATCGAAGAACGACTGGCTCACCACAAGCGTCTGGATGCCGCAGTTATCCGAACCGCCGGCAAACACCTGGGCGGGATCGAGCATGGCTTGGCCCAGGGCATCCAGCATGATGGTCACGTCCTGGCAAGTGGCGGTGGGCGCAGTGTTGTCGAGCACCGTCACGTTCGACACACAGGTAGCAACATTGCCATTCACATCCGTTACCGTGAGGGTAACCTGTTGCGGGTTGTTGACAATGTCGTCGCACTCAAAGAAATTCTCACTGATAGTCATCGAAGCAATGCCACAAGCATCCGAGCTGCCACCATCCACTGTGGCTACCGTGATGGTCACCTGACCATTGGCATCCAGGTAAACAGTGGGATTGGCACACACGGCATTGGGTGCTACATTATCCTCGACAGTTACAGTAGCCGTACAGGTAGCCGTGTTTCCAGCAGGATCGGTAGCGGTCAAGGTAACCGTCTGGGTACCTACATCACCACAGCCGAAAGTGGAGGGCGAGACACTCAGCGACACGCTGCAGTTGTCCGAAGAGCCGTTGTCCACCTGGGCGGCCGTGATCGAGGCGTTGCCCGTAGCATCCAGCTGCACGGTCACGTTCTGACACAGCGCCGTAGGTGCAATGTTGTCCTCGACCGTCACCGTAGCCGTACAGGTCGAGCTGTTGCCGCTCTGGTCCGTCACCGTCAGCGTCACCGTATTCGCACCCAGATCGGCGCAGGTGAACGCGTTGGGCGACACGCTCAGCGACGCAATGGCGCAGTTATCCGTCGAGCCGTTGTCCACCTGGGCGGCCGTAACCGAGGCATTGCCCGTGGCATCCAACTGAGCCGTCACGTCCTGACACTGCGCCGTGGGTGCGATGTTGTCTTCCACCGTCACCGTAGCCGTACAGGTCGAGCTGTTGCCGCTCTGATCCGTCACCGTCAGCGTCACCGTGTTCGCACCCAGATTCGCG